>JACQZS010000090.1 GCA_016213725.1 Acidobacteriota bacterium | reverse complement strand
GGCCGCGCCCGCTGCGCCTCCGGCGCCGGCCGCGCCCCCGCCCGCTGCGGCGAAAGCCCCGGCCGCCCCCAAGACGCCGGCCGCTCCGCGCGCTACGCGCCCCGCCGCGCCTGCCATGCCCGCGCCGCCTGCTCCGCCCGCCCCGGCCCAGCCGAAGGAAGCTGCCGCACCATCAGCCGCGGCGCAACCCGCTGCACCGCCCGCAGCCGCGCAACCCGCCGCGCAACCTAAGGAATCTGCCGCTCCCGCGGCCCCGGCGCAGCCCCGGCCTGCCGCGCCCAAAGCCGCCCCGCCCCTCACGCGCAACGCCCCCATCTCCGCCCGCGCTGCCGCTACCGGCGCCCCGCGCCCCGGCCAGTTTATCTCCGGACCCCGCCAGACTCTCCACGGCGGCGAAATTCCCCGCCCGCCCGTCGTCGTGCCGGGCGCGCCCAAGCCGCCTGCCGCTCCTCAGATGCCGCGGCCCCAGAACTACGTGTCCCAGGCTTCGGCCCGCTCCGCCCAAGCTTCCGACCGTCCGGCGCAGCCCACCCGGCCGCCCCTCGCAGGGCAGCCTGCCGCACGCCCTGTCGTGCCCCCTCGTGCCGATATCCTCGCTCGCCTCCAGCAGCAGCAACAGCCGCCCAAGGCGATGCCCGGCCAGCCCGCCGCGCCCCGTCCCGGCGCTCCCACGCCTGGCCAGCCCATCTATCCCGGCGCTCGCCGCGGTCCCGGTGGCCCTGGTGGTCCCGGCGGCCCCGGCCGTCCCGGCATGGGCCCTGGCGGCCCGCGTCCCATGCGCGGCCGCGGTCCTCACCCCACTACCCCCGTTCTTGAGCCGCCGCCGCCCGCTACCACCGACGCCGGCCGCCGCGATGCCGGCAAGAAGCGCTCGCCTCAACGCGAACGCACCAAGGAGCGCGAGGGCATTCTCAAGCCTTACGGCTACCGCAAGTCCGAGCCCGAGCCTCTCCCCGTCATTGATCGCGAGATCACCATCTCCGACGGCGTCACCGTCAAGGAACTCTCCGAAATGCTCGGCGTCAAGGCCAGCCTCGTCATCAAGCGTCTCGTCGATAAGGGCATCTTCGCCACCATCAACCAGACCTTGGAAACCAAGCTCTCCGAGGAACTCGCCCGCGAGTTCGGCGCCTCCACCACCAAGATGAGCTATGAGGAGGAGGCCGTTCAGGTGGTCGACTCCGCCGAAGTCGCCGGCGACCTCGAAAATCGCCCGCCCGTGGTCACCATCATGGGCCACGTCGATCACGGCAAAACTTCGCTCCTCGACGCCATCCGCCTCACCAACGTCGCCGCCCGCGAGGCCGGCGGCATCACTCAGCACATCGGCGCCTATCACGTCGAAATCAACGGCCGCAAGATCGTCTTCATCGATACGCCCGGCCACGAAGCCTTCACCCGCATGCGTGCCCGCGGCTCCAAGGTCACCGACATCGTCGTCCTCGTCGTCGCTGCCGACGACGGCGTCATGCCTCAGACCCGCGAAGCCATTGACCACGCCCGCGCCGCCAAGGTGCCCATCGTCGTCGCCGTCAATAAGATCGACAAGGACAACGCCCAGCCCGAGCGCGTCAAACAGCAGCTCACCGATCTCGGCCTCATGCCCGAAGATTGGGGCGGCGATACCCCCTTCGTCCACGTCTCCGCCAAGCAGAAGCAGAACCTCGACCTGCTCCTCGAAATGATCCTCCTCGTGGCCGACATGCAGGAACTCAAGGCCAATCCGGCCCGCCCCGCCGTCGCCACCGTTCTCGAAGCTCAACTCGACCGCGGCCGCGGTCCCGTTGCCACCCTCCTCGTCCGCAACGGCACCCTCAAGGTCGGTGACCACTTCCTCTGCGGCACCGTCTTCGGACGCGTCCGCGCCCTCTTCGACGACCGCGGCGAACCCGCCCGCGAAGTCGGGCCCTCCATGCCCGTCGAACTCCTCGGCCTCGAATCTCTGCCCGACGTCGGCGACACCCTCCAGGTCGTCACAGATCTCGCCAAGGCCCGCCAGATCGCCGAGTTCCGCGAAACCAAGGCCCGCGAAGCCGCGATGGCCAAAACGCGCATCACTCTCGATCAGTTCCACGCCCAGCTCCGCGAGGGCGAAACCAAGGAACTCAACATCATCCTCAAGGCCGACGTGGGCGGCACCTCCGAAGTCCTCTCCGATACCCTCCAGAAGCTCTCCACGGAGAAGGTCTCCATCCGCGTCATCATGGCCGGCGTCGGCGCCATCACCGAATCCGACGTCGACCTCGCCTCCGCCTCCAACGCCATCATCATCGGCTTCAACGTCCGCCCCGAGCGCAAAGCCACCGAGGCGGCCGAACTTGAAAAAGTCGACATCCGCCTTCACACCATCATCTACGAACTCACAGATGAGATTAAGAAGGCCATGGTCGGCATGCTCGAGCCGGTCTTCAAGGAATCCTACAAGGGCCGCGCCGAAGTCCGCGAAGTCTTCCGCATCTCCAAGGTCGGCACCGTCGCCGGTTGCTACGTCCAGGATGGTGTGGTCCCGCGCGACGCCCAAATCCGCCTCCTCCGCGATAACATCGTGGTCCACACCGGCCGCCTCGAATCGCTCAAGCGCTTCAAGAACGATGCCAGCGAGGTCAAGTCCGGCTTCGAATGCGGCATCGCCATCGCCGGCTACAACGATCTCAAGCCCGGCGACATCATCGAAGCTTTCACCAAGGAAAAGGTGGCCGCCGTTCTCGAGTCGTAGTTCTCGAATCCTAGGCCGCCCCGCCCCGGTCCCCATGCCCGCCATCGGCGTGTTGACCCTCGAACTCGAATTCACTGAGGCCCACTCCCTCAAGGACAAACGCCACTGGGTCCGCGGCCTCAAGGACCGCCTTCGCGCCGGCTTCAATCTCTCCGTCGCCGAGGTGGATGACTATAACCTCTGGAACCGGTCTACCGTGGCCGCAGTCACCATTTCCGGTTCCCGCGAAAATGCCGCCAAGGTCCTCTCCGCTGCTGAAGACGCCGCCGCTCAATTCCTCGGCCCCGCTCTCCTCAGCGCGACCATAGACTGGTTGGATTAACGACTGGTTGGACTAACGACTGGTTGGATTAGCCACCGGTTGGTGTGACCGGCCTTCCGGCAGTACCCTGGAGTCACCATGGACGAACTTCGTTCCCGACGCGTCTCGGAATCCATGCGCGAAGAGCTCAGCGAGCTCATCCGCTTTGAAAGCTCAGACCCCCGCCTCGCCCTCGTCGAGGTCACCGAGGTCGTCCTGTCCCCTGACCTCCGCCGCGCCGATATCCTCGTCTCGCTTCCCGCCGCCGAATCCGATCGCATCCAGGCCCTCGCCGGGCTCGACAACGCGCGTCACTTTCTTCGCCGCAAATTGATGGAAAGAATGGATTTATTCCGAATGCCGGAGCTCCGTTTCCGGCCCGATGCCGCCTCTTCCACGGCCGCTCCCGTCGAACGCCTCCTCCGCCGCGTCCGCCGCGGTCGCCCCCGCGAATAGCCTCCCCCCCGCTTCACACATCTCCAAGAAAATACGCGATTTCGTTGCCCAAGCGCCGGTCGCGGTTGTAGGCTAAAATCAGGCGCGCCACGCCGTTGTCTGGATTTCGCTGTGTCTTCTGCTTCACTACATCTGGGCCTCTTGCCGTTGCTCTGCACGGCCTGTCTGTGTGCCGCCTCGCCGCTTCAGCAGAAAGCGGTGGAGCCCGCCGTCCGGCTCGAACGGTCTCTCGACGCCATGGGTACCACCTACACCATCGCCGTCTACGGTTCAGACCGCTTCAAGCTCGATGCCGCCATGGAAGAGGCCTTCGACGAAGCGCACCGCCTCGACCAGCTCCTCTCCAACTATCGCCCCGACAGCGAGTGGAGCCAGGTCAACCGCAAGGCTCCCGATGGGCCTGTCCAAGTCTCCGACGAACTCTTCAATCTGCTGCAGGCCTGCGTCAACTACAGCAATCAATCCGAAGGCGCCTTCGACATCACCATCGGCCCGCTCATGAAGATCTGGGGCTTCTACAAAGGCTCCGGCCGCATTCCCCATCGCGCCGAAATTCGCACCGCGCTCGATCGCATCGGCTACCGCCACATCATTCTCGATGCCAGGAACCGTACCGTCCGCTTCGACGCCCGTGTCGAGATCGATCCCGGCGGCATCGGCAAAGGATACGCCGTCGATCGCATGGTGGCCATCCTCCGCGCCCGCGGTATCACCTCCGGCATCGTCTCCGCCGGCCGCTCCAGCATCTACGGCATCGGTACGCCGCCCGGAGAGCCCCGCGGCTGGCGCATCACTCTGCCTCATCCCAGGCAGCCCAATCTCAACGTCGGCGAATTTTTCCTGAAGGACGGTTCCATGTCCACCTCCGGAACTTCTGAAAGGTTCTTCGTCGCCGGCGGAACCACGTACAGCCACATTATGGACCCGCGTAGCGGTTACCCCGCTCGCGGTATGCTCACCGTCTCGGTTCTCGCGCCCCGCACTCTGGATAGCGAAGCCTGGACCAAACCCTATTTCATCCTGGGCCGGCAATGGGCCGCCCGGCACAAACCCAACGACTTTCGCGTCTTCCTGTGCGAAGACAGATCGGAGATCGCATGCGTGTCCCTCCCATGAGCAGCCGCTTCCTCGATGCCTGCCGCCGCCGTCCCACTGACGTTCGCCCCGTCTGGTTCATGCGTCAGGCCGGCCGGTATATGAAGGAATATCGTGCCATTCGTGCACGCCATTCCATCCTCGAGATGTGCAAACGGCCCGACCTCGCCGCCCAAGTCACCCTCCAGCCCGTGGAGATGCTCGACGTCGACGCCGCCATCATCTTCGCCGATCTCCTGCTGCCCGTCGAACCCATGGGCCTCCATCTCAAGTACGTTGCCGGCGAAGGCCCCTGTATCGACAACCCCATCCGCACCTCTCACGACGTCGATACCCTCTCCACCGCCAACACCGATGAACTCGGCTACGTCGGCGAGGCCATCCGCATGGTCACCGCCCAGCTCGCCGGCAAGGTCCCCGTCATCGGCTTCGTCGGCGCGCCTTTCACCATGGCCAGCTACATGATCGAAGGCGGAGCCTCGCGCAACTTCATCAACACGAAAACCCTCATGTACCGCGACGAGACCCTCTGGCGCCGCCTCATGGGCAAGCTCGTCGACGTCCTCGGCCCCTTCGCCCAGCTTCAGGTCGCCGCCGGCGCCCGCGCCATCCAGGTCTTCGATTCCTGGATCGGCGCCCTCGGCGCAGACGACTACGTCCGCTACGTCGCCCCTTACTCCCGCGCCCTCATCGAACGCATCCGCTCCTCCGGCGTTCCCGTCATCCACTTCGGCACCGGCGCCTCCGGCTATTTCCGCGAACTCCACGCCGCCGGCGGCGATGTCATGGGCGTCGATTGGCGCCTGAACATCGACCAGGCCTGGATGGACATCTCCTACCGCTCCGCCATCCAGGGCAACCTCGACCCCGCCGCCCTCTTCGCGCCCCTGCCCGAACTCAAAGCCAAAGTCACCGAGCTCCTGAAGCGCACCGGCACCCGCCCCGGCCACATCTTCAACCTCGGCCACGGCATCCTGCCGGAAACCCCCGTTGAGAACGTCAAGGCCGTTGTCCAGATGGTTCGGGAGTTCCGGCCCTAACGTGCGCAGCATCATCATCGGCGGCGGAGTCACCGGACTCTCCGCCGCATATGAGTTCCTGCAGGCGGGCGTCACGCCCACCCTCATCGAAGCCCAGCCCTGCCTCGGCGGCGTCGTCCAAACCGAGACCGTCGAAGGCTGCGTCCTCGAGGGCGGTCCGGATTCCTTCCTCTCCGCCAAACCCGCCGCCAATGACCTCATCCGCGAACTCGGCCTCGGAGACCAGTTGATCGGCAGCAACGATCACTCCCGCGTCACCTACCTTCTCCGCGGCGGCCGCCTCCTCCCGCTGCCCGACGGGCTCCTCATGATGGTGCCCACCAGGATCCTCCCCGTCGCCCTCTCGCCCCTCCTCTCCTGGTCCACCAAAATCCGCATGGGCCTCGAGTACTTCCGCCGCCCCCCCGCCGCCCCTCTGCCGGACCGCACCGTCGCCGAGTTCATCCAATCCCACTACGGCCGCGAAACCGTGGACTACCTGGCCGAACCCCTCCTCTCCGGCGTCTACGGCGGCTCCGTTGACCAGCTCAGCGTGCAGAGCGTCCTCACCCGCTTTGTCGAAATCGAAGCCAAGTACGGCAGCCTCACCCGCGGCGTCCTCGAAGCCAAGAAGCGCGCTCCCCGGCCCGCCGGCACCGCGCCCCTCTTCCAAACCCTCAAGGGCGGCCTCGCTCAACTCACCGCCGCGCTCGAACGCACCATCCGGCCCTCGGCCGAGATCATCACCGGCCGGGCCGAGTCCATCCACCGCACACCCGCCGGCTATGAAGTCCGCGTCAATGGGGAGACTCTCGCCGCCCGTCATCTGGTGCTTGCCACACCCGCCTGGCAGGCGGGCGAACTCCTGCGCCCCGTGCACGCCAAGCTCGCCGGACTGCTGGAAGGCGTCGCTTACTCGTCCTCCGTCACCTTGGCCCTCGGCTATCGCCGGGAGCAGTGCGGACCCATCCCGCCCGGTTTCGGCTTCCTCATCCCCGCGCTCGAACGCCGGACTCTCGTCGCCTGCACCTTCGTCGGCGCCAAGTTCCCCTACCGCGTCCCAGATACCCACCACGTCCTGCGCTGCTTCCTCGGCGGCGCCGGGAATGAAAAGGTGCTCGATCTCTCCGACGCCGAAATCCTCTCCGCCGTCCGCTCAGAATTGAAGAAGCTCCTCGGCTGGGATGCCGACCCCGCCTTCGTCCGCATCCGCCGCTGGCGCCGCGCCATGGCCCAATACTCCGTCGGCCACTCCGCCCGCATCCGGGAGGTCCGCGACATTCTCCAGCAACTCCCCGGCCTCCAGCTCGCCGGCAACGCCTACGAAGGCATCGGCGTCCCCGATTGCGTCCGCACCGGCCGCGCCGCCGCCCGCTCCCTTTCCCAATCCTAAGTAGCGCGGACCTCCACGCCCGCTGCCCGCCTCCACGCCCGCCGCCCGGTCTGTCTCTGCAAAGCCAGACGGGCGGGGGTAAACGCAAAACCGGCGCGGAAGCGAGCTCCCGCGCCGGCCGTATCTTCAGACTCTGCCGCTTACTTCTTGGTGGACTTCACCCAAGCGTCGTACAACTTGGCGATATCCGCTTCCATCGTGTCGCCCGGATGGATCACCACCCGGTAGAAGAACCGGATGCTCTTGCCCTTCTCCAGCGTGTAGCTGCCGTCCTTGGTCTTGTCCCGCAGGAAGTCATGCAACCCGAACGCGTTCGCCGCGAACAGGCCGTAGTCCCGCGCGTGCCAGTAGGTCGGATGCCGGAAACTCAGCGGGTTATCGAAAATGGCCACGCCGATCTTCTTGCCCTCCAGCGTGCCGGAGTAGTCCACCCAGGGCGAGGCCGAGCCCCACACCTGCTTCATCGTCGTCTTGCCTTCCGCGTTGGTCATCTTGCCCGTGCCCTTGGCCTCGCGCATTTCGTCCCGCAGCCGGATGGCGAAGAAGCCTTCCTTCGTGTCGCCGAACGTCGCCTTTTCCAAGGCCGTCAGCGTCGAGTCGAAGTCGATAATTCGCAGCTTCGGATCTGAGTAAAACGTCATTGTCCGCGTCTCGCGCAGCAGCGGAGCCTTCTTATCCGTCTCCCAAATGAAGGAGGCCTTGATCGTTCCGGACTTCCTGCCGTCCTTTGCCTGCTGAACCTTCTCCAGCTTCACCAGGCCGTGGATGCCCTTGTCCTTTGCGTTCAGCTCGTTCATCCAGTAGTCGATCTTGTTAACGTCTCCATGCGTGAACCACATTCCACGATGGTGCGGATGGTCCCGAGTCTCGCCTTCCACCTTCTCCATCGGGAAGCGGCGCGTCACTACAACGCCGTCCGCGCTCCGTAGCGGTGCCAGGAACGGCTTCGGTGCCTCGCCTCCAATGTAGAACGTGCTGAAGGGCTTGCCATCAATCTGAATATCGATCTGCTCAGGCGACTTGTTGAACTTCACCTGCGCGCACAAAGGCAATACAGCCAGAATTGCAAATATGGCGGGTTTCATTGCCTAACAGTTAATCACAACCTGCCAGGATCATGGGCGAACCTGAACAATGTTTAACAGTGGTTGGCGGGGCGCTCGCGGGTACAGCCACTCCAGCATTTCCGGCACTCGCGCCGCCCACGCCGCCTCCGAGTGCGTCCCTCCATCTGCCTCTAAATAGTGGAGATTCCGGCCTTCGCGCCAGCCGCGCGTCACCAACAGCGCTTTCAGCAGCCGGACGTCCCGCGCTGAGCTGAACGGCGCGTCGCCTTCCGCCGTTCCGATGTCCAGCCAGATCCGCTGCCGCTGCGGCTGGCTCATCGCCTGCAACCGCTTCAGCACCACCCGGTGGTCCCACCAGACAGACGGCGAAAAGATCGCCAGTTTCCCATATACCTTCGGATGCTCCAGCCCCAGGCACAAAGTCGCCAGCCCGCCCAGCGAAGATCCGCCCAGCCCCGTGTGCCGCGCATGCGGCAGCACCCGGTACCGCGCCGCCAGCCACGGCCGCAACTCGTCCACCATCATCCTTCCATGCGCCGCCAATCCCCCCCCGCCCAGCTTCCGCGTCTTCGTCGGCGTGTACTCCGCCAGCCGGTTCTCCCCGCCGTGGTACACCGCCGCGATGATCAACGGCTCTATCTTCCGCCGCCCCAGCAGCTCATCGGCCGATTCCCGCACCCGCCAATACTGCCCCGGCACATACGAGGTCCGCCCATCGAACACGTTCTGCCCGTCGTGCAGGTACAGCACCGGGTATGGCCGGCGCGTGTCCCGCGCGTAGCCCGGCGGCAGATACACCACCACCGTCCTCCGCCCCCCCAGTGCCGCGGAGTCAAAGTCGTCGTGAACAATCAATTGCGAAGCCAATTAAGGCTAGCGTAACCCGTTCTTCTTGAGGTACTCAATCAGCGCCGCCGGATCGTCCGTGATGATGGCGTCCACTCCGTAGCCGATCAGCCGCTTCCACTGGCCTTCTTCATTCGGAGTCCACGGCACCACCTGGATGCCCGCCTTGTGCGCGGACTTCACCTTCCCCTTCGTCACCAGCAGGTAGTGCACCGATACCACCTGCGTCCCGCCCGCCTCTTTCGAGATCGCCTTGAAGTCCTTGGGCAGCCCGCCATAGAGCGCGGACAGCCGGATCTCGGGCGCAATCGCCTTCACCGCCTGCAGGTTCCGCCAGTCGAAACTCTGCAGCAGAACCCGCTTTTCCAGCCCGTGCTTCCGGATCGCGGCCACCACCATCTCCGCATACTGCTTCGCTTCCGGCGTCTGCTCCGGCTTCTTCGGGTTGCTCTTCATCTCCACGTTGAACTGGAACTTGCCCTTCGGCGCCAGCGCCAGCACCTCGTCGAAGGTGGGAATCCGCGTTCCCGCCACCGTTTGCTGCCTCGGGAAGTCCGGGTTCCGCACCGCGCCGCAGTCAAACCGCTTCACCTGCTCCAGCGTCAGCTTCCTAATCAGCGTCTCGCCCTCCGGACCCGTGCAGATCTTGCGGTTGATCTCCGCGTCGTGCGACACCACCAGCACGTCGTCCTTCGTCACGTTCAGGTCCATTTCCAGGTAGTCCACTCCTACCTGGATGGCATACTCGAAGGCCGGCAGCGTATTCTCGGGCCGCATGGTCCGCGCGCCCCGGTGTCCGTGAACTTCAATCGGCGTCGCCGCGGCAATTGTCATGACAGTCAGCACCAGAGTGAGTAGAATCTTGGATGGCATCACATTCAGGATATATTGAGGTGAAATCCAGTATGACAACACGCCGCGACTTCTCCAAAACCGCCATCGCCGCCACCGCTCTCAGCTATGGCCGCATCCTCGGCGCCAACGACAAGATCCGCATGGGCTACATCGGCCTCGGCAACCGCGGGGACCAGGTCCATGATGCTTTCCTCGAACACGGCGACCAGGTCACCGCCGCCGTCTGCGACCTCCGCGAAGACTACATGGACTTCGCCATCAAAAAGTCCCGCGCCACCCCCAAGAAGTATAAGGAGTACAAGAAGCTCCTCGACGACAAGGAGATCGACGCCGTCGTCGTCGCCACGCCCGACCATTGGCATGCCCTGATGTTCGTGGACGCCTGCCGCGCCGGCAAGGACGTCTACTGCGAAAAGCCCCTCTCTCTCACCATCTGGGAGGGCCGCCGCATGGTTCAGGTGGCCGGCGAAACCAAGCGCGTCACCCAGGTCGGCATCCACCGCCGCAGCGTCCAGTCCCTGCGCGACGCCGCCGAGTTCGTCCGCAACGGCGGCATCGGCCACGTGACCGTCGCCAAGGGCTATCACGTCCAGAACGAGTGGCCCAATGGCATCGGCAACGCCCCCAACGCCATGCCGCCCAATGAGGCCATGTGGGACGCCTGGCTAGGGCCCGCGCCCAAGGTCCCCTACAACCTCAACCGGACCTTCTACAACTTCCGCTGGTTCTACGACTACTCCGGCGGCCAGATCACCAACTTCGGCGTCCACTACATGGACATGATCCGCATGTGCCTCGGCAAGGATGCCCCCAAGTCCGTCGTCGCCATGGGCGGCAAGTACGCCATCAAGGACAACCGCGAGATCCCCGACACCTGCGAGGTCCTCTGGGACTACGGCGACACCCTGGTCGTCTTCACCCAGTACAACGCCAACGGCGCCCCGACGAACGCCAGGAACAGCGAACTCGAGATCCGCGGCACCAAGGGCACCATGTACCTCCAGAGCGGCCGCTGGGAAGTCGTGCCCGAGAAGACCACCGAAGTCCTCTTCGGCCAGCGCACCCCAGTCGACCGCGGACGCGAGAAAGGCTACGGCCCCTCCAAGAAGCCGGCCATGGAGCCCAAGACCGCCGGCGACGGCTTCGCTGAGACTTATCCCCACGCCCGCAACTTCCTCGATTGCGTGAAGTCGCGCGGCAAGTGCAACTGCGACGTCCTCGACGGCCACCTCTCCACCTCAGCCTGCATCCTCGGCCACATCGCCCTGCGCACCAAGAGCTACCTCGAATGGGATGCCAAGGCCGAAAAGATCACCAACAACCCCGCGGCCAACAAGCTCCTCAGCTATCAGTACCGCGCGCCTTACAAGCTCGGGTAACCCGTCATGACCCGCCGCCACTTTGTCATCTCCACGGCTGCGCTGCCGCTTGTCGCGCAAACAAGTGCCGCGCAGCCTCGCAAGCGCCCCACCCTGTGCGTCTTCTCCAAGCACATGGCCCAGTTCCAGTGGGACGAACTCGGCGCCAAGGCCAAACAACTCGGCTTCGAAGGCATCGACCTCACCGTCCGCCCCAAAGGCCACGTCCTGCCCGAGCGCGTCGCCGAAGACCTCCCCAAGGCCGTCGACGCCATCCGCAAGCACGGCCTCTCCGTGCCCATGGTCACCACCGACCTCAAGAGCGCCGACGACCCCGCCGCCAGGCCAACCTTCGAAGCCATGCAGAAGTGCGGTGTCCCGCTCTACAAAGTCGGCTACTGGACTTACAGGAAGGACCAGCCCGACGTCCTCTCCACCATCGCCGCCTGCAAGGCCAAGTTCCAGGGCCTCGTCGCCCTCTCGTCCAAGTACGGACTCGCCGCCGGCCTCCACAACCACTCCGGCGCCGACGTCGGCTGCGCCATCTGGGATTACCGCGAAATCCTTGCCGGCTGCCCTGAAAAGGACGGCGGCTACTACTTCGATCCCGGCCACGCCGTCATTGAAGGCGGCCTCTTCAACCACCGCGTCTCGCTCGACATCGTGCTGCCGCGCCTGAAGATGTCCGCCATCAAGGACTTCTATTGGGGCAAGAAGAACGGCAAGTGGGCCGGCGTCTGGTGCCCGCTCGGCGAAGGCATGGTGCCCTGGCCGGAGTTCTTCAGCGCCTACGCCAAGGCCGGTTTCACCGGCCCGCTCTCCCTGCACCAGGAGTATCCCGGCGGCGAGGATCTCGAAACCATCCGCAAAGACCTGGAATTCGTCAAAAAGCAGCTCAGCGCCGCCTACGGGGCCTGAACTTCATGGCATACTCACGGTCTTAGGCTGCAGCCCAGCCTTGGCGCAGATGGCATAGACTACGAAGCCGGCGATGAAGCTGTAGAGCGCCGCCGGCTGGACCATCTCCTTGATGCCGTCGAGCGCCGGAATGAACGGCAGAATCCCCACCACGAATCCAACCGCCCAAGCCAGGTAGCCGGCCCAGTTGATTCCCTCGCGCGGCCCGTTCCACTTCCGTCCGCTCAACAGGTAGTCCGCCGCCATCGCGCCGCAGATGGGTCCAAACGAAGCGCCGACGATGCTGAAGAACCCGATCAGGTTCTCCGCCGCGCCCGTCACCGCCAGCACGATAGCCACAGTCACCGCCGCCATCGTCGAAGTCATGCGCGGAATGCCCGGCAGCATGGTGGAGAAGCTGTTGCTCGCGATGAACGCGCAGAAGCACGTCGGCGGAATCGACGCGATCGCGAACAGGAAGAACATGGCCGAAGCCAGCCCGCCGCCCATCGATGGGATCACGGCGTCGTATTGCAGCGAACTCAAAGCCGGGTTCAGCCCCTTGGCGCCGGCCACCGACAGCAGCGGCAGTCCGCCGGCGATCAGCACCGCCAATGCGATGCCGACCAGACCGCCCCACTTCACGTCGCCGGCATTGCGGCTGTTGCTCCCAAAGTCGGCGCCGGCCGCGCCGGCCGTGGCGAAGAAGCCGATGACGATCTGCAGCACCATCGTGAACGCGGCGAACGAGTTCTCCGCCGGAGGCGTGTACTGCGCGACGCCCGAAAAGGTTTTCGCGAACACCAGCACGATCATGAGCAGCGGGATGAAGTTCAGCACCGTGGAGACTTTGGCCACATAACCGATGCCCTTCACGCCGATGAATGCCATCGCGTAGCCCCAGACAAGGCCAGTGAGGACAAACGGCACCGTCTTGGGCGCGGCGTCCATCCCCAGCCCCGACAGGATGAACTTGGCGGAGAAGAACGTGGCCACGCAGAACCAGCCCACCTGCAGCACGCCCATGAGCAATCCCGGCATGAGGTAGCCGCCCTTGGTTCCGAACGTGGAGCTGCCCACGACGTAGAGCGGATGGCCGGTCTTCATCCCGAGCATCGCCGGCGCGAAGTAGTAGAGCGCGTAGCTCAGCAGCCCGGCCGCCAGCAGGCCCAGCAGGCACACGCCGATTCCGGCCTGCGTGATGGTCCCCTGGGCGATGGAGTTATAGAAGGCGATCCAAAGGAAGACGCCGGCGTAGCTGGGCGCGGTATTGCGGTACCACGGCGCGCGGTTCGCCGCCGGATTGGGCACGGCTTTCGACAGGTAGGCGGGAAGCATGGTGCGACGAGTATATCGCCGTCCAGGCTCCGCTGCCGCCACGGCAAAAAGAAACCGCCGTTCGTTGGGACGAGGCCCGCGGAACGGCGGCTAGATTTGGGTGAAACTCAACGGGCGTTAGCCCAGGTGAGGCTCCACCATCTTCACGAGCTCGGCTTTGCCCACCGCGCCCACACGCTGGTCGACGACTTTGCCGCCCTTGAACAGCAGCAGCGTGGGGATGCCGCGGATCATGAACCGCGCGGCGGTGGCATTGTTAAAGTCCACATTGACCTTGCCCACCTTCAACTTGCCGGCATATTCGGTGGCGAAGGCGTCGAGGGTCGGAGCGATCATCTTGCAGGGGCCGCACCATTCGGCCCAAAAGTCCACGAGGACGGGCACGTTGGAATTGACTACGTCCTGGTCGAAGGCAGCATCGGTGAATTCGAGGGTGTTGGGTCCAGCCATGAGCAATTTCCTTTTACAAATAGTCAGATGACGAAAGAGGCCATTAGGATTCAGGTCCGTCCCAGCAGACGCTGGTAGAGGGCCGAGTACTGCTTTGCGGAAGCATCCCATGAATAGTCCATGGCCATGCCGCGGAGCATCCGCCGCTTCCAGTTCGCCGGGCTCCTCCAGGCGCCGAGGGCCCTCCGCAGTGTGTCGTAGAGGGCGCCGACGGAGTAGGTGGAGAACTTGAAGCCGGTTTCTTCCTGAATGGTATCATCCAGGCCGCCGGTAGCGCGGACGACAGGCACCGTGCCGTAGCGCAGGCTGTAGATCTGGTTCAGGCCGCAGGGCTCATACAGGCTGGGCATGAGGAACATGTCAGAGCCGGCCTCGATGCGGTGCGCCAGAGCGTTGTTGAAGCCGAACCAGACGCCGACTTTGTCCGGCTGCCAGCGTTGCCAGTCCTGGAAGATCCGTTCATAGCGATGCTCGCCGCTGCCGAGGATGATCAATTGGACGTCGTTCTCGGCGATGAAGCCGGCGATGCCGGAGATGAGGTCGAAGCCCTTCTGCTCGGCGAAGCGCGAGACGATGCCGATGACGGGCCGCCGCAGGTTGTCCGTGGGCAGGCGGAACTCCTCGAGCAGCGCTTTCTTGCAGGCCTTCTTGCCGGCGAGATCCTCGGCGGAGTAATTGGCGGGGATATGAGGATCGGTGGAAGGGGACCACTCGGAGTAGTCCACGCCGTTGAGGATGCCGGTGATGGCTTCGCCGCGGTGGCGCAGGGCGGCGTCCAGGCCGAAGCCGCCTTCGGGTGTTTGGATCTCCTTGGCGTAGGTGGGGCTGACGGTGGTAACCCAGTCGGAGGTGGCGATGCCGCCTTTCAGGAAGTTCACGTCCCCGTGGTATTCGAGTTTGTCCACGGTGAGCCAGCCGGGGTTGAGGCCGAGTTCGGGGAACTGGTTCTTGTGGAAGCGGCCCTGGTAGCCGAGGTTGTGGATGGTGAGGATGGACTTGACGTCCCGGAAGGCCGGGTTGGAGTGCTGCTGGTCGAGGCAGTAGACGGGGGTGAGGGCGGCCTGCCAGTCGTGGCAGTGGAGGATGTCGCAGGGGAAGACGGTCTGGGCGACGCCGAGGGCGGCGAGGGAGAGGACGGCGAAGCGTTTGTGGTTGTCGGCGTAGTCGGTGTTGTGGTGGTTGTAGAGCCCGTCGCGATCGAAGAAGTAGGGGGCCTCGACGAAGTAGAAGCGGACGCCCTTGTGCACCAGCGTGCGGATATCGACGCGGTAGGCGGTGGAGCCGGCGTAGACCACCATGTTGTCCCAGGCGCTTTCGGTGTCGTGCCAGGGGATCTGGCGGTAGCGCGGCATGACGACGGCGACTTCATCGCCGAGGTTCTGAAGGGCGGCGGGCAAAGCGCCGGTGACGTCGGCGAGCCCACCGGTCTTGGCAAAGGGGGTCGCTTCCGAGCTGACCATCAGCACACGAGCCATGCGTTTATCATGCCACGCGCACCCCGGGGGCGACGCGCGGAGGCGGCTAGCGGCGGTTTTCCTGGTCCTTATATTGAAGCTGGTAGAGCTTCCAGTAGATGCCGCGGGCGGCGAGGAGCTCCTGGTGGCTGCCGGTTTCGCGGAGGCGGCCTTTGTGGAGGACGAAGATGCGGTCGGCGCGCTGGATGGTGGAGAGGCGGTGGGCGATGATGATGGAGGTGCGGCCTTCCACCATGCGCTCGAGGGCCTCGCGCACCTTGATCTCGGTCTCGGTATCGACGCTGGAGGTGGCTTCGTCGAGGATGAGGAACTGCGGGTTGTGGGCCAGGGCGCGGGCGAAGCCGATGAGCTGTTTCTGGCCGGTGCTGAGGCCGCTGCCGCGCTCGCGGACGGGGTGGCCGAAGCCGGCGGGGAGGCTGCGGACGAAGTCGAGGAGGTTCACCTGGCCGGCGGCGACTTCGACGGCATCGTCGTCGACGTGCTCGGAGCCGAGGCGGATATTGCCGCCGATGGTGCCCGTGAAGAGGTGCGGGTCCTGCAAGACGATGCCGAAGCGGCGGCGGAGCGCGAGCGGATCGATCTCGCGGATATCGGTGCCGCCGACGCGGATGGAGCCCTGATTGATGTCGTAGAAGCGCAGGAGCAGGTTGGTGAGGGTGGTTTTGCCGGCGCCGGTATGGCCGACGACGGCGATGACCTCGCCCGGCTCGATGCGGAAGCTGACGTCGCGCAGCACCCAATCCTCGCCCTTGTAGGCGAACATGACCCGATCGAATTCGATGGTGCCGTCCTGCGGCATGGGCTTGGGCTGCGGGGGCGCGTTGACGGCGGCGGGCTCATCGATCAACTGGAAGATGCGTTCGGCGGCGGCGAGGGCGGTCTGGAGGATGTTGTACTTCTCGCTGAGGTCCTGGATGGGGCGGAAGATCCGCATGCCGTACTGGAAGAAGGCGACGAGGACGCCCATGGTGAGTTCGCGGTTGTGGACCTGGAAGCCGCCGTAGGCGAGCAGGGACGCGAGGGAGAGCATGGAGAGGCCTTCGATGGCGGGGTAGAACCAGCCGTAGGCGTTGATGGAGCCGCGGTAGGCGACCATGTGGGCGCGGTTGACCTCATCGAAGGCGCGCTGGGCGCGGGGCTCGCGGTTGAAGAGCTGCAGGACGGCGATGCCGTTGACGTGTTCCTGGAGAAAGCTGTTGATGCGGGCGACGGCGACGCGGATCTGGCGGTTGCTGGCCTGCACGGTCCTGCGGAAGAGGACGGTGACGCCGAAGACGATGGGGAGGACGCCGGCCATGAGCAGAGTGAGCGTGGGGCTGAGCTGGAACATGGCGGCCAGGACGAAGGCGAGGACGAGGACGTCGCCGAGGAGGGTGACGAGGCCGGAGGCGAAGAGTTCATTGAGGGCGTCGACGTCGGTGGTGACGCGGGTGACGAGGCGGCCGACGGGGTTGCGGTCGAAGTACTGGACGTCGAGGGAGTGGAGCTTGGCCATGATGCGGCGGCGCATGTCGAACATGGCGCGCTGGCCGGTGTACTGCATGATGAGCTGCTGGGCGAAGTCGAGCAGCAGGCCGGCGACGATGACGGCGAGATAGACGACGCTGATCTGGAGGAGGCCGTGCCGGGCGTCGGCGGAGAGCCACTGTTCGAGCCAGGGCAGGTTGTGTTCGCCGTTGGGCGCGAGGTACCTGTCGACGGCGATCTTGGTGAGCAGCGGGGTGGAAACCTGGAGGACGCTGTTGACGAGCAGGCAGGCGAGAGCGACGCCGACGGCGCGCCAGTAGGGCACGATGATGCTGAGAAGGCGGCGGGTGAGACGGGCGTCGAACGATCTACTGGAGACTTCCTCTTCCACTTCTTTTAGTGTAGCCGGAGGCCGAGGCAGGACCGCTACAATGGAGACTTCCAGCATGAGGCGCGTGGCCAGCATATGAACGGAGTGATCGTCGTCGACAAGCCGGCGGGATGGACATCGCATGACGTGGTGAACCGCATCCGGCGGCTGGCGGACACCAAGAAGGTGGGCCACCTGGGCACATTGGATCCAATGGCGACGGGCGTGCTGCCGCTGCTGCTGAACCGGGCGACGCGGCTGGCGCAGTTCTTCACCGCGAACGAGAAGACCTACGAGGGCACGATCCGCTTCGGGTTCGCGACGGACACCTACGACGCGGAGGGAGAGGCTGCGGGGGAGAAGACCGAAGCGGCGATGAGCCGGGAAGAGGCCGAGCGGGTGCTGGCGCGATTCCGCGGGACGTTCGAGCAGGTGCCGCCGCCGGTCTCGGCGAAGAAGATCCAGGGCCGTCCGGCGTACGAGCTGGCGCGGAAGAACATCGAGGTGGAGCTGAAGCCGGTGACGGTGACGGTGCACGAACTGACGGTGCTGGCGGTGGAAGGCTGCGACGTGAAGGTGCGGGTGCGGACGAGCGCCGGGACGTACGTCCGCTCCATCGCGCACGATGCGGGCCTGGCGCTGGGCTGCGGCGCGCACCTGGCTGCGCTGCGGCGCGTGATGTCGGGGGCGTTCCACATCGGGCAGGCGCGGACGCTGGAGGAACTGGGAGCGCTGGCGGGAGAGGGCGCGCTGGAGAAGGCGCTGATTCCGGCGTCGGAGCTGCTGCCGGAGATTCCCTGCGAGCTGGTTGACCAGTTGACGGAGTCGCAGATCCGGCAGGGCCGGGATTTCCGGGTGTCGCCGTTCCGGGACCGCGGCAATGCGCGGCTGGTGAAGGCGATCAACGCCAACGGGGAGTTGGTGGCGGTGGGGGTGGCGAAGTTGCCGAACGTCTATCATCCCGAGGTGGTGCTTTAAGAAGCCCCTCGCTACGCTCAGGGACTGAGGTGGGGGGAAGCAGCCCCGCGCTGCGCTCAGGGACTGAGGTGGGGGGAAGAAGCCCCGCGCTGCGCTCAGGGACTGGGGGGAAACTTCGGAGTGGACACGGGGTACCCTGTAGATATGCGCCGGTTGCAGAGGACGGTTCTGATGGCGGCTGTGTGCGCAGGCTTGTGCCTGGGGCAGCAGACGCGGCCGAACCCGGCGTTGGGGCCGATGGCGGATGCGGGAGTGGCGAATCTGCCGGGGCAGACGATTGGGGCGAACGACCTGGTGGCGATCTCGGTGTATGACGCGCCGGAGCTGACGCGGAGCGTGCGGGTGAGCGCGGAGGGATACATCCGGCTGCCGATGGTGCAGCGGAAGATCCAGGCGAAGGGATTGCTGCCGTCGGAGCTGGAGGCCTCGATCGCGGCGATCCTGGCGGAAGAGGGCATTCTGGTGAAGCCGGTGGTGATGGTGACGGTGGCGGAATATGCGAGCCGTCCGGTGTCGGTGGTGGGCGCGGTGAAGAAGCCGCTGACGTTCCAGGCGATGGGTCGAGTGACCTTGCTGGACGCGCTGGCGAAGGCGGAGGGGCTTTCCGAGCTGGCCGGGCCGGAGGTACTGCTGATCTCCTACCGGGGCGAGGGGGACGGAGAGAAGCGGCTGGTGCAGCGGATTCTGGTGCGGGACCTGATCGACGAAGCGAAGCCGGAGCTGAACGTGCTGCTGAAGGGCGGCGAAGAGGTGCGGGTGCCGGAGGCGCGGAAGATCTACGTGAGCGGGAACGTGAAGAAGCCGGGCGCGTTCGCGGTGAAGGACGACAAACAGATGACGGTATTGCGGGCGCTGGCCTTGAGCGAGGGGCTGAACCCGTTTCCGCAGAAGTACGCCTATATTTACCGCAAGGCGGACACGGAAGGGGGCAAGGTGGAGATCCAGGTGGAGCTGGCGAAGATCATCAAGCGGGAGGCGGTGGATTTCGCGCTGGAGCCGGAGGACACGCTGTACATCCCGGAGGATGAAGCGAAGCGCCGGCTGGTGATGACGACAGAGAAGATTATCGGGTTTGGAGCGGCGACGGCGAGTGGAGTGCTGATTTGGCGGCGTTGAGGCAGCGGCAAGGGCGATGCGAAAGCATTGCCGCGCCGGAGCCGAACGCAGTAGGATGGCTGAATCGGCAAAGCTGACGCAGACGGGACGCCCGAAGTGTCTGCAAGGGATTTGCGGCCGCGACTGGGAGTCACGAAGCGGTAGCTGCGCCTGAAAACAAGGGTAAGAGGGGCAGTGGTGGAATGAAGGGAAAAGATGCCGGAAGAGAGTTTTGAGCAGACGCAACCAGCGCGCCGGCCGATTGGCGGCGCGTTGGGCCCGGTGCAGCGGCTGACGCCGATGGCGGCGTACCAGCAGAGTCCGCTGGGCCCGGCGACGGTGATCCTGTCGGAGGGCGACGCGGAGCGGGTGAGCTTGCCGCTGTCGCATTACATCTGGATTCTGCGGCGCCACCTGTGGAAGATGGCGGCGTTCGTGGCGGTGGTGTTGATTGCGACGGCGGTGGTGAGCCTGCGGATGACGCCGGTGTACGAATCGACGGCGACGCTGTACGTAGACCGGCAGGAGGCCAAGGGCGTGGTGGGGCAGGAGGCGCAGAACCAGGCGTATTCGACGCTGGACGCGGAGAGTTTCCTGGCGTCGCAGATCAAGCTGATCCAGAGCGACTCGGTGGTGCGTCCGGTGGCGCTGAGGTACAACCTGCTGGAGAAAGAGCAGCAGCTGAGCGAGACGGGGGACGCGGTGCGGGCGAAGGACGCGCCGATCGTACTGAAGAAGCTGAAGGTGGTGCGGCCGCCGAACACGTACCTGTTGCAGATCAGCTATCAATCGACAGACCCGCAACTGGCGGCGGACGTGGCGAACCAGGTGGCGCAGAGCTACATCGAGCACACGTACAACATCCGGATCAAGAGTTCGGTATCGCTGTCGAAGTTCATGGAGCGGCAGATCGAGGAGCTGCGGGCGAAGATGGAGACCTCGAGCGGGCGGCTGGCGCAGATGGAGCGCGAGCTGAACGTGATCAACCCGGAGGAGAAGACGAACATCCTTTCGGCGCGGCTGCTGCAACTGAACACGGAGTACACGAAGGCGCAGGCGGAGCGGGTGGCGGCGGAAGCGGCATTCGCCTCGACGAAGAGCGGGAGCCTGGAGTCGGCGCAGGTTTCGGCGCAGGGGGAGGCGATCAAGCGGCTGCTGGAGCGGCAGAACGAGGCGACGGAGAAGTTCGCGGAGGTGAAGGCGCACTTCGGGGTGAACCATCCGGAGTACCGGAAGGCGCAGGCGCAGGTGCAGGAGTTGAAGAGCCAGGTGGAGGCGACGAGGGAGAACGCGATCAAGCGGGTGGAGGTGCAGTACAAGGAAGCGCAGGCGCGGGAGGCGATGCTGCAGAAGGGCGTGGCGGAGACGAAAGCGGAGTACGACAAGCTGAACCTGCGGAGCTTCGAATACCAGAGGGCGAAGCGGGAGGCGGAGGCGGACAAGAACCTGTACGACGAGCTGGTGCGGAAGATCCGGGAAGCGGGGATCAACGCGGGGTTCCAGAACAACATGGTTCGAATCGCGGATCCGGCGCGCTCCGGGTGGAAGCCGGTGTTCCCGAAGCTGGGGCTGAACCTGGCGCTGGCGTTGCTGTTCGCGTCGCTGCTGGCGGTGGGCATCGCGATACTGGGCGACACGCTGGACAACACGATCAGGGATCCGGAGCAGGTGACGCGGTCGTTGAAGACGCACATCATCGGGACGCTGCCTTCGGTGAAGAACACGAAGGAGCTGCAGCTGCCGAGCATGACGGCGGACGAGGCGGTGATGAAGGCGGACGGATCGCTGCTTCCGGCGCCGCTGGAAACGAGCAAGGACCGGCAGTTGACCACCTATGAAGAGGCGGTGAGGACGATCAGGAGTTCGGTGCTGCTGACGGACTTCGACCGGCGGCTGCGGACGCTGCTGTTCACCTCCGCGACGGCGAGCGAGGGCAAGAGCACGACGGCGGGGCACCTGGCGTTTGCGCATGCGGAGCAGAAGAAGAAGACGCTGCTGATCGACTGCGACCTGCGGCGCCCGTCGCAGCACAAGCTGTTTGGGATTGGGCTGCACATGGGGCTTTCGAACGTGCTGAACGGGGAGATGAGCTGGCAGGAGAGCGTGCTGCACCTGGCGACGAACCCGTACCTGGACGTGATCACGGCGGGTCCGCCGAGCCGGCGAGCGGCGGACATGATTGGGCAGCTGCTGGGTCCGATGATGGAGGAGATGGCGAGGGACTATGACCTGGTGGTGCTGGACGCGCCGCCGCTGCTGGGGTTTGCGGAGAGCCTGCAGATGGCGAGCTCGGCGGACGGCGTAGTGGTGGTGACGAGGGCGGGCGAGACGAGCCGGAAGGCGGTGGCGGCGGCGCTGACAACGCTGGCGCACCTGCGGGCGAATGTGCTGGGGCTGGTATTGAACCAGGTGAAGAAGCACCACTCGGACCACTATTACTACTACGGGTATTACGGGAAGTATTACAAGAAATACCAGAAGGCGGCGGAGGAGGCGTGAGGGGTGGCGGTGCGCGGCCACGTTGGGTTTGTTTGGCGACGCAGAATTGCGCTGGGCGGCTGGGCAGGCCACGACGGTGATGAATAGGAAGGGGGGAAACGCCGGGGCGGCTGGGGTGGTCGCAAAGATTTGGCGAAGGCGCTTTGATCCGATGTTGGGTTTGTTTGGCGACGGGAGATTGCGCCGGGCGGCTGGGCGGGCTGCGGCGGCGGTGGAGAGGAAGGCGGGGAGCGGTGGGGCGGTTGGGGTGTTCGCAAAGAGTTGGCAAAGACGCTTTGATTCGATGTTGGGTTTGTTTGGCGATGGGAAATCGAGCCGGGCGGCAGGGCGGGCTGCGGCGGCGATGGAGAGGACGGCGGGGAGCGGTGGGGTTGCCTGGGAGGGTGGAGTGATCCGGCAAGGTGGAGTTGTGTTGGCGTTGGGTTTGTTTGGCGAGGCGGAGAAGGCGGAGAGGTTCACATGCCGAGCATTCGGATTGAAGGAGAGGGCGAGCGGCGGTTGGATTGGCGAGTGCAGTGCGCCGGCGGGGTGCGCCTCGGTTTGAGAGTGAGAAAAGGTCATCCTAGCGAAACAGAAACGCCGCGGCAGAGACGCGCGGCCCAGAGCGAGCAGGCAAGTGGAAGATAAAAAGGCAGAAATTTTCGAACGAAGAGCGGTACCGCTGATGGCGGCGGTGGTGTTGCTGGGGGCGGCGACGGCGCGGCCGGCGTACGGGTACACGGATCCGGGGTCGGGACTGCTGCTGTGGCAGATGGTGGGGGCGGCGGCAGTGGGGTCGTTGTTCTACGTGAAGCGGCTGCTGCGCTGGCTGAGTCCGAAGAAGAAGACGGAGAAGGATGAAGGCCAGCGGGAAGAGTGAAGCCGGGGAAGCGAGGGGGTTCCGGGACCCTGGGGGCCGGCTGATGGAGCGCGGCGGGCGGCTGCTGCGCGTGGTAGGGGCAGAGGGGCGGGAGTGCGCGCGGCTATTCCTGGAAGACGGGTGCCTGGAGGGTTTGAGGAAGACGGGGCGGCTGGTGGAGACGCGGCGGCTGACGGAGGCCGAGGCGGAGGAGGCGGGGCTGGGAGGAGAGACGGAGGTGTTGGAGCACCGGCCGGTGTGGTTTCCGTCGTATCCGGCGGAGTGGGCGCCGGAGATGCTGGCGGAGGCGGGCCGGTTGACGCTGGAGGTGGCGGAGGCGGCATTGCGGGCAGGGGCGGGGCTGAAGGATGCGACGCCGTACAACGTGATGTACGAGGGGTGGCGGGCGGTGTTTCTGGACGCGCTGAGCGTGGAGCCGAGGGGCGGGTTGGACCCGTTGTGGAGAGCGGAGGCGCAGTTCCGGCGGACGTTTCTGTATCCGCTGGCGGCGGCGGGGCGGTGTGGGGTGGGTTTGAAGGAGACGTTCGGGGTGAGGCGGGAGGGTCCGGAGCCGGAGGAACTGGCGGAGTGGGCGGGTCCGGTGCGACGGTGGCTGCCGCCGTTTTTGGGGCTGTGCACGTTGCCGGCGATGTTGAACCGGAGCGAGCGAGTGGCGGAGGAGGGGTTTTACGAGGGCCGGAAGTGCGGGAGCGAGGAGCAGGCGCGATTCATTCTGGAGCGGCGGCTGCGGGGGTTAAGGAAGCAACTGGAGGCGCTGGCCGGGGGTGTGCGGGGGCGCTCGAAGTGGTCCGGATATCAAGGGGAGGAGTGCCACTATGCGGCGGAGGACCTGGCGGCGAAGGACGCGTTTGTGCGGGAGGCGCTGGGGCGGCTGAAGCCGGGCGCGCGGGTGTTGGACGTTGGGGCGAACCTGGGGCGGTACAGCCTGATGGCGGCGGAGATGGGGCATTCGGTGGTAGCGATTGACGCGGATGCGGTGGTGATGGGGCGGCTCTATGAAGAGGCGAAGCGGCGGAAGTTGGACGTGCTGCCGCTGGTGGTGGATTTTGCGAATCCGCCTGGGGGGACGGGGTGGGGGAACCGGGAGACGAAGGGATTTCTGGAGCGTGCGGAGGGGCAATTTGATTGTGTGTTGATGCTGGCGGTGATGCATCACTTGGAGCTAGTGAATGGGGTACCGGCGGAGGAGGTGATGGAGTTAGTGGGGCGGTTGACGAGGGGGATGGTGGTAGTGGAGTGGGTGGGGCCGGAGGATGCGCAGTATCGGAAGTTGCTGCGGGGGAGAAAACCTCTTTGCGCGGACACGGGCCATAGGGCAGATCTGAGAAGCCCGAGTGGCCGCACTGTCACAAAACGAGAGGCGGCGAGCGACGTGTTGTGCATCTCCGAGCGAAGGCTGGAATGTAGATCGGTTCAAACCGATTGAGCCTGAGCAATGACACCGAAAAGGCGGATTACCGGAGTACCTGACCGAGCAGGGGAAGCAGGATTGGGATTCCCAAGATTATCCTCGGTGATTGCCAGTGTGCCCGCAGTTGCTGAGGAGGCCACGAGGACCGTCAAGGTGCAATCTGACGCCTCTTCCAGGGTGGATAAGCCGACGACCGGGATGCGGGTAAGCCGGAAGGATGCGGCAATCGCCCTTTCCCTGGCTAATCTCTGCGCACTGCGCATCCTCGCAGAAGGCCCACCATACCTGAGCGCGAGCACGTCGCTGCTTGTGAAAGACGCATATCCATCCGCCCATTTCGCCGCAATCCTGATCACGACCAGCATTCTGACAACCTGCTTCCTGCTGGCAACTCGCATGATGAGGGAGCGGCCTTTCCCGGGTAGCCGAGTAGTTGGTGAAGGGATTTTGTGGCTGGGTGGTCTGATCGCGCTGAACTCTCTGCGCAGGGTTCTGGTGCACCGGTTCCCTGTTCTGACAATTGCAAACCTCACAATGGACATTCCAAGTGCGTACCGAACGGTTGTAGTTACGTTCGTGCTGGCGGCGCTTGTCGTGGGCGGCATCCGCTACGCGAGACGGATCGTTCCTGCGTTGAGATTGCTGCTCACAGTGCTGTTTCCGATGGCGTGCATCAACATAGCGGTTACTCTGGCGATGCTTGCGATAAGCGTAACGACGCCGAAACCGGCGCTGGAGAGTTCTTCCGCGGCTGGAACCCATTCACATGGAAGCCGGGTTTTAGTCTTGCTTGTGGATGAATTGGACTACAGGTTGGCATTTGACGCCAGGCGCGAAGGGCTTGCGCTGCCGAATCTGGACTCGATGAAGCGGGGGGCGTTCTTTGCGAAAAATGCGGTTGCCGTTGCGGATCGGACGTTGATTTCGGTGCCGTCCATCCTGGCAGGTAAGCGATATCAGGCGGTTCGCGCAGAGTCAGGCGGATTTGAGCTTCAGGACTCAACGACGGGCAATTGGAACACCTGGGGTTTGGAGAAAGATCTACTCGACGATGTGCGAGAGTCGGGTTTGCGCACAGGGATTGTCGGATGGTATCTGCCCTATTGCAGAACCTACGCTGGAAAGACGGAGAGATGCGCTTGGTGGGAGGCGTCCTTTGTGGGCTTTGCCCGCGAAGAGAGGCTTCTGAGATGCCTGAGAAACCAACTTGTGTCGCTTGTGGAGGCTCCTGCGGCCTCGCCGTTTCCTATCTCGTTACAGCGGGAGATGGATGATCGGATCGACCGCCAGTTGATCGAAGAAGCAACGAGTCAGTTGAGTGATGCGAATCTAGACCTGATCTTCGTCCATCTACCAACCGCGCATGCACCGCACTATTACGATCCAGAGACGGGACAGCTCGGCAAGGAGGAACTCGGGCTTGCCGGATACTGGAACGGCCTGGTGTTTACAGACCGAACGCTCGGCACTCTCATGGAGAGGTTGAGATCGACGGGACTGGAAAGCCGCACGATTGTAGTGTTGACCTCCGATCACTCATACAGGCTTGGGGAGAAGCAGGCAGGGAAGAGAGACTACCGTGTACCGTTCCTCGCTAAGTTCCCCAGTGATAACGAGACGCTGGAGTACTTACCGCCATTCAAGAACACAGTGATCCGAGCAGTGGCAAGGGGACTCCTGGATGGTACGATTTCCAGCCCTCGAGAGTTGGCCGCATTTCTCGACCGCGCAGGGCGAGCACCCGCGGCGAGAGTGGCGATAGCACCACCTGGCGAAGCTGCAGAGCCTTGAAAGTCGCTGAAACAGCAAACGTGAATGGTCCCGGGAGCAACGCAGCAGCGTGCTGGAGGGATTGCTTTGTATTTCCGGGGAAAAGCTGGGCAGTGACGGGAGCCAAGGATGACGGTGGGATTAGTTAGCACCTACCACAATCGAGGAGGGGCGGCCATCGCAGCGAAACGCCTGCTCGACGGCTTGGAGATGGCTGGTGTGCCTTGCTGGATGATGACTGCCAGGGGGGGCGGAGCTCATCCCGCGATCAAGGGTCCGAATAGTGCTTCGGGGAGGCTGTACTCGCGCGCCGGGCCATTTCTGGACAAGCTCTGGCCACTCAAGCTATACCCCGGAAGAACAACGAATGAGTTCTCGCCGGCGCTTCTCATGACGGGCACAAGACGCAGAGTGGAGAAGTTGCACTCCGACGTTGTTCATCTGCACTGGGTTTCGGATGGGTTCCTTCCGATCACCGCCGTACCGCGATTCCGCAGTCCAGTGGTATGGACCTTGCATGACATGTGGAACATTACGGGCGGATGCCACTACACGATGGGGTGCGAGAGATTTCTGGATGGGTGCGGAAAATGCCCGCAGCTGGGTTCAATGAACGACAGAGACCTCAGTTGGTTCGTCTGGCATAGAAAGCGGAATTACTGGGGAACGATGGCCTGCACCTATGTCTCTCCAAGCCGATGGCTAGCGGCCGAGGCGAAACGCAGCCCGATCCTGTCGGAAGCGCGAGTGGAGGTGATCCCGAATGGTCTGGACCTGTCGGTATTCCATCCGATCGACAGGCGGGAGGCGAGGAGAATCTTGCGATGGCCAGAGAGAGCATTCATGGTGCTGTTTGGCGCATCAGGGGGAACGAGGGATCCGAGAAAAGGCTTCCAACTCCTGAGCAGAGCCCTGGAGGGGATGCAAACAAGGTCGACGGAATGCGAGTGCGCACTGGCGGTTTTTGGGCAAAGTGGTGAAAGTGAATTGGCGAATGGAAGACATCCGGTCTACGATCTGGGGACAGTACATGACGAGAAGACGCTATGTCTGGCGTATTCTGCGGCAGATGTCTTCGTAGCGCCATCCCTGCAGGACAATCTGCCGAACACGGTAGTGGAGGCGCTGGCATGTGGGACGCCCGGAGTGGGCTTCAGCGTGGGAGGGTTGCCCGAGATCGTCAAACACCGCGAGACCGGGTTCCTGGCGAAAGAAGGCAGCGTTGAATCCTTGAGAGAAGGCATTCTATGGGCGCAGGGAGTCAAGGATTCACCGTCGATCCGGGAGGCGTGCAGGGAGACGGCTGAGAGGGACTTCGACCTGAAGCTAAGCGCTAAGCGGCACCTTAATCTCTACGAGGAAATCATCGAGATGGCTCGAAACAGTTGCGGGAAGAGATGAGAGCAGGCAGCCGATCAGAGCGAGCGATGCTGACTGCAGCCTCCGCAGTACTGGCTAGGGGGGTTGCGTCACTTGTGTCATTCATGACAGTGCCGTTGTTGTTGAGACACCTGACGGCTGAGGAGTTCGGGCTATGGATGACTTTGACATCAGTCCTCGGTCTTCTCTCATTTGCGGACTTTGGGATTGGCAATGGTCTACTCAACCATGTCGCGGAGAGGAGCTGCGGCACGGACCTAGCGGAGGTACGGAAAGCCACTACGAATGCGCTAATGTTCGTTTCCGCGGCGGCGGGATCGGTTCTGATCCTGTACTTCACCTGGGGCAGGTGGCTACCGTGGGCAGACTACTTCAACGTCAGAACCACCGATGGGAACGCGGTTCTGGATCGTGCAATCACAGCGACAGTGTTGTGCTTCGCCATAGGTCTGCCGGCGAGTCTGGTGCAGAAGGTCCAACTCGCGAGACAGGAGGGGTACATTGCGCAAGGTTGGAGTGTGCTGGGGAGTCTACTGACTTTGGCGGCGTTCTTCGGATGTTTATACGGCTCGCTGGGCCTCCCCTGGATGCTGACGGCCGTGCTGGGCATGCCAGTGCTGGCATCCGGACTCAACACGCTGCACTATTTCAGATTCCTGCGCAAGGAGATCCGCCCCCGTCTCTCCGACTTCAATGTGGCAATGCTGGAGCGGCTCGGAAAACTGGGGTGTTGGTTCTTTCTCCTGCAACTGGCAGTTTTGCTTGGCTTCTGGATAGACAACATCGTGATTACGAGGACCCTTGGGCTACAAAGTGTCGCTACCTACAACGTCTACTACAAGCTTTTTCAGTTAATACCCATGGTGCACATGCTCTGGATTACACCTCTCTGGCCCGCCTATACGGAAGCCGTTACGAAGCGTGAGCACGAATGGACCAAGAAGACGATTAAGCGAAGTATGATCCTCGCAACCAGTACGACGACAGCCGTCAGCCTGGTGTTGTTGCTGAAGCTGCCGGAGGTCCTGGGCCTCTGGGCGGGAGCGAAGTATTCAGCCGACTACGACGTTGCGATCCCAATGGCGGTTTGGGCCGTGATGTTTGCTGCCGCGAGCGCGTGGGGCACGTTTCTCAATGCGGCCGGTCTGATTCGTCCACAGTTATTGCTGGCCTTCCTGTTCGCTGTTGTGGGCCTGTTCGCGAAGATATATGGGGCTGAGAGGTGGGGAGTTGCCGGAGTCGCCTGGGCTACTGTGATTAGCTACGGCGGCATAGGGCTACCGTTGCACTTGTTGATCGCCAGAAGAAACGTCTGGGGGGAGCTGTTTTCTATGGCACCGACCCGCACTGAGGCCGAAGGTGTGGGTGTATGAACGGCGTCTGCTCAGTTTCCTCGGGTGGAGGGTGGGTTACAGCCGAAGTAATCCGCCTGAAGTCTCAGCCGGCTAGGACAGTGACTGTCACATTGGCAGTGTGGTGGTTCATGAACCTCGCAAGTTACGTTTGGGACCTGGCCGGAACCTACGAGCAGACACTGCAGGCGACAGAGCAGAGTTCCATCATGAACCAAGTCCTATGCCTGGGCTTGCTAGGAATTGGATTGGCTTCGTTCCAGGGCATGCAGGAGGTGAAGAGGTTATTCCAGAGTCGATGGACCTGGGTGTTCACCATGTATCTGGCGTGGTGCGGCTTTTCGATACTGTGGAGCAGCGAGCCGCTCTTGGGGGGGAGAAGGTACCTGGCATTGGTGGTGGTTAGCGCAGGAGCCCTTCTCTTGGGGCGTAACTACTATGGACAACTGACAAATCCAATGGGGACACTGGCGAAGCACCTGGTTTTTTGTGGTTTGACCAGCGCGCTCGTCGTCCTGGCGCTGACGGGGCCTGAGATCACCTGGGACAACATTATCAACCCGAAGTGGATGCCAGCGGTTCGAAAGTCCGGTCCGTTCCTTCTCTATCCGCTGATTGCCGGCATTCCCGCCGCCTTGTATTTGTACGAGGAAGAGGGTGGACAGCGGCGACTGTTCTTCCTGGGACTGATGCTGCTGGCGTTGATCGTTTACAAAGGGCGGTTTCAAGTCGTCGTCGCGTTTATGTCCGGACTCGGCTATTTTGCGGCGCTCTTCGCAAAGAAATACTGGCAGACGATTCTGGTTCTGATGCTTATTGTGTGCAGCGGACTTTTTGCGTACGTCATGCTCCCGGAAGTTCCCGGGGCGGCAACTGCTGCCATGAGGGAGTATATTTCGCGGGGTGAGTCGCTGGAAGGAATGAGCGCTCTAACGGGGAGGGTCCCGTTGTGGGAGTACATTTGGAGGGATTTAGACGGCCATCTCGTCACTGGGGTTGGATACGGCTCTTATTGGAGCACCGAGAGGCTCATGCGAATCTACCATGCCGTTCACTGGTTCGCGCCAACAGCGCACAACGGTTTTCTCGAGGAGTTGGCAGGCACGGGCTTTATTGGCCTGACCCTGTTCATCATGGTGATTATCTCGAGCGGCTGGTTGTGCATGCGACCAAATCCGCAGATGACGGCAGCTGGCCGTTACCTGGCTTTGATGCTAATCGTGCAGTATTTCGCCCAGAACTTTGCGGACTCCCTCACTCAGTTTGCCCTGAGGTACCCGTTCTACCTGATGCTTGTTGTGTCCGCCACATTGACTGGCCCATGGACGACCAAGAACCTCAAAGGACTTTGGGATGGGGCACTGATTGACCAGAGCCGAGGTAGGCGTTGAGCTTTGAATGAGATGCGAATGAATCCATGCAGATGACAGTGAGCAGCGAGAGACGCGTGAATCTGGGGTGCGGAGGCGTCAGGCGCGCCACATGGATCAATTTCGACGCTGACCCCGCGGGCAAGGATGTGCTGATGCTGGATGTCCGCACCGGATTGCCGCTAGGGGACCGCAGTGTGGCGGTGGTGTACTGTTCTCACTTACTGGAGCATCTGGAATGCGAGGATGCCTCAAGGCTGGTCGGTGAAGCATTCCGGGTCCTGGAGCCAGGGGGCGTTTTTCGAGTAGTTGTGCCGGATCTCGAGATGATTGTCCGATGCTATCTGGAGGCATTGGAGGCATGTCTGGATGCACCTAGTGTGAACAACGTCCTCAACCATTCTTGGATGGTCACCGAATTGGTCGACCAAATCGCCCGAGACCGGAGTGGCGGAAGGATGGCTACGCTGCTGGCCGATCCAGATCTTACCAACAGAGATTTCGTGGTAGGGCGAGTTGGGGAGAACGCGCGGTCTTCGGCTTTGGCGGAGACAAAGTCCGGGTGGCGCCGAAGGCTTGAGGCAATGGGTCCGCTCGCATGGGTGTCCTTCGCGACGCGGCGGCTAGCGCTTCGCAGCTTCCAAGCACTGGTTCCTTCACAACTGGCTAACGACATAGAGGTTGGCCGGTTCAGAAGATGCGGAGAGGTGCATCGGTGGCTTTACGACCGGTTTTCGTTGTCGGCGCTGCTTCGGCAGCAGGGGTTCGACCGGGTGGTGCGACAGGAGCACAACACCAGTATCATCTCCGATTGGATGGAGGATTCACTGGATACCACCGAGAAGGGGGAGGCGAGGAAGCCAGACTCACTTTATATGGAGGGCATTCGTCCGGCATGAGGAAAAGATGCCGTTCCACTCTGAAGACAGATTGGTTCCAGTGTGATGCTAGCGTGGCGGGGGTTGCCGACAGAGGATTCAAACAGCGATGAGGCCGACGATTTCGGTGGTGACGCCATCGTTCAATCAGGGTAAGTACCTGGAAGCCACAATATTGAGTGTTCTCGACCAAAGATATGAGGATCTGGAATACATCGTGATTGATGGGGGATCGACGGATTGCAGTGTGGAGGTGATCCGGGAGCACGAGGGCGAAATTGATTTCTGGGTGAGCGAACCAGACGGCGGCCACGTTCCAGGACTGATCAAGGGATTCTCGCATGCGACCGGTGAGATCCAATGCTGGCTGAACTCCGACGACTTATTCGAACCGGGAGCACTGGACGCCGTAGGGGAGTACTTCGCGGAGCACCCGGACTGCATGGCTTTGTATGGTGACGCACTGTGGATCGACGTCCAAGGCGAAGTGATTCGCCCGAAGAAGGAGCATGATTTCAGCCGGTTCATCTGGATGTACGACTACAACTACATTCCGCAGCCATCGATGTTCTGGCGAAAAAGTCTATATGAATCGGTTGGGGGATTGGATAGAGAGTACCAACTCGCCTTCGATGCGGACCTATGGATTCGCTTTGCCGATGTGACCGAACTGCATCATATGCGGAGGGTGCTCTCCCGCATGCGCCTCTACTCCGAGCAGAGGAATCAGAAGTACCGCAGCATCAGCGACGCGGAGGATCTTCGAATGCGCCGACGGTACATTGGCGGGGAACATCTAGTCTCACTGAAGGCGAAGAAGGCAATTGCTAAGGCAATGAGAGTCTCAAGGAAACTGGCTCTCGGAGCCTATTGGACCTAACCGGCAGGATGCACTGACTTGCGCATTCTGGTGACGCACAACAGGTATAGGCAGGCTGGCGGCGAAGACGAAGTGGTGCGCCGCGAGATTGCGCTGCTTGAAAGAGAAGGCCACGAGGTTGCCGTCTATTCACGCAGCAATGAAGAGATTGCTGACCAAGGCAATGGTGGAGTGGGCCGAGCTTTGGCGGACGCCTTTCTGGATGGTTCCAATATCCAGCCGCTTCGGGATATGGTTCGGAGCTTCCGGCCGAATGTGGCGCACTTCCACAATACGTTCCACAGGATTCCTCCGGTGGCTTATGAAATATGCAGGCAAAGTGGGGCCTGCGTGGTACAGACAGTTCACAACCCAAGGCTGCTCTGCCCGGCGGCCACGTTTTGGAGGTCGGGTGGAGTCTGCACAGATTGCGTGGGCAGCACAATGAAGCTGCCCGCTATCCGGCACCGTTGTTATCACGCATCGGTGAGCCACACTGTCTTTGCCGCGGGCTATGCAGCTCTGCTGCGGAGGTCAGGGGTCATCAAGAGGGCGGTCGATCTGTACATCTTCTCAACCAGGTTCTACCGGCAGATCTTCGCCGAGGCCGGTTGGCCAGCAGACCGCACGATCGTGAAGCCTCACTTCCTCCCGGATCACGCGTCCCCACAAACAGATCCCGGAAAGCACGTGCTGTACGTTGGGAGAATCGCACCAGAGAAAGGGACGCCGACGATATTCCGCGCATGGGAGGGGCTGGCGGAACTTCCTTTGGTTGTCCGCGGTGATGGAGGCGAGGGTGCCTGGCAACCGCAAGAGGGGGTGAGCTTTAGAGGTCGGCTAGCAGAAGCAGAGTTGGGGGAGTTGTTTCGGGGCGCCAGGTTTCTTATCTGGCCCTCCGAGGGCTTTTACGAGTCGTTCGGGCTTGTGGCGATTGAGGCGTTCTCGTACGGCATCCCCGTATTGGCATCCGACACAGGTGTCTCCAGGGAACTGGTCACTGAGGGCCAAACCGGCCTCTTCTTCAAAGCTGGAGATTCGAACGACCTCAGTCGAGTTGTGCGCTGGGCGTGGGAGCATCCGAAAGCGACGGCGGCGATGGGCCAGAAGGCCAGGAGTGAATTCCTGAGGCGATACACCGCAGAAGCAAACTACCCGATGTTGCTGGACTGTTACGAAAAGGCGTTGTCGCAACGCCGAACATCCGGCATTGGAAGAGCTTGACATGGTCATGCGCGAAGGCCTCGATTCAAGGTGGATTCTCGGAATGAGAGTTGATTCGACGTCTTATGAGAGAGCAGTGAAAGCGATTGTGAAGAGAGCGAAGAGCGGGAATGGGGGCTATGTGTGTGTGGCCTCAGTGAACAACGTGATGGAGGCTCATGACTCTCCTGAGATTCTCGCTGCGATGAATGGATCCGAGCTGACCACTCCGGACGGGATGCCTCTCGTGTGGGGCCTAAGGAGTTTGGGCGCATCGGCGGCGACGCGAGTCTATGGGCCGGATTTGATGCCTGCCATTCTGGCTCGCGCAGAGGAGGAGGGATTGGCGGTAGGTTTCTACGGTGGCAGTCCAGAGGCACTTCACCTGCTGGTGCGCGAGGTCCGGACACGGTGGCCCAAGCTAACTCTGGCGCACATCGAATCACCGCCCTTCAGGGAACCGAATGCAGATGAGACCAACCGAACCATAAAGAGTCTCGAGACCTCAGGGACTGAGATACTTTTCGTAGGACTGCCGACACCGAAGCAGGATTTGTGGATGGCCCGGCAACGGGTTCAGGTTCGGGCGGTAATGGTTGGGGTCGGTGCGGCTTTTGATTTCCTGTCCGGCAGAAAGCGCCAGGCTCCGCGGTGGATGATGCGGATCGGGCTGGAGTGGCTGTTTCGACTGGCCACTGAACCGAGGAGGTTGTGGAAGAGGTATCTAAAACACAATCCACGGTTCGTGGTCTATTTTGGCTGGCAGTTGTTCAGGTATCGAGTGCTAGGCCACGGAAGGCAGGGTGCGGCGTGAAGGCGCGGCACAATGGCGCCTGCAGATTTGGTGGCAGGATGAGGATCTTTTGAGCCTATCCGGTTCGATGAATCCGCCGGCGGCTCTGCGCCGGCCGATGGTGAGTCCCAGGCATTGGACGACCTACATCTTTGCCGCGGCGGATGTGGTGGTGCTGGAGTTTTGCCTTTATCTGGCCTATCTGCTTCGGGTCTCTCTGATCCACTTGGCCCCGGTGGAGCTCGGCCCCAAGCAATACGAAGGTCTGGCTCTGGGCATTTTGGCGGTTCCACTGGCTTACTGGTTGGGCGGACTCTACCCCGGGCATGGGATGAACCCGGTGGAACGATTGCGGAAAAGGAGTCACGCCACGGCGACGGTGTTTGCTTTGCTGCTGGCGTGGGACACGCTGGTGTTGGGCCGGACTTGGTCGCGCGGCATTCTGGTGTTTACGGGGATGCTGGCGATGATTCTGCCGGTGGTGACGGATGAGCTGCTGCGGCACTACCTGGGGCGGCGGGGGTGGTGGCAGTTGCCGGTGATGATCCTGGGGGCAGGGTCCACGGGGAGCCTGATCGTGCGGCTGCTGCGGAGCAATCCCAGCCTGGGATTGCGGCCGGCGGTGCTGTTCGACGATGACGAGAAGAAGTGGGGGACCGATGTCCATGGTTTGACCGTGGCCGGGCCTTTGTCGCAGGCGAACCAGATGCGGGGCTCGATTTCGACGGCGATCGTGGCGATCCGGGGGGCGGACCGGGGGCGGACCGCGGAGATCCTGCAGACGATCAAGCTGCCGCACGTGATTCTGATTCCGGACCTGGAAGGAACGCAGAGCCTGTGGGTGACGGCGCGAGATTTCGGCGGTGTGATCGGGTTGGACTTCCAGAGACACCTGGCCTCGGAATGGAACGGGCAGTTGAAGCGGGCGCTGGATCTGCTGATCGGCATTCCGCTGCTGCTGCTGAGCCTGCCTGTGCTGGGGTTCTTCGCGGTGGCGATCCGGCTGGCCGACCGGGGGCCGGCGATCTACCGGCAGAGGCGCGTGGGCCTGGACGGAGAGCTGTTTGAAGTGCTGAAGCTGCGCACCATGTACGGCGACAGCGCGGCCATGCTGGAACGGCACTTAACGGATCACCCGGAGGAAGAGTCGGAATGGAAGTCGCGGTACAAGCTGAAGAAGGATCCGCGCGTTCTGCCTTTTGTGGGACGGGTGCTGCGGAGATTCAGCCTGGACGAGCTGCCGCAGTTGCTGCAGGTAGTGCGCGGGGAGATGAGCCTGGTGGGGCCGCGGCCGTTTCCGGAGTACCACATGGAGAGTTTTCCGGCGGAGTTCCGGGCGCTCCGGCAGACGGTGCCACCGGGGCTCACCGGGTTGTGGCAGGTTTCGGCGCGGAGCGAGGGCGACCTGCAGATCCAGCAGTCACTGGACACGTACTACATCCGCAACTGGTCGCCGTGGCTGGACCTGCACATCCTGGTGCATACGGCGCGGGCGGTGATTTTCGGCAAAGGGGCGTACTGACGCAGTGCAGAGGGCAGCGATGAAGAGGAGCACGATTGCGGCGTGGGCGGCAGTGACGGCTTCGGCGGCGTGGGGGCAGATGTCGGTGATCTCTCCGTGGTCACCGGGAGCCGTGGGGGCGGTGACGACGCAGCAAGCGGTGACGCCGGCGGGGGTGTCGGCGGTTTTGAGCGGGCGGGTTTCGGGTGCGGCTTTTGACGGGGTGGGCCGGATTTGGGCGCTGGCGGGGAACCGGCTGACGATTCTGGATCTGGCGGTGAACCGGAGCTGGACGGGTATGGAGCTGGGCGGGCGAGCCGGCTGGCAGGGGGTGGTGATGGACCCGCTGAGGGGGACGCCTCTGGTGGCGGCCGCCGGGCCGGGCGTGGATAGCCTGGGGCGGAGCGAGCCGGTGCGGCTGGCAGGGTGGAGCGACGGGGGGATGAAAGTGCTGAACGGCGAGCTGGGGGTGACCTCCGCAGGGCGGCTGGGGGTGGCGCGGCAGGCGGGGGCGAGCGGGCGGAGGCTGGCGGTGATCCCGTTGACGGCACAGAACCGGGTGGCGGTGGTGGAGGTGGAGCCGGGGCAGAAGGTGGGAGAGATCGCGGTGGGGCAGGGTCCGTTCGCGGCGGTGGTGAATGCGGGCGGGACGGCGGCGTATGTGTCGAACTGGGGCGGCAGGGCGGCGGCGGCGGGGGACAAGACGGCGGGCGGGCAGAAGGTGGTGGTGGACGAGCGGGGGATCGCCTCGACGGGGACGGTGACGAAGCTGGACCTGGTGCGGATGCAGGCGGTGGCGACGATCCAGACGGAGCTGCACCCGACGGCGCTGGAGTGGGACGAGGGGCGGCAGCGGCTGTACGCGGCGAACTCGAACAGCGACTCGATCACGGTGATCGATACGGCGGCGGATGCGGTGGTGCGGCACGCGCGGGTGCAGCCGTTCGAAGCGGAGGGGTTCGGGGTGACGCCGTCGGCGCTGGCGCTGACGCGGGACGGGACGCGGTTGTATGTGGCGTGCGCGGGCATCAACGCGGTGGCGGTGGTGCGGGCGGAGACGATGGAGGTGGAGGGGCTGATTCCGACGGGATGGTACCCGGTGAGCGTGGGCCTGGACGAAGAAGAGAAGCGGCTGGTGGTGGGGTGCCTGCTGGGGGCGGGGAGCGGAGAGACGGGGACGGCGGGGCGGAAGTCGGTGTGGGCGCAGCGGGGGAGCGTGCAGGTGGTGGAGGTGCCGGCGGCGGAGCAGTTGCGGGACTATACGTGGGCGGTGGCGGCGAACACGCGGATGGATGCGGCTTCGAGGGCGCTGTCGACGGCGAGCGGGTGCGGGGCTGGGGATCCGATTCCGAGGTGCGCGGAGGGGGGGAGCCCGATCAAGAAAGTGGTGCTGGTGGTGAAGGAGAACCGGACGTTCGACCAGGTGCTGGGGGATCTGGGCCGGGGCAACGGCGCTGCGGGGCTGGCGACTTACGGGCGCAGGGTGACGCCGAACCAGCACAAGCTGGCGGAGGAGTTCGTGACGCTGGACAATCTCTATGCGACGGGGATTGTGAGCGCGGAGGGGCACCAGTGGCTGACGCAGGCGTATGCGGCGAGCTACACGCAGTGGCAGGGGTATGCGGGGCGGACGTATCCGTTCGACGGGACGGATCCGATCGCGTATTCGTCGAAGGGGTTCCTGTGGGACCTGGCGAGGGCGTGGGGCAAGACGGTGCGGGTGTTCGGGGAGTTTGCGCCGGCGCGGGCGGAGGTGAAAGGGCAGTACGTGGCGCTGACGAAGGAGTGGAAGGAAGGGGGCAAGAGCTTCCGCGGGCGGTGGCAGACGGCATCGCAGATTCCGGGGCTGGAGGGGGCGCTGGTGAAGGATTACCCGGCGTACTCGCTGTCGATTCCGGACGTGGTGCGGGCGGAGATCTTCCTGGATGAGCTGAGGGTCTGGACGGAGCGGGGAGAGATGCCGGATCTGACGCTGGTGCAGCTGCCGGCCAACCATACGGCGGGGACGACGCCGGGGGAGGGGACGCCGGCGGCGATGGTGGCGGACAACGATGTGGCGCTGGGGAAGGTGGTGGAGGGGCTGACGAAGTCTCCGTTCTGGAAAGAGATGGCGATTTTCGTGGTGGAGGACGATGCGCAGGACGGGGTAGACCACGTGGACGGGCACAGGACGGTGGGGCAGGCGATCAGTCCGTGGACGAGGCGGGGGAGCGTGGATTCGACGTTCTACTCGCACCAGAGCGTGGTGAAGACGATCGAGCTGATATTGGGGCTGCCGCACTTGACGCTGTTCGACCTGATTGCGACGGACATGCGGGGGAGTTTCCAGAGCGAGCCGGATTTCCGGCAGTACGAACACGTGGAAGCGCAGGCGACGCTGGGGGAGGCGAACGCGGCGCTGAGCGGGTTGAGCGGGCAGGCGAGGAAGGATGCGGAGGCGTCGCTGAAGATGAACTGGGCGGTGCCGGACGAGGCGCCGTGGGCGGAGCTGAACCGGATCCTGTGGCGGGCGGCAAAGGGGGAGAAGGCGAAGTATCCGGGGGTGCGGACGGGGGCGGCGCTGCCGGTGATGATGGAGGAGGGAGAGCGTTGAGGTGGAGTTTCTGGATCTGGCTGTTCGGGTTGGTGGCCGGGGTGGCGTACGCGTTGATCCCGGGGCAGGCGGTGGAGCCGTATTACGTGGCGGGGTTTGGGGGGCATGCGGCCGGGTTTGCGGCGCTGACGGCGGCGGGGGTGGCGGCGGCGGGTTGGAAGAGGGGCTGGCTGGTGGCGCTGGGGACGTTTGCACTGGGGGTGGCGCTGGAGTTTGTGCAGAACCTGGTGCCGGGTCGGGGGTATGAACTGCCGGACGTGGAGGCGAACCTGTTGGGGGTGGTGGTGGGGTGGTTGTGCGCGGAGGGGTGGGGGTGGTGGGCGAGGAGGCGGGGGGCGGCGGCGGACGTCAGCCCGGAGTGACGGTCGGGGGAATTGGGGTGGTTGCTACCCCGGACTGGCGTCCGGGGGAATAAGGGTGGTTGTTACCCCGGACTGGCGTCCGGGGGAATAAGGGTGGTTGCTACCCCGGACTGGCGTCCGGGGGAATAAGGG
>JACQZS010000089.1 GCA_016213725.1 Acidobacteriota bacterium | reverse complement strand
AGGTGATCATGACGCACTCGGCATGGCCGGTGTCGCCGGAAGAGACGCGGCGGTAATCGGCAGTTTCGCGGGCGCCGCCGGAGTAGCCGGAGACGACCTCCTTGACGCCTTCGACAATCTCGAAGACGGCTTCAGTGCACCAGAAGCAGCCGCCGGCGAGGACAGCGGTCTGGAGGCCCGCGGCCGGTTGTTTCTGATCGATGGCAGGATCGGGGAAGTTGGCGGCGCTGGCACCCAGGGTCATAGATAGTCCTAGAACAAGCAGAAATCGCATCTCCGGAAGAGTCCCTCTGTTCGATAGATACCATTGCGGGGCGGCGCGATGCAGAGTGTGTTGAGATATCGTTGTGGCGACGCCGAAACCGTTTCAGTGTCCGGGGTGCGCGGCCCCGCTGGAGTTTGAGCCGTCCGTGGCGAAGATGAAGTGCCCGTACTGCGGGACGCAGATGGAGGTTCAGAAGGACGAGCAGGCGCCGCCGGTGGTGGAAGTGGACTACGAAGCGGCGCGGCAGGAGGCTTCCGCGCAGGCGGTGGGGCATCTGTCGGAGAAGGCGGTGCAGGTGGAGTGCGCGACATGCGGGGCGGCGGTGGTGTTCGAACCGCCGGACGTGGCAGGGCAATGTCCTTTCTGCACGTCAAAGATCGTGGCGCAGCCGCGGTCCGCCGATCCCTTGATTGCGCCGCAGGGACTGCTGCCGTTCGGGGTGCCGAAGGGAGCGGCGGTGGAGAGCCTGCGGGCGTGGCTGCGGTCGAGATGGTTCGCTCCGGGCGACCTGAAGCGCGTGGCCAACCCGGAGCGGCTGGAGGGAATCTACCTGCCGTTCTGGACCTATGACGCCGAGGCGGATACGGAATACACGGGGCAGCGGGGCGAGCATTACTGGGTGCAGGAGACCTACACGGTGATGGTCGATGGCCGGCCGCAGCAGCAAACGCGGCAGGTGCGGCGCACCCGGTGGTATCCGGCTGAAGGGCAGGTGCACGACAGCTTCGACGACATCCTGGTGCCGGCCTCGAAGGCGATCGTCTCGAAGCGGCTGGACGATCTGCAGCCGTGGGGCTTGGAAAAACTGGAGCCGTACAACCCTTCCTACCTGGCTGGGTTCAAGGCGCAGCGGTACCAGGTGAAGCTGGAAGAGGGGCTGCAGGTGGCACGCGGCCGGATGGAGGCTGCCATCGAAGATACGGTGCGGGGCGACATCGGCGGAGATGAGCAGCAGGTGGACTCAATGAACGTGAGATTGTCGGATGTGACGTTCAAGCACCTGTTGCTGCCGGTATGGCTGGGGGCGTACGTGTTTCAGGGCAAGGTGTATCAGATCGTGGTGAATGCGCGGACGGGCGAGGTGTCTGGGGAGCGGCCCTACAGCGCGGCGAAGATCGCGCTGCTGGTGGCGGCGATTCTACTGGCGGTGGCGCTGGCCGCGGTGCTCAGCAGAAGCTAGCGCGCAGGCAGGAAAGTGTAGAAGATCCTGGCGTCGCCTTGGGCGGCGGCGGCGCGCTGGAAGTGGCGGACGATGAAGTCGCGGCGGCTGAGGATGGCCGCGATCTGGGCCTTGGAGAGATAGGGGTCCATCGCCTTGTGCAATTGCGGGGCGGTGAGGGTCTTGATGCGGCGGAGGAACTCGCGGTCGCAGCGGGCGAGATCGGGATCCTGCTCGGGAATCCTGGAGACGACGAAGGCGCGGGTGTGATCGATCAGCCAGATGCGCCACTGACCGTCGATGAGGACGTTGCCCATGTTGCGGTCCGGATTGCCGATGAGCTGGTCGAAGACCTTCATGAGGTACACCTGGGCGTTCCAGGAGGCGGCATCGGGCGGATTGATCTTGCGGTCCTGGCGCTGATCTTCGGTGAGGAGGAAGTCGTCGAGCCACCAGGTGAAGGATGCGGGCTTGCCCTGGAAGGTACGCTGGACGACTGTGGGCAGATTGTCGAGGCCGAGCAGGCGGCCTAAGGCGTAGGCGGCGATATTGTTCTTGTATGAATCCGGCGGCGGACCCGGGGTGTTGATGGTCTGGATGTGGGCATCGTGGGTGACGCCGTTTAGTGAGAGGGTGGCTCGGAGCGAGCCTGTGATGCCCTGGCCCGCCTCTTTCGTGGAGACGATCCCGGCATCGCGGAGGAAGGCGGCCTGTTGCCCGGGCGGGATCTGGGCCCAGCAGCAGAAGCTGAGGAAGGCAAGGAAGGCGGTGCGCACGGGCTAACTCCAGCGCGTGGCCAGTTCGACAAAGGTGCGGACGGGGAATCCCGTGGGGCCCTTGGCGAGGAAGGGCTTGGCCTCATCGAGCCAGGCTGTGCCGGCGATGTCGAGATGGGCCCAGGGCTTGCCCTCGACGAACTCTTCCAGGAACTTGGCGGCGGTGATGGAGCCGCCCCAGCGGCCGCCGATGTTGGCGACGTCGGCGAAGGCGGACTTCAGATACTCCTTGTAGTCTTCATCCATCGGGAAGGGCCAGATGCGCTCGCCGGCTGTGCGGGAGGCGGCGAGGATGCGCTGCTGGAGCGGATCGTTGTTGGAGAAGACGCCGGCGTAGAGATGGCCGAGAGCGACGGCGATGGCGCCGGTGAGGGTGGCGGCGTTGACCAGGTGGGTGCAGCCTTGGCGGGCGGCGTAGGTGAGCGCGTCGGCGAGAATCAGGCGGCCTTCGGCGTCGGTGTTGAGGACCTCGACGGTCTTGCCCTGGTAGGAAGTGACGATGTCGCCGGGGCGCTGGGCCTTGTGTCCGGGCATGTTCTCCACGCACGGCGCGATGGCGGTGACCGGGATGGCGGGGCGGAGCTGGGCGATGGCGCGCATGGCGCCCAGGACGGAGGCGGCGCCGGCCATGTCGTACTTCATCTTTTCCATGCCGTCGGAGGGTTTGATGGAGATGCCGCCGGTGTCGAAGGTGACGCCTTTGCCGATGAGGGCCAGGTGGTCGGAGCCTTCCTTCACGGTTTCGGGGGTGTAGCGCAGGATGATGGTGACGGGCGGCTCGGCCGAGCCCATGGAGACGCCGAGGAGGGTGCCGAAGCCGAGCTGGCGCATGCGCGGCTCGTCGAGGATCTCGCAGGAGAGGTTGAACTCGGCGGCCAGCTGGCGGGCTTCAGCGGCCAGCTTGAGCGGCGTGAGGAGGTTGCCCGGCTCGTTGACGAGCGTGCGGGCGTAGTTCTGCGCTTCGCCGAGGGTGCGGCCGCGGCGGAGGGCTTCGACGAGTTCGGGCGTGCGCTCAGGGACGGAGATGCGGAGCGAGGCGAAGGACTTTTTGTCTTCCTTGCCGGTAGTCTTGTGGCGGTCCGGCTCGAAGATGCCGGCCACGGCGCCTTCCACGAAAGCGGAGAGCATCTCGGCGGACAAGGTGTTGCCTTTCAACCGGATGGCGGCATCCGTGAGGGACTTGGGCTGGAGCGCGCGGACCACCACGCCGCCGGCCTTGCGCATTTCGGCGGGGGTGAACCTGGCCTTTTCGCCACAGCCGACCAGGAGGAGGCGTTCGGCCTTCATGCCGGCGGGGCGGTGGAGGATGGCGGTCTCGTGGGCCTTGCCGGTGAACTCTCCGCGGGCGTGGAGTTCGGCGGGCAGGCCGCCGGCGAGGTCCGGTCCGGGGGCCTCGTCGCTGAAGCAGAGAACGGCAAAGGCGCCGGATTCGATGTCGAGGGCCTTGTCGGTGGTGAGAATGATATCCATGGGGGCCTCAGTCTTGAGATGTTCGGGCATTGCGCAGGCTCATGGCCTTGCGGGCTTCCATGTCGATGTCGCGATTCTGCTGAGCTTCGCGTTTGTCGTGTAGTTTCTTGCCTTTACAGACGCCGATCTCACACTTGAGGCGGCCGTTTTTCAGGTAGACCTTGAGCGGGACAAGGGTGAGGCCCTTCTCGCGGACCTTGGCGAAGAGTTTGACGATCTCTTGTTTGTGCAGCAGCAGTTTGCGCTTCTTGGTGGGGTCGTGGTTCCAGATATTGCCGTGCGAGTAGGGGGAGAAGTGGGCGTTGACGAGCCACGCCTCGCCACTGGTGATGTCGGCAAAACTATCCCGGAGCTGGACTTTACCTTCCCGGGCGGATTTGATCTCGGTTCCGGTGAGGACTACGCCGGCCTCGATCTTTTCAAGGATGAAAAAGTCGTGGAACGCCTTCCTGTTCTCGGCGACGAGTTTGAATGGGGATTTCTCGGCGGGCAACGGAATAGCCTCCACGCCCTGGGGCACTCCTTCGTCATAACTAACGAGGAAGAGTGCCGCCTGGCGGCGCGATGTACCTCAACAGTTTAGCATGACCGTAGCGAGCAAACGGACCTAAGATGCATAAGATGAATCGGTTAGCGGCATTTTTGGCGGCCGTGCTGGTATTACAGCCGGTGCTGGTTCCGGCCGTCTGGGCGGGCGACAAGAAGGGCGACAAGCTGGTGGCGGACGGCCGGAAAGCCGAGGCACAGCGGGAATACGACAAGGCGCTGGACTTCTACGAGAAGGCGATGGCGATCAACCCGATGGACGCCGGCTACCAGTTGAACGTCCGCCGCGTAAGGTTTGCCGCGTCGCAGTTTCATGTGGACCAGGGGCAGAAGCTGCGCAAGGAAGGGAAGCTGAGCGAGGCTTTGGCGGAGTTTCAACGGGCGTACACCATCGATCCGGCATCGGCGATCGCCGAGCAGGAGATGCGGCGGACGTACCAGATGATGGATCGGGAGAAGCAGAAGAAGGACAAAGGGGAGGAGCCTTCCAAGCCGGACGAGGCGGGGCTGACGCCGTCGGAACTGGCGCGCAGGGAGGCCGAGCGGCGGGTGGCGTCGATCCTGCCGGTGCCGGAGCTGCGGCCGCTGTCGAGCCAGTTGACGGGCCTCAAGATTGTGAATCAGACCGCCAAGGGGATGTATGAGACCGTGGGGAAGCTGGCGGGCATCAACATCCTGTTCGACGCCGAATACACGGATCAGAAGCGCTTTTCGATCGATTTCAACAACACCACGCTGGAAGAGGCGCTGGACAACATCAGCCTGCTGACGAAGACCTATTTCAAGCCGCTCTCGCCGACCACGGTGTTCGTGACGCAGGACAACGTCACCAAGCGGCGCGACTACGAAGAACAGGTGACGCGGGTGTTCTACCTGCAGAACTTGACGTCGCCGCAGGAGCTGCAGGAAGTGATGACCGGCATGCGTACGGTGACGGATGTGCGCAAGGTGTTTCCGATCAACTCGCAGTCGGCGATTGTGGTGCGCGGCACGGTGGATCAGGTAGCGCTGGCGGAGAAGGTTCTGCTGGACCTGGACAAGGCCAAGCCGGAAGTGATCGTAGACGTCCTGGTGATGGAAGCGAACAAGAAGAAGACGCGCGACCTGGCGCTGACGCCGATTTCCAACGGCGCGGCGGGGATTTCTACGGGCATCGTTTACAATCCGGGCGGCGGGAGCGGGACGGTGGTGGGTGGAACCGGATCGAGTTCCGGATCGAGCACCAAATTGAACATGATCAGCCGGATGACGACGGGGGACTGGACGGTGACGGTGCCGGGCTACCTGGTGAAGGCGTTGATGAGCGACACCGAGACGAAGATCATGACGACGCCGCAGGTGCGGGCCACGGACGGGCAGAAGGCGAGTTTGCGCCTGGGGCAGCGGTACCCGTATGCGACGGGTTCATTTCAGACCGGCGTCGGATCCGTGGGTGTGAATCCGCTGGTCTCCACGCAGTTCCAGTTTGCCGAAGTCGGCATCAACGTGGACCTGACGCCGCGCATCCACGCGGCGGACGAAGTGTCGATGCAGGTGGAATTCGAGATCTCCAACATCAGCGAGAAGGTGGACGTGGGCGGGTTGTCCCAGCCTGTGATCGGGCAGCGGAAGGTGAACCACATTATCCGCGTGAAGGAAGGCGAGGTGACGCTGATCGGCGGCCTGATGCAGGCCAACACCTCCAAGGTGCGGAGCGGAGTGCCGGGTCTGATGAGCATTCCGGGGCTGAAGTGGCTGTTTTCGAGCGAGAGCCTGGAAAACAGCAATCAGGATCTGGTGGTGGCGCTGGTGCCGCACATCGTGAGAACTCCGGAGGTAACGCCGGAAAACCTGAGAACGATCGCGTCGGGCACCGAGACGATCTATAAGTTGAACTACGCGCCGCGCAAGGAAGAGCCGGCCGCTGCCAAGCCGGGCGGGCCGAAGACGCTGCCGGGCGGCGGGTTGGTGCCGGGCCTGCCGGCGGCGAAGCCAGCCTCGCCGGGAACCACGCCGGCTCTGGCTCCGACGCCTGTGCCGATGGCGGTGCAGGGCGGGCTGACGGCCTCTCCGGACGCACCGGGGCTGGCGCGGCCCTCCATGGGCGCCGCGACGCCCGTGCTGCTGTTCAAGCCCTCCGCGACGGAGGTGGCCAAGAACGCGACGGTGACCGTCGATCTGCAGATCGACAACGTGACGGAGCTGTTCAGCGCGCCGATGCGGCTGAAGTACGACAGCAAGGTGCTGAAGCTGACTGAGGTGGTGAAGGGCTCGTTCCTGGGCGGCGATGGCCAGCAGGTGACGTTCAGCGAGTCGAAGGTGGATGAGAGCGGGATGGCGATTGTGAACATGAACCGGGTACCGGGCGCGGGCGGCATCTCGGGATCGGGCACGCTGCTGACGCTGAAGTTCCAGGCGGTCGGGCCGGGTGTTTCGCCGGTGCGATTTGAAGAAGTGACGCTGCGCGACGCGCGGCTGGAGACGATCGCGGTGACGCCGCCGGCGGTGGCGGTGACGGTGAAGTAGGCATGAAGACGCGGCACAGACAGCGCGGGCTGACGTTGATCGAGCTGATCGTGGCGTTCACGATTCTGACTCTATTGACGGCGCTGGCGCTGCCGCTGGCGCGGTTCAAAGTGCGGCGCGAAAAAGAGCGCGAGCTGCGCTACGCGCTGAGAGACATGCGCACGGCGATCGACAAGTACAAGGACGCCTGCGACAAGGGCGGCATGGAGAAGAAGATGGGGACGGAGTGCTACCCGGAGACGCTGGACCAGTTGGTGGAGGGCGTGAAACTGGCCAACGACGCGTCGGGCAAGAAGATCCGCTTCCTGCGGCGGCTGCCGCGGGATCCGTTCACGAACTCGACGGAGTGGGGGATGCGATCGACGCAGGACGATCCGAAGAGTACGGGGTGGGGCGGGCAGAATGTATTTGACGTCTACTCGAAGACCATGGAGAAGTCGCCTGATGGGACGCCGTATTCAGAGTGGTAGGCGCCGTTTCGGCTTCACGCTGATCGAGCTGATGATCGTGATGGCGGTCATCTCGATTCTGCTGGCCGTGGCGGTGCCGATGTATCAGCGCTCCGTGGTGCGGGCCAAGGAGAGCGTGTTGCGGCAGAACCTGTTCACGCTGCGGACGGTGATCGACGAGTTCACCTACGACAAGGCGAAGGCGCCGCAGGCGCTGCAGGACCTGGTGCAGGAAGGCTACCTGCGGCAGATGCCGGTGGATCCGATGACGGGCGAATCCGACTGGACGACCATCCAGGAAGACGCGGTGACCAGCGTGAATCAGACCGAGCCGGGAATCTTCGACATCCGGTCGAAGTCGGACAAGAAATCGTTGGAAGGCACGCCCTACAACGAGTGGTGAGCTCTGGCCGCGAGGCCTGATAGGATAGCAGCGAGAGTTATGCTGCGCCGCGAATTTTTCCTATCTTCCCTGGCCGGGACGGCCGCTCTGGTCAAGGCTCAAAACCCGAAGTTGCGCTTGGGGTACGACACTTACTCGCTGCGGGCGTGGGGCATGAAGGCGATGGAGCACCTGGAGTTCGCCGCCAAGCACGGGTGCACGGCGATACAGCTTTCGTCGCTGGGCGACTTTGAATCCCTGGAGGCGGCGCACCTGGAGAAGGTGAAGGCCAAAGCGGCGGAGCTGAACATTGTGATCGACGGCGGGACGGGCTGCATCTGCCCGACCTCGAAGGCCTACAGCGCCCGCAACGGCGATGCGGCAGAGGCGTTGGCCAAGGCCTTGAAGGTGGCCAAGGCCGTGGGCGCGCGGACGCTGCGCTGCTTCCTGGGGAGTTCTGAAGACCGCCTGCATCCGAATGGCATCGAGTACCACATGGAGCAGACCGTGAAGGTCTTCCGCGCGTGCAAGGGCGTGGCGGAGGATACGGGCGTGAAGATCGCGCTGGAGAACCACTCGGGCGACATGCAGGCGTGGGAGCTGAAGGCGCTGATCGAGGAGGCGGGCAAGAGCTACGTCGGCGCCTGTGCCGACACGGGGAATCCGATCTGGTGCGTGGAAGACCCGGCGGTGACGCTGGAGGTGCTGGGGCCGCTGACGGTGACCACCCACGTGCGCGACACGGCGATCTTCAAGCATCCTCGCGGATGCGCGGCGCACTGGACGGCGCTGGGGGCGGGCTCTGTGGATCTCGTGAATCTCGCCAACATTCAGAAGAAGCTGGCGCCGGGAGCCTGCCTGCACCTGGAGCTGATCACGGGGCGGCCGCCGCGCGTGATTCCTTACTTTGAGCGCGAGTTCTGGAAGGCGTTTCCGAAGGCGCGGGCCGGCGAGTTTGCGCGGTTCCTGGCGCTGGTGGAGAAGGGCAGCCCGTTGATGGGGGCGATGGTGATTGAAGATGTGGGCGGCGTGAAGCCGCCGGAGTTTGTGGCGGCGTTGAAGCGGCAGCAGTGGATGGACCTGGAGGCGGGGCTGAAATTCGCTCAGGAGAAGATGATCTGATGCTGACGCGCCGCAGGTTTTCGGCGATGGCGGCGATGGCGCCGGCGATTGGGAAAGCCCGGCGGCCGAACGTGCTCTTCATCTTGCCGGACCAGCTGCGGGCGCAGGCGGTGGGCTGCTACGGCAATGCGGAGGTGCAGACGCCGCATGTGGACCAACTGGCGCGCGATGGCGTGCGTTTTGAGAACACGCTGGCCAACACGCCCGTCTGCTGCGCCGCGCGGGCGGTGCTGCTTACCGGGCAATACTGCCACAGGAACGGGATGACGGCCAACGATCTGCGGTTGCGCGAATCCAGCGTGACGCTGTCTTCTCTCTTGCGGACGTCCGGCT
>JACQZS010000093.1 GCA_016213725.1 Acidobacteriota bacterium | reverse complement strand
TGGCCGAGCTGCAGGGTGACGCCGTTCTCGGTGACGGCTTTCCGGATGGCCTTGGCTTCTTCCAGTGTGCGGCAGATGCCCTTTTCCACGTAGACGTGCTTCTTCAACTGAGCCGCGCGCACCGCCATGGTGGCGTGCCAGAAGTCCGGCGTGGCGATGACCACGGCGTCGACGTCCTTGGACGCGACGGCCTGCTCCCATTCCTTGGTCACCTCGGCTTTCTTGTTGAAGGCGGCTTTCTGGGCGCGGGCGATGTTGGAGTCGTAAAGATCGCAGATGATGCCGATCTCCGTGTTCGGGCACTCCTGCATCTGTTCCAGCAGGTAGATGCCCCGCGTGCCCACGCCCACCATGGCCAGGCGGATCTTGTCGTTAGGGTTCTTTTGCGCCAGCACGGCCGGAGCCGGGGCCAGCGCCGCTCCGAGCGCGGAGGTTGTCTTGAGAAAACTGCGGCGGCCAACGGGAGAACTGCTCATGATGTCCGCCATTCTATACCTGGCCACTTCCGGCCGAAGCGGAATTGCTGCGGGTGATTTGACCCCTTGGTACGGATTCGTGAGGAGGCTGGACTGGGCCATATCCCCCATGCAAAAATGGACTCTTCGGTCTGAAACGCTGACGCTGGGGCACTTCTTCAAATCTTGACGTTGGAACCTGAATTGCGAGAACCCCAGGAGCGAACTGCAGAAGCGAAGGAAGGAGACAGTCGATGGCGGCATCCACGACGACTAGCCAGCGAGAATACCTCAGGACACTCCCGGGCGACGATATCCGTCAGCTCTTGTGGCGCTTCGCGGACCGTTACGATCTGCAAATGCTGGTGCAGAGCGTCCGCGCCGTGGCCCGCGGCCCCGTGGCCCGGCTGGTGGCGCAGGGCGGCCGCCTCACCCACGACTGGACCCCGGAGAAGAACGCCCTGCTGGCCGAGTACGACGCGGCGGGCATCACGGCATCGTTCATGGAGCCGGAAGAGGGCGGCTACCTGGAAGGGCCGAAGAACCTGGCCTTGTCCCTGATCGCGTTTGAAATCGCCTGGGTGGATGCCGGGGCCGCCACCGGTTCGATGGCCACGCATCTGGGCCTGGCTCCCATTCACGAGCGGGGCACCCCGGAGCAGAAAGCCCACTACATGAGCCTCTGCGTTCCGGGCATGGGCGCGGAACCGAAGCGCGCCGCCTTTGCCCTGACTGAGCCGATCCCCTATGTGGGTGTCGAAACCGGCCTGCTTTCCGGCAAGGTGCGGATTGCGGAATGGAACGAAGGCGAAGAGCCGATGCTCGAAGTGAACAAGCGCGGCCGCTTCATCACCGGCATGGGCTTCGCCAACATCGTTTCGGCGGCGGTGGAGTCTGACGACCCGCGCATGCACGGCACGATGATGGTGATTCTGGAGGAAGGCGACCCCGGCATCTTCGACCGCGGCACGCCCACGAAGAAGCTGGTTCACCAGCTCTCGTCCACCTCAGACCCGGTCTTCCAGCTGAAAGTGCCCGCATCGCGCATCATCGGCGGCTACAAGGTGGTGGACGGCAAGATCATCCCCAACTACGACCACGGCGCCATCATCGAAGCCGTGTTCCGGCGGACGCGCGTGACGGTGGGCCTGATCACGGCCGCCAAGCTGCTGAGCGCCATCGAGCCGCTGATCCGCTATCACCGCGACCGTTTCCGCGGCTCCGGCGCCGGTGCCCCCGGCTCACCCCGGTATGACCTGGGTCTGCAGCAGAAGGAAGACGTGACGCACCGCCTGCTGGAGGTCTGGTCGATTGGCGAAGCGTGCGCCAGCCTGGGCTTCTCCGCGGCGCGCATCTTCGACCAGCTGGACCCGATCGAGAGAGAGAAGGACCGCGTGCTGGCCGAGCAGGGCATCACCGGCGGCATGTCGATGGTGAAGGCGCTGCGGAAGCGCAGCGTGGAGGCGATTGAGTTTCTGGATCAGCAGTCCCGCAGCGAGGCGCTGCGCAACAAGGCGCGCTTTGCGGCGCTGGAAGCCGATCCGGTGATCCAGTACCTCGTGCTCGACGCGCAGGCCAACGTCCTTTGCCCGGCCACGAAGCTGTGGAACACGGGCGTGGGCTCGCGGTACATGCGGGAGGCCGTCAGCCTGATGGGCGGCTACGGAATTACCGAAGATTGCCCCGGCTTCCTGGGCTACAAGTGGATCGACACGCAGCTGGAAGCCACCTATGAAGGTCCGGAAGCGGTACAGCGGCGGCAGCTTTCTTTGACCATGACCAGCGAAGTATTCCTGGCGCAGTTCCGCACCTGGATCCACGAGATGCGGCGCATCGCGGCGGCCGAGCCCGGCACGGGCGCGTGCACGCTGGCCTCGGCCATGCACCTGTGGATCTGGACGCTGGAGCACTTGCAGCAGGCCAAGGACGCCAACGGGCAGAAGCTCTACCAGTCCAACCGCCAGGGTGTTACCTTCCCCATGGCCGACGCGCTGTGCTGGCTGCTGGCCTCCCGCGCGCAGATTCTCGACGTGGAAGCGCTGCGGCGCGATGGCGCGGGCGCCGTCCAGGAAGGCTTCCAGGGCACAGTGGACTTCCTCACCGACCTCTGCCACATCCAGGCGTCGCGCGCGGCCGGGGAAGTTTCCCGCATCTGCTCCGAGCTGGTATTCGGCTACATGCGCCATCCCTCCTGGGACAAAGCCCGCGAGTGCAACTCCTGCTTCCAGGAAGAAGAGCTGCAGCAGATTGAAGGCCTCATCCCGGGCGCCTCCGGCTTCACCTCGGAATACATCATGGAAGACGGCACGCACGCCACCAAGGCCGGCCCGTGCGTCCGCGCTCCGGGCCTGGCGGACTTCGCCAAGCTCCGCTCCAAGCTCGACGGCTGCCTGTCGGGCGCGCTGCTGGCCAAGGACCGCGCCGCCGAGTCGCTGCAGAAGGTGATGATCCCGGCGGCTCTCGACTATCCCCAATAAGACGCCCTCATGAACCCGGACACGCCTCTTTCCATCGACGCCAAGCCGCTCGACGCAGACATCGTCTGCACGGGCTTCGGGCCTGCCATGGGCGGCTTCCTCACCACGCTGACGCGTGGCCTGCAGGAGATCTCAGAGACGCCCATCGAATCCCGCGCCATGCCCGGCCTGCCGCCGCAGGTGATCTGCTATGAGCGGGCCGACGACATCGCCTTCGGCGTCTCCGGCGTGGTAACCCGGGCGCGCGCCATCAAGGACTCTTTTCCGGAGCTGAATCCGGAAGAGATCCCGATGTCAACACGCGTGAAGGAAGAGAAGCTGGTCTACCTGCTGGATCCGCACGGGGCTTCGCGGCGGCCGGCGTTGATGAAGCTGGGCGACCAGGTTTTCCGCGCCGTCAGCGGCCTGCTGGGGCTGGAGCACGACGGCTTCGAGCTGCCGTATTGCCCCGATTTCCTGCATAAGAAAGACGGTTTCATCTTCTCGCTGGGCCAGTTCAACCAGTGGGTGGGCCAGCAGGTGATGATGACCGGCCTGGCGCAGATCTGGCCCTCGACGCCCGTCGCCGCGCCGCTGATGGAAGACGGAAAGGTGGCCGGCGTGGTGCTGGCGGCCGACGGCACCGAGGTGCGCGCGTCGCTCACCGTGGTGGGCGACGGCCCGGTGGGCCAGGTGAGCCGCAAGCTCGACGAGCAACTGGGCATGCCCGAGGGCCATCGCCGCGACGAATGGGCGGTGGGCATGAAGATGGTGGTGGAGCTGCCCGACCATTGCGAGCTGCCCGAAGGGCTGGTATTCCACACCCTCGGCTACCCGGAGCCGGAGATCTTCGGTTTCTTTTACGTGCATCCGGGCCGCGTGGCGAGCGTCGGCATCTTTGTTCCGTCGTGGCTGGAAAGCCCGGTGCGCACCGCTTACCGCTACCTGCAGCACTTCGTGCAGCACCCCTATTTGTGGCGCTACTTGAAGGGCGGCCGCATGCGGAGCTGGGGCGCGAAATCGCTGCTCGAATCCGGCCGCCGCGGCGAGCCCTTTCTGGCCGGCGACGGCTTTGCCCGCATCGGCGAGAACTCGGGTTCGACAAACGTGCTCACCGGATCGGGGGTGGATGAAGCCTGGCTCACCGGCACGCAGCTGGCCGAGGCCGTGCTGGAGATCTACCGCGAAGGGCTGCCTTTCACGAAGGAGAGCCTGGAAGCGAAGTATGTGGCGCGGCGGCGGGCGTCGTGGCTGGAGCGGGAGTCGAAGGTGGCGGAAAACGCGCGCAACGGCTTCCAGCGCGGTGTGCTGCAGGGCTTCCTCGGCATGGGGCTGGCGGGGCTCACCGGCGGCGGGTTCTTCATGCCGCGGCCGAAACACGACGCGGAGCCGCGCAAGCCTGAAGAGTTCTACGTCGGGCGGCTGTCGCGTTCTGAGATTGAGCGCGCCAAGGCGCGCGCCGAGCGCGAAGGCAAGCCGCTGCACGATCAGTTGATGGACCTCTGCGGCTGGCCCGCCATCGAGTACGACGGCCAGTTGCTGGTTTCGCACCAGGACGCCCTGCTGATGGGCGGCAAGGTGCAGGCTTCCGGAGAATTTCCGAACCACGTCGTCTTCCGGCAGAGCCAGGTCTGCCGCACCTGTGAAACCCACCTGTGCGTCGAGATCTGTTCGGGCGAGGCGATCCACGTCTCGGCCGAGGATCCTGCCGGCGTTCCCGGCTTCGACCGCGAGAAGTGCGTCCATTGCGGGGCGTGCCTCTGGAACTGTCCCGAAGCCAATATCGAATTCACCGCCGCACCCGGCGGCCTCCATTCCGCGGAGAATTAAGAGAGAGTTTCTATGCCGTATCAGATTGTCGTCTGCGGCGGGCTGGCGCCCGATCCGCTGCAAACCCTCGAGCCGGTCACCACGCCCACGGGGCCGGGCCTGAAGAACGAGATGATGCTTCCGGCGGTCTTCGACCCCTGGGCGTCGCATGCGCTGTATGAAGCCGCGAACCTGGCCAAGCAGCATGCCGGCTCCACCATCAAGGTGGTGAGCCTGGCGCCCAAGGCGAAGCTGCAGCAGGTGATGATGACCGTGGCGCAGAAGGTGCCGTTCGAACTGGTGCCGCTGGACGGCCCCATCGGCGGATTCACGGACGCGGCCAGCGTGGCCGCCGCGCTGGCGGAAGCCATTGCCGCCATTCCGGGCCTCGACCACTCGCAATTGCTGGTGTTCGGCGGCTGGGAGTCCGCCACCCGCGGCGCCGGAGCCGTCATGCAGATGGTGGGTGAGAAGCTCGGCATCACGGAACAGTTTCTGGCCGTGGACGAGCTGCAGATCGACGGCGGAGCGCTGGTGATCAAGGAGCGCATCGAAGGCGGCCGGCACCAGGTCTCCCGCTGCTCGGCTCCGCCGGCCGTGCTGGCCTGGGCCACCGGCAACCTGCCCGAGCCCGCGAACCATCCCCAGACCGGCATGGCCAACATGCGCGCCATGATGCCGGCACTGCAGAAGGCCAAGCCCGCCAGCCTCACCACCGCCCTGACTTTCGCCCAGGTGGCGCTGCCGGCCGTGACGCGCGAAACGCGCATCGTCAAGGACGTTCCCGCCGCCGATATCGCGCGCGAGATCGCCGAATGGATCAAGCAGTAGGGAGCCGCGAAATGGAAAAAGTTCTTGTCCTGATGCACACGGTGGAAGGCGCGCTGCCGCCGGCGGCTTTGGAGACGCTCGGTTTGGCTCAAGCGCTGGGCGCCGCATTCGACGGGGCCGTGGTGGGCGCCGGCGCCGGCGCCGCGGCCCAATCCGTTTCCGGCGGCGCGGCCCAGGTCTTCGCCGTCGAAGGCGATGCCTTCGCCCAGTCCCGCTATGCCACGGACGCCGCCGCCTGCCAGGCGCTCATCCAGGCCTCCGGCGCGCAGGTGGTGCTGGCGCCCGGAACCATGCGCTTTGCGCGCGCTCTGCCCGGCGTGGCCGCACGGCTCAACGGCGCGGTGGAGACGCACGTGGTGGGTCTCGATGAGTCTTTGAACGTTCGCCGCTGGTACTACCGCCAGCGCATGGAAGCGACGCTGGCACGTACGGCGCGGCCGTGGATCATTGTGGTGGAGCCCGGGTCTCAACCGGCTGCCGCCGCTCAGGCGGGCGCCGCCGCGCAGACGGTGGCGGTGAGTGTGGAAACCCGCACGGAAGTGACCGGCGTGGTCTCCCCGCCGGCTGATCAGCAGACCATCCGCCCCGATGCACCCCTGCTGCTGGTGGCCGGCGCCGGCTGGACCAAGAAGCAGAAGGACGGCGCCACGCATACAGACGAAGGCGGGAACCTGATTCTGAATTTCGTGCAGAGGACGCAGTCTTCGCTGGGTTCGTCGAAGTCGCTGGTGGATCTCTCCGGAGAAGGCCAGGCGGTGCTGCCGTTCCTGACGCACCTCCATCAGGTGGGCCAGACCGGGTCGACGCCGCGCCATCGGAAGGGACTGGCCACCTGCTGCCACGGCGAAGAGCCGCACGTGGTGGGCTGGCGTTTCATCAGCGAACGGCGCGCCGTGAATCTCGATGCCGCCTGCGGTTGGGCGCGCGGCAAGGCGGACGTCCTTTACGTTGCCGACGCCTTCGAGGTGATGCGCGAACTCGAAAAGCTGCTGTAGGGCGGCCTCAGCTCCAGGCCTGCAGCTTGCGCTCGATTTCAGCCCGCAGCGTTTCGGGATCCAGGTTCACCCTGGCGGCGAATTCCGGCGGCAGTTCGTTCATCCACGCTTCAAAGCAGGGCTGTTCCTGCGAGGGCAGGATGGAGTAGCCCAGCGTGTCGGCCAGACGGTCTGCGGCGCGCACCACGTGGACGAGGCGGAAGGGCGCCGCCGGCTCCTCATCATGGTGGTGCGCCACGGCTTCCTGCACCCAGGCGGGCATTGCCATCTGCCCGACAATCCAGCAGCCGGCCTGGCAGTGATCGATTTCGAACAGCGTTCGCTCAGTCGTCAGCAGGTCGTGGCTGTGCTCGCCCGAGAGCGTGATCACGTTCGTGTAGGCTTCCGGGTACTTCACCAGCAGGGCCAAGCGGCCGATGTCGCACAGCAGGCCGGCGGTGTAGGCCTCGCCGGCATCCAGGCCGCAGGCCGGGGCCAGCATCTCCGCCAGCAGAGCGCCGGCCAGCGTGTTGCGCCAGCACACCAGCAGCGCCTTGCGGCGCAGCACGGGCGCGATGTAGTCTCCCAGGGCGCGGGTGAGCGCAATGGCTTTCACTTTGTCCAGCCCGACTACGATGACCGCGTGCGGGATGGAGGTGACCTGCCGCTGCAGCGCGAACAGCGGCGAGTTGGCAATCTGCAGAACGCGCGCCGAGAAGACGGGCTCGGCGGTGATGAAGCGGCTCACCTGGTCCACGTGGATCCGCTCGTCGTTCAGCACGTTCAGTAGCTTGAGGGCCACCGGAGAAAACGGCGGCAGGTTGTCCAGTGCCCACGGCGTTGTGGGATGGGGGCATGGCAGCGCGGGGCCGGGCCCCGATGGCGCCGCGGCACGCGCCGGCTGCGCAACTGGCTGAGGATGCTGTACCTGTAGCATGGCGGATCTACTCCTTGGCGGGGCGCGCCCGGCATGGGGGTATCCCGCTGCTTCGCTCATCGGACTGGCGGCGCTGCCGTGTGAGTGAATTTGTGATCGGGTAGAGTGGAGGAGTCTTGCCCGTCTTCTTCATCCTGCTTTGGCTGCTGCTTCCGGACGGCCCGCCGGCCGACGCGGACCAGGACAGCCTTCCGGACGAGTTCGAGGACCGGATTCTGCAGGTGTTCCGCCCCAAGTTCCATGTCAGCCGCACGGATTGCGACGTTCTGCCGTCGGAGTTCGAACCTGGCGCCAAGGCGCCCAAGTCAGTGGCCCGGAACGGCGCCATCTACGGGCAGGTCTTCCCCTTGGCCACCACGGGGCGCAGCGGGTTCTTTCTGGAAGTCCACTATCTGCATCTGTGGAAGCAGGACTGCGGCCGCGCCGGCCACGCCCTGGATGCCGAGCACGTTTCGGCGCTTCTCACGGCGCCGGCGATTGACGCGCCCGTTCATGACTGGAAGGCCGTCTACTGGTATGCCGCGGCGCACGAAGACACGCTCTGTGACGCCGGCAACGGGGCGCGCGCCGAGTCGCTGGACGCGGAGCGCAAAGGGCCGCACGTGTGGCTTTCGCACGGAAAGCATGCGTCCTATCTCACGCTGGAGCTCTGCAAGGTACGCGGCTGCGGAGGGGACCTGTGCCGGGACATGGTCCTGGCGCCCGAGGGGCCGCTGATCAATCTCGGCGAATGGGATCATTTGCGCAACGGCGCCACCTGGGTGCGCGGCGGGCCGTGGAGCATGAAGCCGAAATTCCAGCCGGATTTCACGCCGGCGGCGCTGGCCATGTTCGATGGGCTCGGCCCCGAGGGGAGCGGCAGCGTGAACAGCTCGCTGGCGCCGGTGAAGGCCGTGATGATGGCCGGCGGGGAGGCGGCGGGCGGCGTGCAGACGGCCGGGCAGCAGACGGACAAGGCTTTGCAGAAGGCCGACCGGCACGCCACCTCGGCGCTGGACCAGGCGGCCAGCAGCACGGGCAACGCGCTGTCGCGGGCATTGCGCAGCACGGGACGCTCGTTGAAGAAAGCCGCGGAAGCGACGGGGCTGAAGTAGACCGCGGCCGGCGTCGGGGCCGCGCGGAAAATGGCGGAAACATTTTCCCGGCATTGCCGTCTATCTGGGTGAAGAGAGTCGTTGAGCGAACGACCCAGGCGGCGGCAAGCCGCCACCTGGCCTCTTTGTTGGGGGCGGGCACACACTCCTCCGGTGTCCGCCCTTTTTTTGCGTTTGGCCGCGGTGCTGCCGCAGGCGGTACACTCAAAGCCGTCCAGCCATGCGCACAATCATCGAACCTTTCCGCATCAAATCCGTAGAGCCACTGCGCCGCACCACGCCCGAGCAGCGCGCCGCCATTCTGGCCCGTGCCGGGTACAATCTCTTTCTCATTCCGGCCGCCGACATTCTCATCGACCTGCTGACCGATTCCGGCACCTCCGCCATGTCCACCGAACAGTGGGCGGCCATGATGCGCGGCGATGAATCCTATGCCGGCAGCGAATCTTACTTCCGGCTGAAGCACGCCGTGGAGGAACTCACCGGCTTCCGCCACGTGATCCCCACGCATCAGGGCCGGGCGGCGGAGCGCATTCTCTTCGCGTGCCTCTGCCGCGAAGGCCAGGTGGTGCCCAACAACACGCATTTCGACACCACTCGGGCCAACATTGAATTCACGCGCGCGCAAGCGTTGGACCTCCCCATGAAAGAGGCCGCCGACACGCAGAGCCGTCTGCCGTTCAAAGGCGGGATGGATGTCGAGGCGCTGGAGCGGACTATCGGGGAGCGGGGCGCGGGGCGGATTCCGCTGATCATGCTCACCGTTACCAATAACTCCGGCGGCGGGCAGCCCGTCTCGATGGCCAACATCGAAGCGGTGAGCGGCGTGGCGCGGCGCCAAGGCATTCCCTTCTACTTGGACGCCTGCCGTTTCGCCGAGAATGCGTGGTTCATCAAAGAGAGGGAGGATGGGTACGGCAGTTGGACGCCGCGCGAGATCGCGCGCAAGATGTTCTCCCTGGCCGACGGGTGCACTTTCTCGGCGAAGAAAGACGCCTTCGCCAACATCGGCGGCCTGCTCTGCACCAACGATGACGTGCTGGCCCGCCAGGAAAAAGACCTGCTGATCCTCACGGAGGGTTTCCCCACCTACGGCGGCCTGGCCGGGCGGGATCTGGACGCCATCGCCGTCGGCCTGGACGAAGTGCTGCAGCCGGACTACCTCGAATACCGCATCGCCAGCACCGGTTACCTGGGCCGCCACATTGCAGACCGCGGCGTTCCCATCGTGGAGCCGCCCGGAGGCCACGCCATCTACATCGATGCCGGACGCATGCTCCCGCACATTCCCAAACACGAATTTCCCGCGCAGTCCCTGGCCGTTGCGCTGTACCGTCATGCGGGCATCCGCAGCGTGGAGATCGGCTCGGTGATGTTCGGCGGACACGCCCGCAATGAACTGCTGCGGCTGGCCATCCCGCGGCGCGTCTATACGCAGAGCCACATCGACTACGTGGTGGAAGCCATTCTGGAAGTAAACGAGCGCAAGCACGAGCTGAAGGGCTACGAAATCACGCGCCAGCCGGAATTTCTGCGCCACTTTTCGTGCGAGTTCCGGCCGCTGTAGAATCCTCGAGGCAGGGGCGGCAAATTCCGTACGAATATTGTAGAGTTACAGGTACGGAGATCTGATGTCTTACAGTCGAGTTGTCGTTCTCGCTTGCGCTTCCTTTCTTCTCTCCTCGGGCCGTGAAAGGCCGGGTGGACTACAGGCCGGTTCATGGAACGGCCAGCCGATTCAGTACAAAGTCCGCAACGGATGGGCCGTAGTGGAGGGCGATATTCTGCTGGCGCCGGTGAGCGAAGTGGCGCTGGCGCCGCGCGGGAAAGACGGCGGCGGCCGTGCCTCCTCGGCCGTCACTTCGCAGCTCCTTTTGTGGGACGGCGGCGTGATTCCCTACGTGATTGAAGAAGGATTCCCCTTGCCTGCGCGCGTTCGCGATGCCATCAAGCACTGGGAGGAGAAGACCCCTCTCCGGTTTGTGGAACGGACGAACGAGGTGAATTACGTCACGTTCGAATGGGGATTCGACGGCTGCTACTCCACGGTTGGAAATCGTGGACCGGCTTCGGTGGTGAGCCTGGAACTGGGCTGCGGAACGAAGGAAACTGTGCATGAAATCGGGCACGTGGTGGGGTTGTTCCACACGCAATCCAGAATCGACCGGGATCGATATATCCGGGTGAGATACGACAATGTGGACCGCCTATCATGGCCGCAGTATACGCAGCACATTACCGACGGCAAGGACGTGGGCCCCTACGATTACGGCTCCATCATGCACTATCCCACCTGGGGATTCAGCTCCAACGGGGGGCCGACCATGCAGACCGTTCCGGCCGGCATTCCCGTGGGCGAGGCCACGGCGCTGAGCGCGCTGGATATTCGCGCCGTGCACGTTCTATATGGAAAGGCGTTCGAAAAGTGCATGATTAGCTCGACGCCGGCGGGGCTGAAGGTGGTGGTAGACGGCAACGAGGCCGTGACACCGGCGGAGTTTTCCTGCAGCGAGGGCGAAACCCATACGGTGAGCGCGCTGGAGAAGCAGGGCGACGGCGCCAACGGCCGGAAGTACGAGTTCGCGAACTGGTCGGACGGCGGAGAGCGGGAGCACACGTTCACCGTAAGCGCGGAGCAGCGCGTGCTGGATGCGCGCTTCCGCCAGCGCGTGAGGGTGTCGGCGGTGAATGTGGCGGGAGAGGGCGTGCCGCAGGGGCGGTTTGTGTTGGAGCCCCGGTCTGAGGATGGGTTCTACGTGCCTGGCACGCGCGTGAGGATCCAGGCGCTGGCCGAAGAAGGCACGCAGTTCCTGGATTGGAAGCAGATGGAGAAAGGGGCAGATGTCTTCTCCTGGCGTTTCTACGGCACCTCGCCGAATCCGCTGGCGTTGATCGTGGGTGAAGCTCCGGTGGAGCTGACGGGGCGCTTTACGGAAGGACCGGTGACGGAGATTGTGGCCGATTCGCCGAGCATGTACCTGAGCGTGGATGGCAAGTACGCGTCGGCGCCCGCGCGGTTTGCGTGGAAGCCGGGCAGCACCCACACGGTGCTGGCGCTGTGGGGCTCCGACTATACGGGTGCGCGCGATTACGAATTCAAGCTCTGGCAAACCCCGGACGGCACTTCGGATCGAAGCGGCCTGCCTTGGCTGGCCGGAGACAAATCCGCACAGTTGCGGGTAGCGACGGAGACCTGGTTTTACCTCGACGCGGTGGTGGATTATTACATCAGCGGCGGCACGCGGCCCAGCGCGAACGACTTCACGTTCTCGCCTGCCGACGATTACGGCTATTTCCTCGCCGGCAGCGAGGTGGAGGTGACGGCTCCCTCGCAACCGATGTGGAAGCTGGTGAACTGGTACGGAGACGGCGCCGGGAAGGACTCCACTCTGCGCCTGCGGCTGGACGAACCGAAGGTGGTGATCGGCAACTTCCTCTCGTTCGGCTATCTGAACCCGGGGTCGATCGTGAATGACGCCACGCGGCAGCCGGACGTGCTGGTGCCGGGTGCGCGGCTGCGCATTTACTGGCAGGGCATGAACCCGGAGGCGCCGGTGTCCGCACCGGAGGGCGAGCCGCTGCCCACGTCACTGGGCGGTGTGGAGGTGCGGTTCAACAACCGGGAGCGATGCGGGTTGCTTTCGGTGAGCAAAGAGGAAGTGCTGTGCGTCGTGCCGGAGACGATTCGCGGCGAGCAGAATGTATCCGTCCAAGTGGTGAACGGGCGGCTGGGGGCTACTTCTGTGGACTTGGGCGTGCTCTCGAGGAGCCCCGGTATTTATACCGTGGACGGCAGCGGACACGGCCGGGCGCTGGACCGTGCCGTGCGCGCCGGCGAGCTGGTGGAAGTAACCGCCACCGGCCTCGGCGAGGGGTTGACCACGAAAGTGAGCCTGGGTGAAGCGGATCTGGACCCCGAAGAAGTGAGCCGGGTGGAAGGCCGGCCGGGCGTCTGGCGCGTGACGTTCCGGGTGCCGGAGGGAACGCCGACCGGCGCCGCAGCGATCTTTCTGATCTGCGACGGGCGGGCGTCGCAGCCGGGTGTCACGTTGGAAGTGAGCGGCAACTAGGACGCCGGGCTAGACGAAGAGGGCAGCGAGTCCGAGGGCGAGGAGGACGCCGCCGATCAGCAGCGGCAGAATGCCCTCGGTTTTGCCCGGGACGAGCACGGATTCCTGGGGTTTGGCCGGATTGTAGTAGACGTAGCAGGGCGTTTCGGCGGGGAAATAAGCCAGGGCGGCCTGGGCCTGCTGCGGATGCTGATAGCCGTGGGTGGCGACGGTGATGCGGCTTCCCTGATAGACCTGGCGATCGACTTGGTATTGGTAGCGCACCTCGGGGGTGTAGGTCCAGGTGTCGGCAGAGTCGTTATCTCCGCGAGTGAAATCGCTCCTGACGGCGGAGTGAAACACCCAGCCCTGAATGTAGGGCCAGGAGGCGGTGGCTTTGGACTTCCGGTATTGAGAGAGGCCCCAAAAGAAAAACGGGGCGCCCAAAACGATTGCGGCGGCGGCTTCCTTCATGCCAATCCTCCCAGGCGTGGCGGCCGGCTCGACTGGCTTGCTCCCACTCCTGGATTGGAGTATAGGAGATTCAGGTCTGTTGATGGAAGGCTTTATGTGCCATAGATTTGCCATTTTGCTGGTAGCGGGCGCGGTGAGCGCCGCCGTGGCGGCGGACGCCAAGAAGGAGACCGTGCCCGGCCAGCGGACGGCCATTCTCATCGATGGCAAGTTCCGCTTCGTCCCCGGAGCATGGGCCCGCTACGACGTGCTGGACAATGTGAAGCAGGAGCGCTATGAGTTGACGTTCGCGATCCTGGACACGAAGAAGCAGAAGGGCAAGCCATACCGCTGGATGGAAATCGATGCGCGGCTGGAGAAACAGCCGCGCGTAGTGACGCGGCTGCTGGTGCAGGAGACGCCGGATGGGCCCGGCGAAATGGCCGATGTGATTGTGCAGGTGCATGGCATGACGGCCTTCCGGGTGCCGAAGAAGTTCTATCAGAATCAGAAGGATGCGGCGGTGGCGCCGGCGGCGGAGGCCTTTGTCAGGAAAGAGGTGGAGAGGCGTACGCTGCAGGTGGCGGGGCGGCAACTGGCGGCGATTCTGGTGGAGGCCGAGGACCGGAAGGGGAAGGTGATTCGGGCGGTGGTGAGCGAGGAGTGCGCGCCGATCGGGGTGGTGTCGGCGGAGTCCGACGAGATACGGATGATGTTGACGGACTTCGGGTTAGGGGCCAAGACGGGGATTGAGGGGCCGGTGTTGAACTTCTATTTGTGGCTGATGGAGCAGATGTTGGGGGCGGGCGGGTCCGGTGGTGGTGGCAAGTGAAAGAAAAGGCGGAAGAAATAAACATCTGATAGATGTGAACTCATATAATCGTATATACATTTGCTCACCCGTGCTATAGTGGTCTTGCGAACCACCTTGCGTGGGGGGAACTCTTATGGATCTCAACCGATATACCGAAAGGGCACAAGAAGCTTTGAAGGACGCGCAGCTGCTGGCTGCGCGGCTGTCTCACCAGCAGGTGGACAACGAGCACCTGTTGCTGGCGCTGCTGGAGCAGCAGGAAGGCGTGGCGCCCAGCATCCTGCTGAAGGCCGGGCTCGACCTGGAGCGGCTGCATCGCCGCCTGGCCGGGGAGCTGGAAAAACTGCCGAAGGTGACCGTCTCCGGCGGCTCTTCGGGCATGTACTTGACGCAGCGGCTGGCTGCGGTGCTGGGCAATGCCGAGCAGGCGGCCAAGAAGCTGAAGGACGATTTCGTCTCGGTGGAGCACCTGTTGCTGGCGTTGCAGTCGGGCAATGGGACGGCGGGGCAGCTCTTGAAGGACGGCGGGCTGACCAAGGAGAAATTGGAGCAGGCGGTGAAGGAGGTGCGCGGCAACCAGCGCGTCACGACGCAGAATCCGGAGGCAACCTACCAGGCGCTGGAGAACTACGGCCGCGACCTGACCGCGATGGCGGCCGAGGGCAAGCTGGACCCGGTAATCGGGCGCGACGAGGAGATTCGCCGCATCATCCAGGTGCTCTCGCGCCGGACGAAGAACAACCCGGTGCTGATCGGCGAACCCGGCGTCGGCAAGACGGCCATCGCCGAAGGGCTGGCCCAACGCATTGTGCGAGGTGACGTGCCGGAGGGATTGAAGTCAAAGAAAGTAGTGGCGCTCGACATGGGCGCGCTGATCGCCGGCGCGAAGTTCCGCGGCGAATTCGAAGAGCGGTTGAAGGCGGTGCTGAAAGAAGTATCGGCCAGCGAAGGGCAGATCATCCTGTTCATCGATGAGTTGCACACGGTGGTGGGCGCGGGCAAGGCCGAAGGCGCGATGGACGCCGGCAACCTGTTGAAGCCGATGCTGGCGCGCGGCGAGCTGCATTGCGTAGGCGCAACCACGCTGGATGAATACCGCAAGTACATCGAGAAGGACGCCGCGCTGGAGCGGCGGTTCCAGCCCGTAGTGGTGGACCAGCCCACGGTGGAGGACACGATTTCGATCCTGCGCGGACTGCGGGAGCGCTACGAAGTCCACCACGGCGTGCGCATCAAGGACGGCGCGCTGGTGGCGGCGGCGGTGCTCTCCAACCGCTACATCACGGACCGCTTCCTGCCGGATAAGGCCATCGACCTGGTGGATGAGGCGGCGGCGCGGCTGCGCACGGAGATCGACTCGCTGCCGGGCGAACTGGACGAGAAACTGCGCCGCAAGCTGCAACTGGAGATCGAGCGCGAAGCGCTGAAGAAAGAGACCGATGAGGCTTCGGGCGAGCGGCTTTCGAAGCTCGAAGAGGAGCTGGTCTCGTTGAATCGCGACACCTCGGCGCTGGAGGGCCGCTGGAAGGCCGAGAAGGACTCCGTGCAGAAGCTGCGCTCGCTGCGCGAAAGGGTGGAGGCCACCAAGCTGGAGATCGAGCAGGCCGAGCGCGCCTACGATCTGAACCGCGTGGCGGAGCTGAAGTTCGGGCGGTTGATCGCGCTTGAAAAAGAGATCTTCGAAGAGGAGCAGCGGCTGAAGGCGGAGGAGTCGAAGGACCGTCTTTTGAAGGAAGAGGTGGATGAAGAGGACATCGCCGAAGTTGTGGCGCGGTGGACCTCCATTCCGGTGAAGAAGCTGCTGGAGGGCGAGCTCCAGAAGCTGCTGCATCTCTCCTCGCAACTGCACCGCCGCGTCGTGGGGCAGGACGAGGCGGTGAAGGTGGTAAGCGAGGCGGTGCAGCGGGCGCGAGCCGGTTTGAACGATCCCAACCGGCCGATCGGCAGCTTCCTGTTCCTGGGCCCGACGGGCGTGGGCAAGACGGAACTGGCGCGGTCACTGGCCGAGACGCTGTTTGACGACGAGAAGGCGCTGATCCGGGTGGATATGAGCGAGTACCAGGAGAAGCACACGGTGGCGCGGCTGATCGGCGCGCCTCCGGGATACGTCGGCTTCGAAGAGGGAGGGCAATTGACGGAAGCCGTGCGGCGGAGGCCCTATTCGGTGGTGCTTTTCGACGAGATCGAGAAGGCCCACGCGGATGTGTTTAACGTGCTGCTGCAGGTGCTTGACGACGGAAGGCTGACCGACGGCCAGGGCCGCACGGTGGATTTCCGCAACACGATCCTGATCATGACGTCGAACCTGCCGACGGCGAACCTGCGGACCACGTTCCGTCCGGAGTTTCTGAACCGCATCGATGAAATGGTGGTGTTCCATGCGCTTTCGCACGAACATCTGCGGCGGATTGTGGACATCCAGCTCGACCGGCTGCGGAAGCGGTTGGAGGAGCGCCACATCACGCTGGACGTGACCGACGAAGCGCGCGACCACCTGATTCTGGCCGGTTACGAGCCGGATTACGGCGCACGGCCGTTGAAGCGCGCCATTCAGCGCGAATTGGAGACATTGATTGCCCGCTCGGTTTTGGAGGGCAAGATCCGCGAAGGCCAGCACCTGCGGGTGTCGGCTACGCGCGGAGTGTTGGCGGTGGATGAGTCTCTGCCGGGGAACTCGCAGTAAGAGGCTTCGGGGGAACGCACCTACGAACGAATTGAACGAATGAGGAACGACTGACACATGGAAGAACAACAGAAAATGCTGAAGCTGCCGGTGCTGCCGCTGAAGAACGTGGTGCTGTTCCCCAAGCTGGTGCTGCCGCTTTCGGTGGGCCGGGACGCGTCGCGCGCGGCGGTGGAAGCGGCGATCAAGCAGCACGACGGAGAGCTGATCCTGGTGTCGCAGCGCAGCCCGGAGGTGGACGTGCCGGGCGCGGCGGACCTGTTCAACTTCGGCACGCATGCGCGGGTGCGCAAGGTGCTGCGGACGTCGCAGAGCCTGATCGAAATCGTGGTGTCGGGTTTGGAGCGGGTGGGCATAGTCGCGGTTGCGCAGGAGGGCGAATACCTCCAGGCCGAGGCTCAGCTCAAGCCGCTGCTGCACGACCACTCGACGGAAGAGAAGGCGCTGCAGGCGGCGTTGTTCGAGCTGGCGGCGAAGGCCATCGAGAAGGTGAACCCGCAGGCGGCCGAGCAGATCTCGGCGCTGCTGAATTCGGCCGACGATCCGCAGCAGGTGATGTGGCTGCTGGCCACCGCGTTCAATCTCGACATGGAGCAGATGCAGAATCTGCTGGGGGCCTCTTCGCTGAAAGAGGCGTTCCAACTGGCGGTGAACTACCTCTCAGAGGAAGCGCGCGTGCTGGAGGTGCGGCAGAAGATCGTCAGCGACGCGCAGGAGGAGATGACGAAGGAGCAGCGCGAGTACGTGCTGCGGCGGCAGATGAAGGCGATCCAGCAGGAGCTGGGCGAGGACGATCCGGCCAAGGCGGAGACCGAGGATCTGCGCAAGCGGCTGATGGAGGCCGCGCTCCCGGAGGAGGCCCGGAAAGAGGCCGAGCGCGAATTCAAGCGCTTTGAGCGGTTGCCGGACCAGTCGCCGGAGCGGCACGTGATCCGCACGTGGTTGGACCTGGTGCTGGAGCTGCCCTGGCAGAAGACGACGGAGGACAACCTCGACATCGCGCGGGCGCGCCAGGTGCTGAACGAAGACCACTACGGGCTGGACGACGTGAAGGAACGGATCCTCGAACATCTGGGCGTTTTGCAGCGGAATCCGGGAGCAAAAGCGCCGATTTTGTGCTTTGTCGGGCCTCCGGGCGTGGGCAAGACTTCGCTGGGCCAATCCGTGGCGCGCGCCCTGGGGCGCAAGTTTGAACGGATGAGCCTGGGCGGGCTGCACGATGAGAGCGAACTGCGGGGCCACAGGCGGACCTACATCGGGGCGATGGCCGGCAGGCTGATCCAGGCGATGCGGCGCGCCGGGGCGCAGAACCCGGTGATGATGCTGGACGAAGTGGACAAGCTGGGGCGCGATTTCCGCGGCGATCCGGCCTCGGCGCTGCTGGAGGTGCTGGATCCGGCGCAGAACTCGACGTTTCGCGACAACTACCTGGACTTGCCTTTCGATCTTTCGAAGGTGATGTTCATCACGACGGCGAACAGCCTGGACACGCTGCCGCAGCCGCTGCTGGACCGCATGGAAGTGATCCGGCTGTCGGGCTACAGCGAGGAAGAAAAAGTGGCGATCGCGAACCGCTACCTCATCCCGCGGCAGCTCAAGGAGACGGGGCTCACGACGGAGCTGGCGCGCTTTGCCGATGAAGGGCTGCGCAAGCTGATCGGCTCCTACACGCGGGAAGCCGGCCTGCGGAATTTGGAGCGCAACATTGCGAGCCTGTGCCGGAAGTCGGCGTTGAAGTTCGCCGAGGGCAGGACGGAGCCGATCGACCTGGTGCCGGAGACGATTGTGGAGATGCTGGGGCCGGAGGTCTTCCTGCCGGAGAGCGCTCAGCAGAATCTGCCGCCGGGCGTGTCGACGGGGCTGGCGTGGACGCCATCGGGCGGAGATGTGCTGTATATCGAAGCGATGCTGCTGCCGAAGGGGAAGGGATTGACGCTGACGGGGCAGTTGGGCGACGTGATGCAGGAGTCGGCCAAGGCGGCGCAGAGTTATCTGTGGGCGCACGCGGGCGACTATGGACTGAACACGGAGCTATTCGCCGATTTCGGCGTGCACATCCACGTGCCTTCGGGCGCGATTCCGAAGGACGGCCCGTCGGCGGGCATCACGCTGGCGGTGGCGCTGGCCTCGCTGTACTCGAAGAAAGTCACGCGGCCGAATACGGCGATGACCGGGGAGATCACGCTGACCGGGCGGGTGCTGCCGATCGGCGGCGTGAAGGAAAAAGTGCTGGCGGCGCGGCGCGCCGGCATGAAGCGCGTGATTCTGCCGAAGGCCAATGCGAAGGACCTGCGCGACCTGCCGGAGAACGTTCGCGAGGAGATGGAGTTCCACTTCGCCGAGCGGATCGAGGAGGTGTTCAAGGTGGCCATCCCCGAGTTGATTCGGCAAGAGGCTCCGGTCCAGGGCTAGCGCAGGCGGAGGAGGACGAGGTCGGCCTGGCGGACGGCGAGTTCCACGCCCCAGGCTTCGCGCAGAGCGACGAGCGACTCGGCCGTGGGGCCGTGGCCGTCGGCGCCGAGGCGGGCGGCGATCCAGCGGAAGCCCTCGCGTTTCAGGAAGCGAATTGCGCCATGGCGGTAGAACACCCGCCATGGCGTTCCAATTTCCGCCTGCCGGGAGACCTGGATCCAGCGCCGGGGAATGTTCTCCACCTCGATGGCGGCGATGGTTGTCCGCGGGTAGTTGGGTAGGATGAGCGAAAGACCGTCGATGGGGGTAGGGCGATCGAAGCGCAGCTCCCACGACATGCCGGGCTTGCCGTCGTGGAGCGAAGACCAGCGGGTGGCGCGGTTGCCATCGATGGCCAGCCAGGCATCGCCGGGTTCGGGCGACGCGCGCAGCAGCCAGTTCCTTGAGATGGGAAGCGCGGCGCCGTGGCGCTCCACCGACACCTCGGAGATGGACCAGGAGCCGGGCAGGGGCTCATTGAGGCGAATGCGGATGCCGCGCGCAAAGGTGAGCGGGAAGCGGCAACGGACGGGGTAGAGGCGTTCCGGGGCGGCGCCGTAAGCGGTATTGAGGGTCTGGACGATGTTGTCGAATTGAGAGGATGAGAGCGGGCCGGTGGGGACGGTATTGAGGTAGGCGAAGGGCAGGGCAGTGAGATCGAGGAGCGGTTCGTTCTCGCGCAGCTGGCGCGCAGCGAGGCGGGTGAAGCGGTAATCGGGGAGGCTGCGTTCCAGGTAGTGGTCTTCGGATTCGATCCGCAGAGCGGCATCGGAAGGGAAGCCGCGGAGGCGCCAGGCGTTGGGGCTGGAATAGAGGTCCAGGACGGCGGGCCAGCAGAGCAGCGCCTGTAGCAGGAGCAGCACCGGGGCCAGGCGGCGGGGGAGGACGAGTACCAGAGAGAGGGCCAGCAGGGCGAAGGCGGGCATGAAGAAGCGCGCGCCGATGTTGCGGGTCCAGGGCAGCGCCAGGATGAGGGCGGCGCCGAGCAGTGCGCGGCCGGCGGGCGTGCGGAGGGCGAAGAGGGCGAGAGGCAGCAGGAGGAAGAGCGGGCCGTAGAGGCCCTGGAGGATGGAGCCGTCGATGGCGAGGGTCCAGGGAATGCGGTGCCAGGCGAGGCCGCCGTAGTCGCTGAGGTAGCGGGCCAGGATCTCCTCGTTGAAGGCATGAAAGAAATCGTTGGGGAAGAGCCGGTTGCCCAGCGGCGCCAGCGGATTGCCGGAGAGGAGGAGGCTGCGCAGCATCCAGGGGGCGACGGAGAGCAGGGCGGCAAGAGAGGCCAGCAGGGCGCCGCGCCAGCGGCGTTTCCAGAGCAGCCAGCCGAGGAGCCCGGCCACGGCGACAGCACCGGTGATCTTGATGGCATAGCAGAAGCCGGCGGCGAGGCCGGCGTGGAAGAGGAGCGAGTCATGCGGCTGGGCGGCGTCTTCGGCGAGGAGGGCCAGGACGGCGAGGCTGAAGAAGACCAGGGCGGCGTCGTTGTAGGCGGCGGTGCCGGAGATGCCGGCGACGGGCGAGAGGAAGTAGAGCCCGGCGGCGGCGAGGGCCTGCGTGCGGTCGAGTCCGAACAGTTGAGCGAGGCGCGCGATGAGGGGCAAGGTAGCGCAGAGCAGCGCAAAGTGAACGAGCTTGGCGGCGCTGAAGCCGCCGGCGACAACGGCGGGGAAGAAGATGGTCTCCAGGCCCAGGGGGAGGAGGTCATAGAAGCCGATGCGGTGGGAGAGCGCGGCATTGCGGATCCAGTCCGAGACCAGGCCGAGGTGGTAGGTGACGGCATCGGGCTGGATTTCAGGAGCCAGGGCGTGGATCAGGTAGAAAGCGAAGAAGGGCAGGAAGGCGAGCGCACTCCAGTGGGGAAGGACGGGCCGCGCGGGCCGGGGCGGACGGAGCAGGAGCAGGGCGGCGGCCGCCGCGCAGAGTGCGAGCGCCGCGGCGTGGGTGGCTTTGCCGGTGACGAGCAGCGCGAAGAAGCACAAGGAGAGAAGCGGGACGCCGGAGGAAAGAGCATAAGTCCAATGCGGGGCACTGAAGCTCCAGGCGAAGCGTCCGAGAGCGGTTGAGGCCGCGAGGACCAGCGCGGCGCCGCCGGCGATGGCAAGCAAAGGAGGCAATCGACTATTGTACGGGGCTGGAGCGCGTCAGTAAGCAGTAAAGCAGAAGACCTGGTTGGAGCCTTCCGGAGACATGCAGTATTCGCCGTCGGCGAGGATTTCGTTCACTTCAACTTTGAACAGGCCGGGCGCGAGGGGAGAGACGAGCACGAAGAGGGGGCGCGGCCCGTCCTTCTTCCGTTTGCCGGCGGCGGGCAGCAAGAGAGTGCGGCTTCCGCCGCGCGACTCCATCTTGAACAGCGTGAGCTTGTCGGGGTTGACCTTATCGGACTGGAAGAGGAAGATCGGCTCGGGAACGGGGGTGCGCACGGAGGAAGCGGCGCCGGAGATGGTGTAGAGGGAGCCGTCTTTCGTCTGGGATTCGGTAGCGGTGAGGGTTTCGGCCTCGATGAGTTTGCCGACGTGGAGGAGGAAAGGCACGTCGGGCTTGGGCGGGCGAGGGCCGGTGTACTTGCGTTGGGATTGCGCCAACGCCATGCCGGCGCCGGGAAGCAAGGCGAGGAAAAGCAAGGCGGCGAGGGAGCGGCTTACCAGGAGGCGCATAGAGATATTCTCACCGATTTTGATGGGCGGAGGACTCAGGCGGTTTCGGCGAGTTGCGCCAAGAGGCGGTCGAGTTCGACTTCATCGGGTGTGAGTTGGAGGGACGGGATGCCGGAAGGGGCGAGTTCGGAGTGGGCGCAGAGGAGGGCGATGGGGAGGCCGGTTTTCTGGCCGGCGGCGGCGAGTCCGGGCCAGTCGAGATCGGCAAGGGAGCGGGAAGCGAGGAGGGCGTCGAAGCGCATGCGGGAGGCGAGGTCGAGGGCCAGGCCGGCGGAGTCGGCGGGGATGGCGCGGTGGCCGCGTTCGCCGAGGGCGGAGATGAGGGGACGGAGGGCGGTGAGGTCCGGATGAGCGAGCAGGAGGGTGAGGGAGCGGGCCGATTCGGGGGGATCGCCGGCAGGCAGGTCGGGAACCTTGCTGGTGGCGAGAGGGAGCGTGACTTCAAAGTAAGTGGACTGAGGGGCGGAATGAAATTCGAGCGTTCCGGCATGGGTTTCGAGCAAACTGCGGGCGGCGGCGATGCCGGAGGAGGCATCGTTGACAATCGGCGAGCCGGCGCCGAAAGAGATGGCCAGAACGGCATTTCCGTTGCGTTCGGAGGTTTCGATGCGGATGCTGCGAGTGGGCGACTCCTCCTGGCTCTGTTCGGCGGCGACGAGGAGGCTGAGGACGGCCTGTTCTAGCTGGCCGCGGGCGGCAAGAACCGGGAGGGTGCCGGGCACAAGCTCGAGAGAGACGGAGAGGGCGCGCAGGCGCCAGGCGCGGGCGCGGAATTCGGCCAGCTGGGCGATGGCTTGATTGAGGTCGAAGGGCTGGGTGCGGACCTGTTCGGGGCGGCTGATGGCGACGATGCGGTCGAGCAACTCCATGGCGGCGGAGGCCTCGGCGGCCAGGGGTTCGAGACCTTCGCGGGCGGCGGCGGAGATGATGCGGGAAAGAGGGGTGCGGAGCTGGGTGGCGACGGTGGAGACGAGCACGCCGGTGGCGCCGAGTTGTTCGCTGCGGGCGAGTTGCTCCCGGAGGTGGCGCTGGCCCATGAGGTGGATGGCGATGGCGGTCTGGTTGGCGAGGTGGTGGAGGGCGGCGGCTTCGTCGGCCTGGGGGCGCCAGTCCTGGGGGCCGCTGAGGGAGAGGACGCCGGCGGCCTTCTGCTGCGCCACGGCGGGAAAGTAGATGGTGTCACCGGCGGCGTGGAACTTGCCGGAACGGAGGCACTCGGCGGCACCCGGCGGGACGGACTTGGAATCACTGGCGCGCTGGAGTTCGCCGGAGGACGAGTCGAGGAGGAAGAGGCCGGTGCTGCAGGAGGGGAAGATGTCGGCGAGGCTGGATTGGAGGAGGTCAGCGGCCTGCTCGGCCGAGGCGAGGCTGAGGATCTCTTCGGAAAGGGCGTGGATGCGGGCGATGCGCTCCCGGAGGAGGGTGAGGCGGGCGACGCGGCGCCACCAGACAAGGGACGCCAGCGCGATGGAAACCAGCGCGGTGGTGAGGGTGGCGAGATTCAGCGAGGAGTCAAGCGGGAGAGCCATGGCGAAAGGCGCGGGTCGAGGAAATCCGGCACGGCGAGGTCGGCGGCCGGGGCTTGGTCGAGCGTGGTGAGCAGGGCGACGACGTGAGCGCCCGCGGAGCGGGCGGCCTGCATGCCGCCGGGAGAGTCTTCAAAGACGACGCAGTTGCGGGGATCGACGCCGAGGCGCGCGGCGGCGGTGAGGTAGACTTCGGGGTCCGGCTTGGGGTGTTTGGCCTGGTGGCCGTCGACGACGGCGCGGAAGCAATTGAGGAGTCCGGTGCGCTCGAGCACGTAACTGGCATTGGCGGGTTCGGCGTTGGTGCCGAGGGCGCAGGGGATGCCGCGGGCGGCCGCGGCGTTGATGAACTCGCGGGCGCCTTTGACGACGTGCTCTTCGAAGACGGGTGTCATCAGCTCGCGATAGAGCACTTCCTTGTCGGCGCCGTGGCGGAAATTCTCCTCCGCGGAGAGCTGGCCGCCCCACAGGCTGCGGACGATGTCGTCGTTGCGTTTCCCGAGCATCTTGGCCATGACGCCGGCGGGATCGATGCCGTGGCGCCGCAGATAGATCTCCCATGCCTCGGTGTGGATGTCGGTGGATTCAATGAGGACGCCGTCCATATCGAAAAGGAAGGCGAGGCCAGGGGCAACCTGCAGATTTTCAAACACTCGCGGGCATGATAGCACATCGCCTCAGGGGCCCTGTTTTCAGGGCCGTGAGGGAGCCGTGCCGGGGCGGCTACAATAATGAAGATGGACGTATTCGAGGAACTAGTGCGCTTGCGGAAGGCGGGTCGCGCGTGTGCACTGGCGACGATCGTTCAGGCCAATGGATCGATCCCCAGTTATACGAGCGCGAAGCTGCTGGTGCGCGACGACGGGTCGATGACAGGGACCATCGGCGGGGGGTGTGTGGAGGCCGAGGTGTGGACGGCGGCGCGGGAAGCGATGGAGACAGGCAAGCCGCGGCGCCTGAATTTCTCATTAGGACAGGACGCGGCGTACGATAACGGACTGATCTGCGGAGGCCAGCTGGAAGTGTTCATCGAACCCTTGGAGCCGCAGCCGGCGGTGTTGATCTTCGGCGCCGGCCACATTTCAAAGAGCCTGTGCCAGGTGGCCGGGCTGGCGGGATTCCGCACGACGGTGATCGACGACCGGGAGAGCTTTGCGAACCGCGAGCGGTTCCCAATGGCCGACGAAGTGCTGGCGGGCGAGTACGAGGAGATCTTCGGAAAGCTGGAAGTGAACCGGTCTTCGTACCTGGTGATTGTGACGCGCGGGCACCGCGACGATATGCGCGTGTTGAGATGGGCGGTGACGACGCCGGCGCGCTATGTGGCGATGATCGGCAGCAAGCGCAAGGTGCTGAGCGTGGTGCGGGAGTTGGAGAAAGAAGGGATTCCGGCCGGGAGCTTCGCGCGCGTATCGGCGCCGATGGGGCTGGACATCGGGGCATTGACGCCGGAAGAGATCGCGGTGAGCGTGGCGGCGGAGATGATTGCGGTGCGCCGCGGGCCGGAGTCGGACTGGCAAGCGTTGTCGAAGTCGATGTTTGCGAAAGACGGGATCAAGGCGCTGCAGAAGTGAGCGAGCCACCCAACATCGCGGCGGTGATTCTGGCGGCTGGGGCGAGTTCCCGGATGGGCCGCCCGAAGGCGTTGCTGGAGTTCGAGGGGGCGACGCTGCTGGACCGGCAGATTCTCCTGTTTTCGGGCGTGTGCCGGAAGGTGGTGTGTGTGCTGGGGTACGCGGTTGAGGAGGTGGCGGCCGGAGCGCGGCGCGCGGCGGAGGCGGTGGTGGTATTGAATCCGCGGCCGGAGCGGGGGCAGTTGTCCTCGCTGCAGAGCGGTCTGCGCGCGGTGGAAGGCAGCGACGCGGTGTTCTTTCTGCCGGTGGACGGGCCAGGGGTGCACGCGGAAACACTGCAGCGGTTGATTGCCGAGTGGGGGAATGCGGAGGTGAAGCCGCCGTTCACCATTCCGCAGCATGCGGGCAGGCACGGTCATCCCGTGCTGATGGACGGAAGTTGGGTGGCGGCGATGCTGGCGTTGCCGGCGGAGGCGTCGGCGCGGGAATTGGTGCGCGCGCAGGCGGAGCGGAACCGGTATGTGGAAGTGGAAGACGAGCGGGTGGCGACGGATGTGGACACGCCAGCGGAGTACGAGATGCTGGTCAAAGGAGTTCGGTTTTGAAGATTCGTTGGGGCCGGTTGGCTCTTGTGTTCGTGGTTCTGTTGGTGGCGGGCGTTGTGACGGCGCTGGTGGCGCCGGAGATCGACGCCAGCCGGTTCCGCCAGCCCTTGTCGGATGCTTTGGCGAAGACGCTGGGCCGTCCGGTGGAGTTTTCGTCGGTGCGATACCAGCTCTACCCGGCGCCGGGGCTGACGGCGCGCGACCTGGTAATCCCCGACGATCCGGAGTTTGGGCGCGAGCCGCTGGCTTACGTGGGGGAGATGCAGGTGGGTCTGGGGTATCTGGGGATGATCACCGGGCACATGGACGTTTCGTCGGTGCGGCTGGTGGATGCGAGTGTGAATCTGGCGCGGAAGGAAGACGCCGGGTGGAACTTCGCCGCGCTGCTGCAGAAGATCTTCGTCGGGGTGAAGGATGGCAGCGACGCGCCGCAGGTGAAGATCCGCGAGAGCCGGATCAACTTCCGCACGGGGACGCTGAAGTCCGGGTTGTTCCTGAACGGAGTGGATGTGGATCTGGAGCCGCCGGCCTCGGTGGGCGGCGCGCTGGTGTGGAAGTATGAGGCCTCGCCCGCGCGGACTGACCGCTTCGAGCAAGGCTTCGGCCGCTTCACGGGGAGGGGGCGGTGGACACCCGCGCCGGGCGGCAACAGCCAGTTGTCGGTGGACCTGGAGCTGGAACGCAGCGCCATAGCCGAGTTGCTGACTCTGGTGACGGGCAGCGATCTGGGCGTGAAGGGGCGTTTTACGACGCGGGCCACGCTGGACGGGCCGATTCACGATCTGAAGATCCGCGGTTCGGTGGAACTGGAAGACGTGGACCGTCCGGGATTCTTCGGGCTAGGATCGCACGAGTTTTCGATGCCCTACGAGGGGCGGCTTGACCTGACGGGGCAGTCGCTGGAGCTGGCTTCTACGAAGCCCGACGGCAAGAAGGCAGGGCTGCCGTTCAACGTCACACTGGCGGGGAACAAGATGCTGGTGGAGCCGCGCTGGGAGGCGGGCTTGACGCTGGATGGAGTGCCGGCGCCGCTGGTGCTGGATTTGGCGCGCAGGCTCGGTGCGCGGATGCCGCAGGGTCTGGCGGTGGAAGGCGAGATGACGGGCCAGTTGAAGTATGCGCAGGCGAAACCGGTGGAGGGCTCGGTGACGCTGAAGAACGCCAACGTGTCGATGGCCGATTCGGAGAAGGTAGCGGTAGCGGAGGCGCAAGTCACGCTGGCGGGCACGCAGGTGTTGTTGGCGCCTGCCGCCATGACGTCGGTGAGCGGCGCGGAAGCGACGGTGAGCGGCAAATGGGACGTGCAGTCTGAGGCGATGGAGATAGACCTGGCCAGCGAGAAGCTGGGCCTGAACGACGTAATCGCCGCGGCCGGCCGGCTTGGGATCGATCCTCCCAGCCCGCTGGGCAAGAGTTGCCGGGACGGAGATGCGCGGGGCAGCCTGCGGTTTGAAAGGGTGGTGACGCAGGGGGAAGATGCCGGGCTGAGGGCGGCCGAGTCGTGGAGCGGCGAAATCGAGTTGCAGGAGAGCAACTGCGTGCTGGAGGGGATGCCGAAACCGGTGAAGCTCCATCATGGAGTGCTGGCGTTCCGCAAGGGAGGATGGGGGCTGCGGCAGGCGGCGCTGGAAGCCGGCGGCCACGAGTGGACCGCGAGCCTGGCGCGCGCGGCGGGGCGCAGGCCTTATCATTTCGAGATCGCGGTGAAGGAACTGGAGGGCGCGGACCTGGACCAGATGTTCGAACCCGCCCTGTCTCGCAGGCAGGGGTTCATTGACCGCACGCTGCGGCGGCAACCGCCGGCGCCGGCGTGGCTGCGCGGGCGGCACGCGGAGGGGACGCTGCGCATCGGGAGATTGAAGCTGGGCGACGAAGAGTTCGCCGACGTAAAGGCGCTGGTGTTCTGGGACGGCGCGACGGTGGAGATGCCGGATCTGGTAGCGCAGTGGAGCGAGGGGAAGTTCTCGGGCCGGGCTTCGGTGCGGCTGGGTGGAGCACGGCAGCAGTACCGGTTGCAGGGCAGGCTGGACGGAGCGCACACGGCGCTGGGCCAATTTGACGCCGAGGTGGACCTGGCGGCGGCTGGATTGTCGGGCGAGATCTCCGGCGTGCTGTCGGGCACGGCGCAGATCGCGGGGCGGAACGTGGACTTGGGTGATGAGAAGGCGCGGCTGCTGAACGCGTGTCTGGATTACGATGCGGCGCGCGCCGGGCAGCGGTTGAAGTTCAACTGTCTGGAGGCCCAGATGGGCTCCGATTGGGTGATGGGGCAGAGCAGCGGAGCGGCGGAGGGGAAGCTCCAATTGGAGTTTCCGGCGGCGAGGCGTCCCATCCGGCTGCACCTGACGCCGGTACCCTTTGAAATGGCGCCCGCGGTTCGTTGAGAGCGCGCTACACTGCATGACAGCCGAGGGAAGGTAAACATGGAACTCGATAACGCGCCACAGCCGGCGCAGGGGTTGTTTGAGGGCGAGCGCCGCATGGCGCAGGAGCAGATTGCGGCGGCGTGGCAACTGCACGTCGAGGCGATGCAGGACCAGATGGAGCGGGGCTGGCGCGAGCACGTGGAGCGTGCGCTGGACGACCGTTTCACCTCGCTGGAAGCGACGTTTGAACAGGAGTTGGAAGCGCGCGTGTCCGCACGGGTGGCGGAGGAGCATGAGCGGGCGATCTGCGGCGCGCTGCGGATGTTCAGCGAGCGGCTGAACCAGACGGCGCGGCGGCTGGAGCAGGCCGAATCCACGGATGGGTGGGCGGCGGCGCTGCTGGACGGCGCATTTGCCGTGGCGCCGCGCGTGCTGCTCTTCAGCGTGATCGGCGGAGAACTGCAGTATGAAGACCACCGCTCGATGGGCGAATTGCAGTTGGACGAACTGGGCGAGCGGCGGATTCCGCTGACGGAGGCGGCTGCCTTTGGAGGCGTGATCGAATCGCTTGATGCAGTGATCGCGATGGCGACGCCGGGTGAGATTTCGCAAACGCTGGCGGATGCGTTGGGCGGCGCGGAAGAGAAACGCGTGTTCCTGCTGCCCATCCTGGTGGGGCAGAGCGAGGGCAAGCGCCGGGTAGCGGCGGTGCTTTACGCCGAAGGCGGCGGGGAGCTGGTGGATATTAACCTGCTCGAGGTGATTGCCGCGCTTGCGGGCATGACGCTGGACAGCCGGCACGCGGTGCAGCGGGCGGCTCCGGCAGCGCCGGCGGGCGCCGTGTTGAGCATTGTGCCGGCCACCGGCGGCAGTGCAGTGGCCCGGCCCGCACCGGCGTCTTTGTCGTGGAGCGAGTTGCCGCGCGATGAGCAGGAACTGCACGCGCGGGCGCAGCGCTTTGCGCGGGTGCGGGTGGCGGAGATGCGGCTCTACCAGGCGCAGGCGGTGCGAAAGGGCAGGGAACAAGGGAACCTGTATGCGGCCTTGCGCGGAGAGATGGATCGCGGACGGGCGCAATTCAAGCACGAGTTCATGACGACAGCATCGATGGTGGATTACTTCCACGTAGAGGTGGTCAGGACGCTGGCGAATGAGGATGCGGCGTTGATGGGGGAGGAATATCCTGGCCCGCTGGCATAGAGCGGCGTTTCTGCCGGCGGCGCTGGCGGCCGCGTGGCTGGCGGCCCAGACAAGGCCGGACGCCCTGGCGCGCTTAAAGGCGGGCTCGGAAGCGCTGGACAAGGGGGACGGCGCGACGGCGGCGCGGGTGTTGGCCGGGGTGGCGGCGGAGGTTCCGCAGGTGGCGGACTACGCGGCTTTTTTCCAGGCGCAGGCTGAAGCGCAGCTGAAGCGTCACGGCGCTGTCGCGCAACTGCTGGAGCCGCTGTGGAAAGTGCGGCCGGAATCGCCTCTGGCGGGGCGGGCGGCGGTGATGGCCGCCAGGTCGCTGGTGGAACTCAATCAGCCGGAGGCCGCACTGCAGATGTTGCGGCGCGTCCCGGCCAACCAGTTGCCGCAGCCGCAGGCGGGTCTTCTGCTGGCGCGAGCGACGGAGGATTCGGGCGATGCGCTGAGTGCGGCGGCGCGATATCAGGGTGTGTTCTATGGGTACCCGCTATCGGATGAGGCCGAAGAGGCCGGCGCGTGCCTGGCGCGGTTGGAGCGGGAGTTGGGCGAGAAGTATCCGCCCGTGCTGCCGCAGGCGCGGCTGGAGCGGGCGCGGATCCTGATGGAAGGCCGGCGGGCGGCGAAGGCGAAGGAAGAGTTTGAACGGATGGCTCCGCTGCTGGGCGGACTGGAGCGGCAGCAGGCGCAGGTCCGGGTAGGAGCGGCGCTCTATCACCAACGGAGAACCGAGGCGGCAGTGGAGTGGCTGCGGGCTCTGGAATTGACGGAAGCGGAGGCCGACGCAGAGCGGCGGTATTACATTGTCGCCTCGTACCGGCGGCAGGATGCCGATGAAGCGATGTATTCGGCACTGGATGAATTGAGCCGGCGGGCGCCGAACTCGCCGTGGCGGCTGAAGGCGCTGGTGCTGGCCGGGAACGAGGGGCTGGTGCGGAACGATCCGAACCGCTACCTGCCGCTCTACTCCGCTTGCGCGGAGGCATTTGCGGAGTCCGCCGACGCGCCGTATTGCCACTGGAAAGTGGTTTGGAGGGCGTATCTGGACCGGCGCAGTTCGGCGGCGGAGCTGCTGCGGGAGCACCTGGTGCGGTTCCCTTCGTCGGAGAAGGCCGGCGCGGCGGTGTACTTCCTGGGCCGGCTGGCCGAGGAGACCGGCGACGCCGCCTATGCGCGCCGGCTGTACGGCGAGCTGCAATCGAGGTTTCCGAACTACTACTACACACTGCTGGCTGGTGAGCGTCTGAAAGGCGCTGTGCTGCAGCGTGCTGGATCGTCGGTGGCGGCTGATCAATTTCTGGCGCGCATCCGATGGCCGGAGCGGAATCAGAGCCCGGATTTCCGGCCGGACGCCGCCTCCGCGCAGCGGATCGCCAGGGCGCGCGTGCTGGCCGCTGCCGGACTGGAGAAGTGGGCCGAGTTTGAGTTGCGCTATGCGGCGCGCAATGGCGGTAATCGTTTCGCACTTGCCGTGGAGATGGCGGAAACCGCCACGCGACGAGGGGCGCCGGAGGTAGGCCTGCGGCTGCTGAAGGCGACCGTGCCCGAGTACTTGTGGGTGCCTCGCGAGGCCGCGCCGCGGAGCTTCTGGAAGCTGGCGTTTCCCATGCCCTTCCGGCAGGCGATTGTGAACTACTCCAAGCAGCGCGGGTTGGATCCATACCTGGTGGCGGCGCTGATCCGGCAGGAGTCTGAGTTCGACCCGCAGGCGGTGTCGCCGGCGAATGCAATCGGGCTGATGCAGGTGATGCCGGCCACGGGCAGGGAGTTGGGCCGGAAGGTGGGGGTGAAGGGGGTGCGCGTGTCCTCGCTCAAGAATCCGACGCTGAACCTGAACCTGGGCACCTACTTTCTGCAGCGGCAGTTGGAGGCTCGCAACGGCAGCGTGGAGGAGACGCTGGCCGGCTATAACGCCGGGCCGAGCCGAGTGCCCGTGTGGAAGACTTGGGGCGACTACCGCGAGCCGGCCGAATTCGTCGAGACTATCCCGTTCGGGCAGACGCGCGACTACGTGCAGATCATCCTGAGAAACGCCGACATCTATCGCTGGCTCTATGCCGCCGATCCGCTGCCGGCAGCGGAGAAGGCGGATGCGGAAGCCCCGGCCGCGCCAGCCGCGGCGTCAAAGAAGACGCAGTCCCCCACGCCTGCCAGCAAATCCAAAACCACCAAAGGCAAATCGAGTGCAACCCGCAAAAAGTGAACGCTTTCGCGCCCATCGGACGGCGCACTTCACGGAGAGTGTCATTCGCGAGATGACCCGGCTGGCGCTAAAGCACGGCGCCGTGAATCTGGCGCAGGGCTTCCCGGATTTCCCCGCGCCGCAGGAACTGAAGGAGGCGGCCGCGCGGGCGGTGGCTGAGGACTTCAATCAGTACGCCATCACGTGGGGCGCCAAGCCGCTGCGCGACGCCATCGCCGCGAAATACAAAAGGCACTACGGCCTGGAGCTGGATCCGGAGCGCGAGGTGACGGTGGTGTGCGGATCCACCGAGGGCATGATCGCCTCTCTGCTGGCCACCACCAACCCCGAAGACGAAGTGGTGATGTTCGAGCCGTTCTACGAAAACTACGGCCCGGACGCCGATCTCTGCTCAGCCCGGCGGCGTTACGTCACGCTGCATGCGCCGGACTGGAGCTTCGATCCGGACGAACTGCGGGCGGCGTTTTCGCCGCGGACGAAGGCGATCATCGTCAACTCGCCGCACAACCCGACGGGTAACGTCTTCAGCCGCCAGGAGTTGGAGGTGATCGCCGGGCTGTGCCAGGAGTTCGACGCGCTGTGCCTGACGGACGAAATCTACGAGCACATCGTCTATGACGGCGCTCCGCACATCCCGATGGCGACGCTGCCCGGGATGCGGGAGCGGACGGTGCTGGTAAATTCGATGTCGAAGACCTACTCCGTCACCGGGTGGCGCGTGGGCTGGGTGCTGGCGCCGCCGGAGATCGCCACCTCGGTCCGGAAGGTGCATGATTTTCTCACGGTGGGCGCCGCGGCACCGCTGCAGCAGGCGGGGGTGACGGCGCTGTCCATGCCGGATTCCTACTACGCGGATCTGGCTGCGCACTACCAGGAGCGGCGAGAGATGATCTGCGGATTCCTGAGGCAGGCCGGCATCCGCTACCACCTGCCGCGCGGGGCTTACTACGTGATAGCTGATACAGAGTCCTTTGGATTTCCAGATGACATTCTCCTGAGTCGTCATCTGATTGAAAAGATAGGGGTTGCGGCGGTGCCAGGGAGTAGTTTTTTCAGCCGTAAAGAGCTGGGCGCCGGCTTTATCCGCTTCTGTTTCTGCAAAAAGTATGAGACTCTGAAGGAAGCAGGACGACTCTTATTAGGAGCGTTCTAGTTCCGACGCCAGAGAGCCAAGATGCTACCGAACTTCCTTTTGCCAGAACAAGAGATCCGGCAAAACGGCACCGGACCCGCGGTGGAGATCCCCGCGGCCGCCAGTACTGCGTTCACCGTGACGCTGGGGATCAACCGGATCCTCGAGCAGGAGAGCCTGGATGTCTGCATCAAGGGCTCCGCGGACGGTGAAGTCTGGGGCGATAAGCCGCTTGCCGCATTTCCGCAGAAGTTCTATTGCGGTGTTTACAGCCTCTATCTCGACCTCAGCGACGCGCCGGAGACGAAGTATCTTCGGGTGGAGTGGAAGATGAATCGCTGGGGCCGGGGCGAACCTACTCCGTTGTTCGGCATTTACGTCTTTGCCGAACCGGTGCTGGAAGGCGCGCTGCGCGCCGCCGTTTAGCGCTCATAGCCTGTTGATCAGGCTGGCCACGTATCCTCCGCCAAATCCGTTGTCGATGTTCACGACGCTGACGTTGCTGGCGCAGCTGTTCAGCATACCCAGCAGTGCGGCCAGGCCGTGAAAACTGGCGCCGTAGCCGACGCTGGTGGGCACGGCGATGACGGGGCAGCTCACCAGACCGCCGACGGCGCTGGGCAAGGCGCCTTCCATGCCGGCGCAGACGACGATGACGCGGGCTTCCTTGAGGCGGTCGAAGTTGCCGAACAGGCGGTGAATTCCGGCCACGCCCACATCGTGCACCTGCACCACGTCGTTGCCCATGATTTCCGCGGTGACCACGGCTTCTTCGGCCACGGGCAGGTCAGTGGTCCCAGCGCTGACGATGGCCAGCTTGCCCTTGCCTCGGGGCGAACGGTCGCGCCACACGCGGAGGGCGCCTGAGAGCGGGAAATACTCGGCCTCGGGGAAGCTGGCGCGCACAAGTTCGAAGGCCTCCGGGGTGGTGCGGGTGGCCAGGACGTTTCCGGCGCGCTCGAGCAGGCGGGCGGCGATTCCGGCCACCTGATCGGCTGTCTTGCCCTTCCCGAAGATCACCTCCGGCATGCCGGTGCGGATCGCCCGGTGGTGATCCACCGTGGCGTAGCCCAGGTTCTCAAAGGGCAGGTGGCGCAGGCGTTCGATGGCCGCATCCACATCCACGGCGCCGTCTTTGACCTGCTCCAGCAGGCTCTTGAGCTGTTCCTGATCCATGGGTTTCTCCTCGCGGCTAGAAATCGAGCTGCATGCCGGGCTTGAGGCCGTTGGCCGCCACGCTGCCGGCTGGCACTTCCAGCACATAAGCCGCGGGGAATGCGCCGCCATAAGACGGGCAGGTGTTGGATGGGCCGGGGCAGGGCGGGGCCTTGTGGACGATCTGGACGACGCGCTTGTGCATGTCGAGCCAGACGAGGTCGAGCGGGACTTTGACCTGGAACATCCAATAGCCGCGGTTCGCTTCTCTGCCGTGGTAGAAGAGCATCCCGCGGTCCGGGGCCAGCGAGTCGCGAAACATCATGCCGGTGGTGACCTGGTCGCGATTGATCATCTGTTCGACGCGGATCACCTTGCCGTTGGGGTATTTCAAAGGGATCGTCCGGTAGTCTTCCGCACGGACGGATTTCTTCTCTTCGCTGCAGGAGACCAGGCCGAGCGCCAGGACGGCGGCCAGGGCCATCCGGAGTACATCGAGACGCATAGATTAAAATGGTATCGAGAATCCCACCTGGAATGCAGCAAGCCAATTCCGCCACCGATGCCGTGCCCGCCTTGTGGAAGCGCTTTGTCCTGACGCTGGAGATGATCCGCTTCGAGCACTCCGTCTTTGCGCTGCCGTTTGCATTGACCGGGGCGCTGCTGGGTTGGCGGGAAGACGGCTTTGCCGCCGAAGGGGCGTGGGGCAAGCTGGGCTGGATCCTGGTGGCGATGGTGGCGGCGCGTTCGGCCGCCATGGCGTTCAACCGGGTGCTGGATGCCGCCATCGATGCGCGAAACCCGCGCACGCAGGGCCGGCACATCCCGGCGGGGCTGCTATCCCGTTCATTTGCCTGGGGTTTCATTGGCGTGACCGCAGTGCTGTTCCTGCTGGCGGCGGGGATGCTGAATCCTCTGTGCCTGCAGTTGGCGCCTCTGGCGCTGGGGGTGGTGTTCTTCTACTCCTGGACCAAGCGATTCACGTCGCTTTCGCACGTGGTGCTGGGCTTCGCGCTGGGCATCGCTCCGGCCGCGGCCTGGATTGCCGCGCGCGGTTCCCTGGACGCCCGCATCGTGCTGCTGACGGTGGCCGTGACCTTGTGGACCGCCGGATTCGACATCATCTACTCCTGCCAGGACTACGAGTTCGACCGCCGCGAGGGGCTTTTCAGCCTGCCGGCCAAGCTGGGGTTGAGCGGGGCCTTGACGGTTTCGCGCTTGTTTCACGCGGGCATGATCGTCTGCCTGGCGTGCATGGTGCCGGCCTTCGCTTTGGGCTGGCTGGCCTGGGCGGGCATTGCGGCGGTGGCGGCGCTGCTGATCTACGAGCACAGCCTGGTGCGGGCCGACGATTTCTCGCGCGTGGATGCCGCCTTCTTCACCATGAACGGCTGGGTGAGCGTGCTATTCTTTGTGTTCTGGGCAGCCGACATCTTCTTCTTCCGAGCTGGGAGCCTCCATTCATGACGCCTGATCTCTCTCAACCCGTCTTCGAAGACCAGCGCCTGCTGCCGATCCTGGACAAGGTGCGGCGCCAGGAGCGGCTGACCTACGAGGACGGCCTGGCTTTGTTTCGTTCGCCGGATCTGCTGGCCGTCGGCTACATGGCAAACCTGGTGCGCGAACGGCTGCACGGCAACGTCACCTTCTTCAACGTCAACCGCCATATCAATCCCACAGACGTCTGCGTGGCCTCCTGCAAGCTCTGCGCCTTCGGCAAGAAGGTGCGCGATCCGAACGCCTACACGATGTCGCTGGAAGACGTCTGGGCGCGCGCGGCGCACGGCGTGAACGAAGCAGTGACGGAGTTCCACATCGTGGGCGGCCTGCATCCCGAGCTGACGGTGGACTGGTATTGCGAGATGCTGCGCGGACTGAAGGAGCGCTTCCCGCAGGTGCATCTGAAGGCGTTCACAATGGTGGAGATCGCCTACTTCGCCAAGCGCTTCAAGATGCCGCTGGAGGAGGTGCTGCGGAAGCTGCGCGAGGCGGGCATGGATTCGATGCCGGGCGGCGGCGCGGAGATCTTCAGCGAACGCGTGCGGCGCATCATCTGCGATCACAAGATCGACGGCGGAGAGTGGCTGCAGATTGCCGCCATGGCTCACAAGATGGGCGTCAAGTCCAACTGCACCATGCTCTACGGCCACATCGAGAACGAAGAGGACCGTGCGGACCACCTGGTGAAGCTGCGCGCCGTGCAGGACGAAACCGGCGGCTTCGTCACCTACATCCCGCTGGCGTTCCACCCGGACAACACGCCGTTGGAGCATGTACCCAAGACTACGGGCTTCGCCGACCTGAAGAACATCGCCGTGGCACGGCTGATGTTGGACAACATCCCGCACATCAAGGCCTACTGGGTGATGATGACGCCCAAGATCGCGCAGGTGGCGCAACGCTTCGGAGCCGACGACATCGACGGCACGGTGGTGGAAGAGAAGATCTACCATGACGCCGGCGCGGAGACGTCGCAGGGCATGCGGCGCGGCGAGCTGCTGCGGCTGATTCGAGAAGCGGGGCGCGAGCCGATGGAGCGGGATACCGCCTACAACCGCGTGCAGCGGACCGATGCCACGTTCGCCATTCTGGTCTAGCGCGGCCGTCAGGCCTTTTCGCGGCCCATCGTAAACAGGTAGTAGCGCGCGGGCGTGCTGCCCACATTGAGCAACCCGTGCTCCTCGCCGCTGCCGATGTAGGCCACCGAGCCGGGGCCGATGCGCGATTTCCGGCCCTCGATATCCACTTCGACGGTTCCTTCCAGAACGAAGACCAGTTCCTCGTGCAAGTGCTGGTGCGAGCCATGCGGAGCCTCGCCGGCAGGGATCTCCGTCATATGCAGCTCGATCCCGGTGCCGCGGCTGGTGGAGCCGTTGAAGACGGCGCGAGTCCTGCTGGTCTTGTTCTGCTTGACGGGCAGGTCTTCGAAGCGCCAGGTGGTGGATTTGAGAGGGGCGGCGTTCTGCGCCTGAGCCAGGAGGGGCAGGAGCGTTGCGAGGTTTCGTCTGGAGATTGGCATTGCGATGGTCCTATGGCTCCAACAGGAGTTTGCCGGTGGTGCGGCGCGACGCCAGGGCGTCCTGCGCGGCGCCGGCTTCGCTGAGCTTGTAGACGTGATCGATGTGGAGTTTGAAGCTGCCGTCGAGCAACCAGCGGAAGATGTCGCCGGTCCGCCACTCGATCTCCTCCCGGTTGGCGGCGTAGTGGCCCAGGCTGGGGCGAGTGACGAAAAGCGAACCTTTCTGGTTCAGAAGCAGTGGCGGGAACGGCTCCACGGGGCCGCTGGCGTTGCCGAAGGTCACCATCATCCCCCGAGGCTTGAGCGAGTTCAGGCTTTTCTCCCAGGTGGAGGCGCCCACGGAATCGTAGACCACATCCACGCCCTTGCCGCCGGTGAGCTTCTTGGTCTGGTACTCGAAGTCGTCCTCGGCGTAGTTGATCACCTCGTCACAGCCGGCCGCGCGGGCGGCATCAGCCTTGGCAGCCGTGGAGGTGGTGCCGATGACGCGTGCGCCGCGCAGCTTGGCGGCAGCGGCAATCCACTGGCCGGCTCCGCCGGCGGCGGCGTGCACCAGGCAGGTATCGCCCGGCTTCAGCGGGTAAGTGGAGTGGGTGAGGTAATGGGCCGTCATGCCCTGCAGCATGGAGGCCGCGGCCTGGCGGAAGCTGATGCCCTCCGGGAGCTTAACGAGCTGCCAGGCGGGCACGGCGGCGAACTCGGCGTGGGAGCCGCGGGCCATGGCATAGGCGACACGGTCACCGGGCTGGACGCTGGTGACGCCGGCGGACACGCGCTCCACCACGCCGGCGGCCTCCATGCCGAGCACGACCGGGGGCGGGGCGGGATAGAGGCCCGTGCGGAAGTAGATGTCGATGAAGTTGACGCCGCTCGCCTTGATCTTGACCAGCGCCTGCCCATCGCCCAGGGTGGGCATGGGCAGGTCCTCATGGCGGAGCTTGTCGGTTCCGCCGAATTCCGTAACGAAGACAGCTTTCATGTTCGAATGGCCCTCCGCAGATGAACGTATGCCGCGAACAGCAGCAGGTAACTAAAAGTCAGCGGGAACAGAGCCAGCCGGGTGAGTGTGGCCACGCCTTCGGCGCCCGACAGCCCCGCACGATAGAGGACGAAGTGACGGATGGTGTTCCACTGGCCGCGATCCAGCCAGAAGTAATCTCCGTTTTCATTCAGGATAAAGACCTTGGATGGCGCCTGCAGCGCGAGGGCCCATTTCCACTTGGTCATGATGGGCTCGCCGGAGCAGATGAGGCCGAGGATGTCGTAGCCGGTGGATTTGAGGTGCGCGTAGAGGCGTTTGCGCCCGGCGCGGCCCTGGAAGTCCGGAGTACGGAAGACCTGCCCGCGTGATTCGTCAAAGCCCTTGGGCAGGCCGGGGAAGCAGGTGATGAGGTCCACGCGCTCGTTCTTGGGGTGGTTCGAATAGAGCCCCGGCAGCAGATGCTCAATCAGGTAGCGAGAGCCGCTCTCCACCAGCACGACACGCCGGAACTCCGGGATGTGCTCTGAGATGAAATACTTCAATCTTCGATTTTATCGCTTCGAGGGGGCGGCTCAGGCCTTGAGGGCAGAGCCCTTGCGCTCCACGGCTCTGAGGCCGAAGGCGCCGGGCGCCCAGAAGTCCTGCCAGGTCAGCTTGCATTCGGAGATCATCTGGCGGCCGTAGTCGCTGCGGCGGAGGTCCGTGGGACCGGTGTTGTTGGTGCCGAAGGTGAACTTGACGCCCATGGCTTTGCCCATCCTGATGAAGCTGGCCGAGGGCAGCTTGTAGCGGTCGTTGATCTCCATGGCTACGCCGTTGCGCACCAGCGCGGAGAGCACCTTCTTCATGCGCTCCTCGGTCCAGAGCGTGTCGTAGTCTTTGGCGATCTGGTCCGGGATGAAAGTTGGGTTGACGTAGATGTCGATGGGCTCGTTGTCGATGATGCCGGTGGCGCGGGCGACGAGAGTGTCCATGAATTCGCGCGGGTCTGTGATGGTGCCCACTTCGTTGGGCATCCAGGTGCGCATGCGGCGGCCGCGGTTGTCGGTCCAGGTCATGGAGTCGGTGAAGATGTAGTCGAAGAGACCGGCGGCGCGGCGTGAAAACATCTGCGTCCACTCCCGGCCCTCGGCCTGCATGGCGACAAAGCACGGCTGATCTTTCATCGTTTCGAAGAACTTGATGGTGGAGGCGTCGTCCTCTACGGGAAAGCCCTTGCCGCAGTTGACGGCAAGTCCGTAGAAGATGCCGTCGCGGCGGGAGCGGGCCAGGGCCTGCTCCAGAGTGAGGCCGTTCTTGAGGTGGACGTGGTAATCCACCATGGGATAGTTCTTCGCGCCGAGGGTGATGATGTCGCGGTAGGCTTCGTCCACGGTGGGTGCTTCGGCGCCGGCCGGCGTGGGTTCGCCGTCGGCGAGCGGACGCACGCGGATGCTGCGGTAGCGCGCCTTGGAGCCGGGGTCGTGGCACTGCAGCGCGAATGTGCCGCGGTCGAGCAGGCGGCCGCGCTCACTGCCTTCGGCCAACACTGGGGGTGTGGCTTCGGTGAAGTCCACCACCAGCATGCCGTTGAGGCGGATCTGGATGTTCTTTCCGCGCACGAGGACGTTGAGCTTGAACCAATCGCCGTCGCGCACAAACTGTTTGTAGACGTTGCGCACGCCGTAGAGCGAGCCCGTCTTCTTGCGTTCGCGGTAGGCGCCTTCGCCCTTGGCTGTGTTATTGACCTGGACTTCAAAGCCCTTCTGCGGGAAGCCCTTCTCCTGGAATGCGGTGTGGAAGTAGATGCCCGAGTTGGCTTCGGGCTGCGTCATCACCTCGGCTTCAAGTTCGAAGTTCCTGAACATCGCCGAGCGGACGGGGCCGCTGTAGAAGAGATGAGAGCGCGGACCGTCCGCGGCCAGCGCGCCGTCGATCACCTTCCAGGAGTTGAGGTTCTCGCTGGGCTTCCAGCCGTCGAGGTCGCGGCCGTTGAAGAGGCTGACCCAGTCGCCGCTCTGGGCATTCAGGAGCGGCGCCGCGAGGAAGGCGCCGAAGCTGCGGCGCGTGATTTCCCGGCGGGCTTTGATTTCCTCGACTCGGCACGGATGCGAAGACATACGAGATCCTCCGAGGACAGTATATGCTTCGGTGCGATCCGCTTGCCGTGGAATTGCACGCCCTCCATCTCGAGCCGCATGCGCTGTTCGAGCGCGGCGTCCAGATGCAGCTTGATCTCGCCCTTCACGCCGGTGACGCGCTGCCAGGGCAGGGCGCCGCCGTGTGTGTGCAGAAGCTTGGCGACGAGGCGGTGGTACATGGGGTAGCCCGCCGCCGCGGCGATGGCGGAGTAGGCGGCGGTCCGGCCTTTCGGAATCAGTCGGATGATGGCTAGGATGGCGGCGTCGCGCTCGTTATCGGGCCGCGACGCCTCGCGGAGCAGGGCGCGCTCGAGCTTGTGGCGCTCAAACACCTACACGCCCCAGCAGTAGTCTTCCACGGCCTTTTCGATCGATTCGTCCTTGTCGGAGATGCGCATCAGCTCCAGCCGGATCGCATCGACAAGCGCGTTCCAGGAGGCCTCCAGGACGTTTTCACTGACACCCACCGTGGCCCAGCTGCGGCGGTGGTCCGACCACTCCACCAGCACGCGGACCTTGGAGGCCGTGCCGCGTTCGGTGCTGATCACGCGCACCTTGTAGTCCGTCAGCCGGACTTCGGCGATGGCCGGGTAGACGGTGGACAGGCATTGCCGCAGGCAGAGGTCGAGCGCATTCATGGGGCCTTCGCCGGTGGCCGTGGCCGAGTGGATGGCCTCGTTCACGCGCAGGATGACGGTGGCGGAGGTGACCGAGTCCCGGGTGCCGATCTTGCGCGTCTCCACTTCGAAGCTGACCACTTCGAAGAAGTGCAGGCCGGGCTGCAGCGCTTCACGCACCAGGAGTTCGAAGGTGCCCTCGGCGGCTTCCAGTTCGTAGCCGAGGTACTCCATGGTCTTGATGCGGTCCAGCAGTTCGCGCTTGGCTTCGTCGGTCATGCGGGCGCTGAGGCCGAACTGCTCCAGTTTGTAAAGCACATTGCCGCGCCCGCTCATGTCGCTGAGCAGCACGCGCTGGCGGTTTCCCACCACGGAGGGCCGGATATGCTCGTAAGTGAGCGAGTCTTTCAGCACGGCCGAGACGTGCACGCCGCCCTTGTGCGCAAAGGCGCTGCGGCCCACAAAAGGCTGATTGGGCAGCAGAGGCAGGTTGGAGAGTTCGGCGATGTAGTGGGCGACTGAGGTCAGCGAGGCCAGCTTTTCCGGGCCGATGGTGGAGTGGCCCAGCTTGGCTTCGAGATTGGCGATGACGCTGGAGAGATTGGCGTTGCCGCAGCGCTCGCCGTAGCCGTTCATGCAGCCCTGCACGTGGGTGACGCCCTGATCGACGGCGGCCAGAGTGTTGCCCACGGCGAGGTCGCAGTCGTTGTGGCAGTGGATGCCCAGCACGCCGTCGAAGCGCTTGCGGACCTCGGCGACGATCTCGGCCAGGCGCGTGGTGAGCGTGCCGCCGTTGGTGTCGCACATGCAGAGCACGTCGGCGCCGGCGCTCTTGGCGGCCTCCAGGGTGCGCAGCGCGTAGTCCGGGTTGGCCGCGTAGCCGTCGAAGAAGTGCTCGGCGTCGTAGACCACCTCGCGGCCGTGTTCCTTCAGAAAGCGCACGGTATCGGCGATCAGAGACAGGTTCTCATCCAGAGAGATGCCCAGCACGCGCGTGGCGTGGATGTCCCACGTCTTGCCGAAGATCGAGATCACGGGCGTTTCCGCGCCGAGCAGGGCGAGCACGTTGGCGTCCTTCTCCACGGGATTCTTGGCGAAGCGCGTGGAGCCGAAGGCGGTAAGCCGGGCGTGCTTGAGCTTGACGGACTTGGCGCGTTCGAAGAACTCTTTGTCCTTGGGGTTGGACATCGGCCAGCCGCCCTCGATGTAGTCGATGCCGAGGTCGTCGAGCTTCTGCATAATGAGAAGCTTGTCCTCCACCGAGAAGGAGACGGCTTCGCCTTGCGTGCCGTCGCGTAGGGTGGTGTCGAATGTCCAGATCCGCATATTCGTTCCTGAATCGGAGGAGGCGCGGATAGCCGCGCCCCCTTCGGGCTTGGAGTTAGTCTTCGACCTTCTTCTTCTTGAGGAAGGTCATCATCTCGCGCAGTTCGGCGCCGACGGTCTCGATCTTCTGCTTGCGGGCCGCATCGCGCATGGCCAGGAAGCCGCCGCGGCCACCCTGGTTCTCCGCCATCCAGTTGCGGGCGAATTGGCCGGACTGGATCTCGGCGAGCACCTTCTTCATCTCCTGGCGGGTCTGCTCGGTGATGATGCGGGGGCCGATCTTGTAGTCGCCGTACTCGGCGGTGTCGGAGACGGAGTAGCGCATGTAGCTGAGGCCGCCTTCATAAATGAGGTCGACGATCAGCTTCAGCTCGTGCAGGCACTCGAAATAGGCGATCTCGGGCGCGTAGCCTGCGTCCACCAGCGTCTCGAAGCCGGCGCGGATCAGTTCGGAGGCGCCGCCGCAGAGCACGGCCTGTTCGCCGAAGAGGTCGCTCTCGGTCTCTTCCCTGAAGGTGGTCTCGATCACGCCTGCCTTCAGCGAGCCGAGCGCCAGCGCGTAGGCCAGCGCGTTCTCCAGCGCTTTCCCGGAGGCGTCCTGAGCGACGGCAACCAGAGCGGGCACGCCCTGGCCTTCAGTGAAGACCTCGCGCACGCGGTGGCCGGGCGCCTTGGGCGCCACCATGGAGATGTCGACGCCGGCCGGCGGGGCGATAAATCCGAAGTGGATGTTGAAGCCGTGGGCGAACATCAGCGTCTTGCCAGGCTTCATCGACGGAGCGATGTCGCTCTCATAAAGCTTGGCCTGAATGTGGTCCGGCACCAGGATCATGATGAAGTCGGCCTGGGCGGCGGCTTCGGCGGGCGCCAGCACGGTGAGCCCGGCGCCTTCGGCCTTGGCCTTCGACTTCGAGCCGGCGGGCAGGCCCACCACCACCTGAACGCCCGAATCCCGAAGGTTCAGTGCGTGCGCGTGGCCCTGAGAACCGTAACCAATGATGGCGACCGTCTTGCCCTGCAGCGGCGCCAGCGATCCATCCTGTTCGTAAAACCGTTTTGCCATGTGGGTGATACTTCCTTCTCTCTCAGTAAATCAAATCTACGTCTTTACGCCGGTTGCGTCTTTGGAATCGGGGGCGCCAAGCGGAGTTTCTTCGCTTCCAGCGACACCGCCACCATCCCAGATCGCGTCACTTCAATTTCGCCGTATGTCTCCATGACGGCGATGAACTCTTCGAGCTTCTCCGGATCGCCGGTGGCCTCCAGCGCGAAGCCTTCCACCGAGCTGTCCACCACGCGGGCGGCGAAGATCTCGGCTTCCTTGAGGATGGCCGTGCGGTTCTCCTGCGTGGCGCGCACGCGCACCAGCACCATCTCGCGCAGCACTGCGGGCGCTTCCGTGAGATCAGTGGTCTGGAGCACGTTGACCAGGCGGGTCATCTGTTTGATTACCTGCGCGCGCTGGCGCGACTCCACGTCGACCACGATGGTCATGCGCGAGAGCGACGGGTCCAGGGTCCGCGCCACGGTAAGGCTCTCGATATTGTAGCCGCGCTGCGACAGCAGCCCCGTCACGCGCATCAGCGCGCCCGGCTTGTTTTCCATGAGGATGGATATCGTCATCAACATGCTGAGTACTCCTTACTGCGCGGGCACCGGAACCGGCTGGGGAGGAGCCAGAACCATCTCATTGATGGCCGCGCCGGCCGGCACCATCGGGTAGACGTTTTCAAAGTTCGACACGCGCACGTCCAGCAGGAACGGGCCGGGGTGCTCCACGGCTTCCTTCAGCGCGCCGGCGAGTTCCGAGGGCTTCTCCACAATGCGGCCGCGGAGGCCGTAAGCGGCCGCGAACATCTCGATGTTCGGGAAGGCCTCGATCTGCACGGAAGAGAGGCGGTTCTGGTAGAACAGATCCTGCCACTGCCGCACCATACCCAGGTAGCCGTTGTTCATAATGACGACCTTCACCGGCAGCCCCTGGTTGGCCAGCGTGGCCACCTCAGGCAGCGCCATCTGGAAGCCGCCGTCACCGCAGATGCAGAACACCAGCTTGTCCGGGTGCGCCATCTGGGCGCCGATGGCCGCCGGCAGGCCGAAGCCCATCGAGCCCAGCCCGCCCGACGAGAGCCAGTGCCGCGGCTCGTCGAACCGGATGTGCTGTGCGGCCCACATCTGGTGCTGGCCGACGTCGGTGGAGACAATCGCCTTGCCGTCGGAGATGCGGTTGATCTCGTGCATCAGGTGCTGCGGTTTGATCTCGTCGGGAGAGAACACCGGTTCCAGCGGATGCTCTTCCATCCAGGTCCGCACCTGCTTCCACCATTCCCGGCGGTCCTGCGCGCGCGCGGGCGCCATCTCCGGCTCCAGTTCCTTCAGCACGCGAACCAGCTTCGAGAGCACCTTCTTCGCATCGCCGACAATCGGCAGGTCCGCCGTGCGGTTCTTGCCGATCTCGGCCGGGTCGATGTCGACATGGATTACTTTCGCATGGGGCGCGAAGGAGGCCAGCCGACCCGTGACGCGGTCGTCGAAGCGAACTCCGAGGGCGATGAGCAGATCGCACTCGTACATTCCCATGTTGGAGGCGTAGGAGCCGTGCATGCCCGGCATGGAGATGAAGTTCGGGTGCGAGCCCGGCAGCGCGCCCAGGCCCATCAGGGTGCAGACGGCCGGAGCGTCGAGCGTTTCGGTCAGCTCGCGCAGTTCGTTGTGCGCGCCCGCCGCGATGATGCCGCCGCCGGCGTAAATGTAGGGCCGCTGCGCCTCCCACATCATCTGCGCGGCGCGGCGGATCTGTCCTGCGTGGCCGTCGGTCACCACCTTGTAGCCCGGCAGATGGATCTCGTGGATCGGGGTGTAGTGCGCCTGCCCCTGAAGAACGTCCTTGGTGATGTCGATCAGCACCGGGCCGGGGCGGCCCGTGGAGGCGATGTGGAACGCTTCATGGACGGTGTCGGCCAGTTCCTTGATGTCGCGGACCAGGTAATTGTGCTTGGTGGCGGAGCGCGTGATGCCGAATGTGTCGGCTTCCTGGAAGGCGTCGCTGCCGATGAGTTTGGAGGTGACCTGGCCGGTGAGCGCAACCACCGGAATCGAGTCCATCATGCAGTCCACCAGTCCGGTGACCAGGTTCGTCGCGCCAGGTCCCGACGTGGCGCAGGCCACGCCCACTTTGCCCGTTGCCCGGGCGTAGCCGGAGGCCGCGAAACACGCGTTCTCTTCGTGCCGCACCAGCACGTGCCGGATCTCGTGGTCGTAAATCACGTCATACAGCGGCAGCGTCACGCCGCCGGGGTATCCGAAGATCACGTCCACGCCTTCCCGCACCAGGCATTCCAACAGGATGCGTGCGCCATTCATCGTGTTCGACATCTCTTGCCTTCGTTCCTCTCGTTGTTTTCGTGCCCCGTGCTTCTCGCGCTCCCCGGGGGGTGGGGGCTCAGGTTCGGCTCGAACCGGCTGGGCACTTAACGAAAAGGGCCACCGCCGGGGTTTGCCCGCCTGGTGGCCCTGATTTTTGCTCGTGTAAGGCTCACTCAGGCGGAGGCCGGTACGGCTACTCCAATCCGAATAATCCCTACGATGACAATGTTGGAGACAGAGCTGCGCTTCAGGAGCTGCTGGTAACAGACTGAAGTGTCAAGCGCCATCACTCTTCCAGCTTAGGTGGCAAACGGAGAAAATGCAAGATGGCTGATGTATTGAAAGTGTTTATGGCGATATTGCGCCTCTAGTCTGCCATTCGCCAGCCAAATGGGGGGTGTGGGCCTGAACTGAGGCGGAAGGATATGGGAGGGGAGCTACTGAGCGTAGGGGCAACGCACACATGCCCCCTAAATCTTGTGTGGCATATCCAATTTCCAGTTGACAATCCTCAATCTGTCCCTTATTATCGGGCCATCACTGAAGAAAGGAGGTGGTCCAGTAAACATGAGATCTGGTAGTTATTGCCCGCGTGAGGTGGTCGACTGCTAAAGCTCACTCTGGTCACACTCTGGCCCATCTTCAGTGCAGGGCCAAAGTGGGAAACCGATCACTGAGCGCGTTGTTCAGGCCGCAGGTCTGAAAACCAGGCTACCGCAAACCCCGTCGCCGGTGTCCGGCTGCGGGGTTTGTTTTATGTTGGCCCCTGGTTTGCTATACTGAGATGGTTAAGGATTGCCCTCCCAATGAAAGCTGGAATTCACCCCGCCTACAATGAAGTGAACGTGGCCTGTGCGTGCGGCTCGACGTTCAAGACGCGTTCCACCCACAAGGGTGACATCCGCGTGGAAATCTGTTCAAGCTGCCACCCGTTCTTCACCGGCCGCCAGAAGTTGGTCGATACCGAAGGTCGCGTGGACCGCTTCCAGAAGAAGCTGCTGAAGTCGGCCGGCATCAAGGCGAAGCGCGCCGAGAAGACCGCTCCGGTCGCTTAAGACTGTTTGGAATCGGCCGGCGTAATCAGCCGGCCCCGCTGGAATCAAGAGAGCGCGGACTACTGTCCGCGCTCTTTTTCTGATTTCTTCCGCTTCGCTTCCCGCTCTTTGCGCATCGTGGCGTATTCGGCCTGCTGCTGGGGGCTGAGCATGGCGTTGATGGCGGCCACCTGGCCGTCCTGAATCGCCTTGAAATCCGGCATCTGCTTCTCGCGCAGCTCCCGGAACTTCTTCCAGGTCTCATCCATGATGGAGTTCAAGCTCTTCACCTGAGCATCATCGAGCTTCAGGCGGGTAGTCATCTCGCCGACATAAGCGCGGCGGTACTCTTCGGGGGATTTGCGGGCCTCCCGCTTCTGAGCAGGGGCGGCAAAGTAGCGGTGTCCAAGGGCTCCCACGGCCACGCCGCTAGCAAAGACCAGAATCAGCGAGAGCGCCAGGCTCAGGTTCGACCGCTTCATTTCGTAGGCGACTCCTGAACAGTCGAGCCCGCGTCCGACATGGCGATTTCAGACAGCGCTACTGCGTCGTGTTCGTCAGCCAGAGTCTCC
>JACQZS010000092.1 GCA_016213725.1 Acidobacteriota bacterium | reverse complement strand
GGGGCCGCCCGAGAAGCTCTTCAAGACGCCCATCCCGGTCGGCACCATGTACCGTTCTTTCTACGAGGTGTCACGAGACGCGCGCCGGTTCCTGCTGGCCGTGCCGATGGAGGAAGACCGATTGTCCCGCCTCGGCGTCACACTCAACTGGATGCAGGCGCTTGAGCGCTAGCGAAGCAGCTCGATCGCTGGAGCGCTAGCGACGCAGCCTAATCTCTGACAGGCGAGACGCCGCAGGCCCTGCGGTACCTAGAGGTTCCACCTGCGTGGAGAAACAACAGGTAGCGGGGTGGCTGGCTCTGGCGCTTCAGCCACCGGCAAAGCGCGTGCTCAGCCGGTGGAATTGCGTTTGATCCACCTCTTCTCGCTCCGCTGTGAATGACACCCGTACTCCGCGGGCCGCATCACAAATGCAGGCTGGAGGCCGCGACACCATGACTGGTGACATAGTTCTTGCGCACCACAGCGCCTGCAATCCAGAGTTATAGCCGTTCCAGCAACCCGGTCAGGAACGCCCAGAAAGGAGGAACCGAAGACAGCTTCAGGCGCTCGCTGGGACTGTGCACGTCGACAATGTGCGGGCCAAACGAGATGAGTTGCATCCCAGGGTGCTTCTCGCCGATCACGCCGCATTCCAGGCCCGCGTGCATCGCCACCAGCTCCGGCTTAACGCCCAGAATCTCTTCATGCACCGCCTGGCACTTGCGCACGATGTCGCTGTTCGGTTCGGGTTTCCAACCCGGATACGCGCCCGACTGCTGCACCTCAAATCCGGCGAAGCCAAACACGGCGGAAACCATCGCGCCGGCATCCAGCTTGCTGGAAAGGATGGCGCTGCGCTGCGTGGTGGCGATCTCGACCAGGCCGGACGTCGTGGAAATGGTCGCCAGATTCGTCGATGTCTGCACCAGGCCGGCCACGTCCGGACTCATCGCCAGCGCGCCGTGATGAAGCGTCGCGAGCAACTGCGCCAGCAGCGTGGCGGAATCGGACTCGAACACTTCCACCGCCGCCGGCGCCGCTTCCGCCGTAAGGCGCAGTCCCGGATCGAAGGCGCCCAATTCAGCCTGAATCTCGGCCTGCGCGGTGGCGAGGAACGCTGCGAACTCAGCCGCGCGGCCCGGGTCGATGACAACAATCGCCGCCGCTTCGCGCGGGATGGCGTTGCGCTTGCTCCCGCCTTCCAATGAGGCCACTGAAACGGCGAACTGCGGAATGGCCCGCGCCAGCACCCGTCCCAGAATGCGAATGGCGTTGCCGCGGCCCTTGTGGATGTCGATGCCGGAATGGCCGCCGTGCAACCCCGCAACTCGCAGGCGCAGTGCGCTGCCCGCCGACGCCGGAATCATGGTGAATTGGCGCCGCGCGATGGAGGTCAGCCCCCCGGCGCAGCCGATGCACAGCGTGTTCTCTTCTTCCCCGTCGAGGTTCAGGAAGTAGTGCGAGCGCAGCATCCCGTTGGGGAATTCGTTCGCCCCGGTGAGGCCCGTCTCTTCGTCCACCGTGAACACAAACTCCAGCGGGCCATGATTGACGGTCGTGCTCTCCATGATGGCGAGCGCCGCCGCCGCGCCAATTCCGTTGTCCGCCCCCAGCGTGGTGCCGGCGGCTTTCAGCCAATCGCCGTCCCGGACAAGCTGAATGGCATCCGTGTCGAAGTTGTGAACCGTCCCCTCGTTCTTCTCGCACACCATATCGAGATGGCCTTGCAGGGCTGCCGGCACAGCGCCTTCGCGGCCGGGGCGCGCAGGCTTGCGGACCACGATGTTCCCCACGGAATCCTCTACGGTCTCCAGGCCCAGCCGGGCCGCCCGCGCCAGAACGTAGGCGCGCGCCGCTGCCTCCTTGGTGGAGGCACGGGGGATGGCGGAAAGGGCGGCGAAGTGGTCGAAAAGCGGCTTCGGTTCGAGGTTGTCGATTGCGTTTGGCATGATCGGGTCCAACTCACTATGCTAAGGCTTCTCGCGGCTGGTCCGCCCACCCATCTGAAACCCCCGAATCCGCGTCCCATGGCATTTGGCCCCCGGGCACACACCCGACAAACATCCTATACTTCGGACTACAGTATTACGAGGGCACCCGCTATGCCACATTTCACTTCACTGCTCCTCTTGAGCACTCTCCTTGCCGGTCCGGCGATCGTCGCGGCGCAGGAAAACCCACCCGCCCAGTACGACGCCGCATTGGCCAAGACTCTGGGTGCCGACGACATGGGCATGAGAAGTTTTGTGCTGGTGGTCCTCAAGACAGGCCCCACCAAAGTGCCCACCGGCCCGAAGCGCGATGAGATGTTCAAGGGGCACATGGCCAACATCCAGCGCCTGGCGGCTGAAGGCAAGCTGGTCTTCGCCGGGCCGCTGGACGGAGTGGATGGTTGGCGCGGCCTCTTCATCTTCGCCACGAAGGACATCGCCGCGGCAAAGAGCTACGTCGCCACCGATCCGGTCATCATCGAAGGCGAAATGGTGGCCGAATACCACCGTTTCTATGGCTCCGCCGGCCTGATGATGGTCAACGAGATCCATCACAAGATCTCAAAACAGAAACCGTAATCTCTCGCGCGGCACCCTGCCTCCGGCCCGTAGGACGTGACCGCCCTCAGCGCTAAAATGGCCTCAGTGTCTCAAATCCTGACTCTCCTCCTCCTCCTCGCCCTGCCAATCTCCGCCCAGCAGTTCTACACCCTCGACATCAATCAGGACGCCCTCGCCGGCCCAGCCGACTTCTCCTTCCTCAACCACCCCCTCGAGCCCCAGGACGCGCTCTTCGTCCGCGACGGCCACTTCTTCACCATCGGCCCCGACCTCGCCCCTTTCACTGACGACGACACCCGCATCCGCCTCTTCGGCATGAACCTCGCCTTCGGCGCCAACTTCCCTGCCCCTGAAGACGCCCTCCGCATCGCCCGCCGCCTCCGCCGCCTCGGCGTCAACCTCGTCCGCCTTCACCATATGGAGTCCCAGCCGGACTCCAACCCCGCCAACGCCAACTCGCTCCTCACCACCGGCCCTTACCCCACCTTCAACGAAGCCTCCGTCGCCCGCCTCCGAGCCTTCCTCCTCGCCCTGAAGTCCGAAGGCATCTACGCCAACGTCAACCTGCACGTCGGCTATACATTCCGCCCCGCCATCGACAACGTCCCCGCTCTGCCCTCCAACGCCGCCTTCCCCACCCAATCCAAGCCCCTTCACATCCTCCATCCGCGCCTCGTGCAGCTCCAGGCCGACTTTGTCCGCGGCCTCTTCCAGCGCCTCGACCTCCGCGGCGATCCCGTCCTCGCGCTCGTCGAACTCGACAACGAAACCTCCCTCCTCTACGCCCATCAAAACGGCTCCCTCGAAACCACCGCCCTCGGCGAATACAAAACCTCTCTCCAGTCCTCCTGGAACCGTTACCTCCGCTCGCGCTACGCCTCCAACAACGAACTCCGCTCCGCCTGGGGCCCCTCCACGCCGGAGGGCCCGGATCTCCTCCCCAGCGCCTGGCGCTCCCTCGAAATCCACTCGCCCGCCGCCGCCACCCTCACTACTCTCGAAGACGGCACCGTGCGAGTCCTCGTCGCCACCGCCGCTGCCTCCGGCGCACCGGTTGTCATCCTCAAGAAGGTCGGCTTCTCCGTCACCGCCAAACAGCCCTACGTCGCCGAAGTCGAAATCCGTGCCGACCTCGCCGCCGGCCAGTCCCGCAACGTCTATTGGGACATCAAGCAGGATGTCTCGCCCTGGAACACGGTCACCGGCAAGAACATCGCCGTCACTTCCGAATGGCAGCGCGTCCGAATGGCCGTCACCCCGTCCTTCTCCATCGACTCCTCAGGCCGCTTCGGCCTCTCTCTCGAGAAGTGCGAAGCCCCTGTTTACGTCCGCAACGCCCGCCTCTCCGCCGGCGGCCAGCGCGGCGCCGATCCTGCCGACGACCTCGACGCCGCGAACATCGCCCTGCCCAACTCCTCGGAGAACACCACCACCGCCCTCCTCAACGACTACATCGACTTCCTCGCCTTCCTCGACCGCGACTACAACCAGGTCCTCCTCGACGCCACCCGCGAGTTCAACTCGCCCCTCCTTCCCGTCACCGGCACGCAAATGGGCTTCGGCGGACTCATGCTGCTCGATGCCCAGCGCAACCTCGACTTCTTCGACCAGCACTTCTACATCGACCACTACGCCTTCCCCCACACCGCCTGGGACGGCCGCGACTGGTCTTTCAAAGACGACTCCTCCATCGCCGCCGCCTGGTCCACCTTCACCAACACCGCCGCCGCGCGCGTCGCGTCCAAGCCCTACACGGTCTCCGAATACAACCAGCCCTGGCCCAATACCCGCGCCGCCGAAATCGGCCCCACTCTGGCCGCCTACGCCTCGTTCCAGGACTGGGATGCCCTCGTCCACTTCGCCTACGAACACTCCCGCTCCTGGGACGCCGGCGTCCCCCACGGCTTCAATCTCAATGGCGATTGGACCAAGCTCGTGAACACCGGCCAGTCCGCCCTCCTCTTCCGCCTCGGACTCCTCGCGCCCGATCCTGACCCCCTTCGTCTTCCCGCCAACGAGGATCTCCGCCGCCAGTTCACCCGCGACCGCCGCAATGGCTCTTTCAACACCGCTTTCAACTCATACCTCGGCTACCAGTCCGCCACCGCCATCGGCCGCCGCGTAGAGCTTGACCCCGACGCCGCCGGCCTGCCCGAAGAAGCCAGGCAAACCCCGCCCGACTCCATCACCGCCGCCACCGGCGAATTCGAATTCGACCGCATCAACAAGCGCTTCCTGCTCCATGCCCCGCAGGCCGCCGGCCTCTTCGGCAATCTCGCCGGAGCACCCCTCACCGCCGGCCCGCTTACCGTCGAACTGGCCTCCACCGCCCGCGGCACGGCCAACATCCTCCTCACCGCCCTCGACGGCAAGCCACTCTCTGAATCCGCATCGATGCTCCTCACCAACCCCGGCTACACCCTTCGCACCCAACCCAACTCCAACCCGCCCAGAGCCCAGAACATCATCAATTACCCCGGCGCGGCTACCTTCACCGTGGAGCCCGACCAGCCCAGCAAACCCTCCGGCGACCTCAACGCAGGCAAAGCCCCCATCTACATGGAGGCGATCGAAGCCACCGTCACCCTCAACGTCCCCGGCCCCATCGAAGTCTACGCCCTGGACGGCAGCGGCAATCGCGTCGAGCCCATCCCGGTAGAACCCACCAGCTCCGGCTTCACCTTCCGAATCGGAGCCGCCCCCTGGTACTCTTTGATTGCCACCGCACCTCAAGCCGCGGCCACCGCGCCCTCCAGCTCTCCCCGGACTCCTCCCCGCGCCGGCACGTCCGCCCGCCCGCCGCTTTGATCCTCGAAGCCCGCACCCGCTATCGCGGCCCAGCTACTCCGGCGAGCCGCTCAGCGCAGCCGGTCGAGCGCCGCCGTCGCGGCCTCCACCGGCACCGCCCCGATGCCTTCCGGCGCGCTCAGCACTTCAGTTAGTCGCGCCTGCCACGGACGCCAGATCGGCACCTGCTCCTCGCGCCCGAACAGCACCAGCAACGGAATGTCATAGGCCGCCGCGATGTGCGCCGGCCCGCTGTCATTCCCCGCAAACAGCGCCGCGCCGGAGATCAGCGTCATCACCTCTTTCAGCGGCGCGCCGGCCACCTTGCGGAACTCGGCGAATGGACCAAAATCGTCCGCCGCCGAGCCGATGATCACGGCCTCCAGGCGGCGCGTTCGCTCGATGTGGTGGGCCACATCGACGAAGCGCTCCGGCGGCCACGTCTTGTAAGCCGCCGCGGAGAAGGGATGGATCACGGCATAACCGGTGAAGGCCGCCGGCGGCGCGAAAAGTTCGGCCCTCGGAATCTCCCGCTGCGGCACTCCGAGATAGAACATGGCGGAGGCCAGATGTTCTGCCGTGTGGACGGTCCGCTCCTGGCCCAGAATCTCCTGCGCTCTGGGGATCGGCGCAGTGTAGATGGCGGCGCCTTTGTGGTGGCCGAAGCCGGCTCGATGCCGCGCAAGCGAGGCGGCTGTGAGCAACATGCTCCGCGTGCCGCCATGCAGGTTCAGGCACAAACCGGGCCGCGCGGAGAACGCCGCGCCATAGGATGGCGGCAGGATCGCATCGAGCCGCGGGTTGCCGTCGAACACCTCTTCGAAGCGCGGCTCCACCATGACGGAGATGCGCAGGTCCGGACGGGCTTCGTTGAGTAGGCGGATGGCGGGGGTCGTGAGCACGCAGTCGCCCAGCGAGCGAAGCCGGACGACGAGGACACGCGCACCTTCAGGGAGCTGATCCAGGATGGGTTGGCGCGCCGAAGCCATCGCAGAGGAGTGTAGCAGGGAAGGCCCTGCGAGCGCCCACCGCCGGAGACGGAAGCCAGAGGCGGATAGAGTATTCTATGGAGATGCTGGCAACTGGGGTCTTGACGGTAGTGCTGGTCTGGCCCTCGGCCGATCCGAGTGGTGTGCAGCGCGCCATGGAACTCGGCGCCGATGCCCTGCTGCTGCGGGGTGCGCTGCCGAAGGCTCCGGACCGGCCGGCGGGGTTGATGGTTCTGGCGGAGGTGGCGGCGCAAGGGGCCGAGGTGCAGGCGGCGAAGGCCGCGGGCTTTGACGGCGTGGCGGTGACGGCAAAGGGGAGCGCGGCGGAGTTCCGCCAGTTTCTCAATGCGCAAGGCGGCTTTGTGCGCTACGTGGTGCTGGACCGCAATCAACTCGACTGGGACGTTCGGCCGGCCGAGGCTGTCTTCAAAGATGGACAGTGGCCCGGGCTGCAGATGAGCGCCGGAGAGGCCGGCGCGACGGAGCGCCCCTGGATCACGGCCAACCTGCATCTCTACGCCTACCTCCGCAGCATGCACCGCGAGCGGGCTGCGTTCTTGAACGTGCCGGCCGATGAGAAGTCTACTCGCTTCGACGGCGTGGAGGTGGCCCTGGCGGAGGCGTTCGCCGCCGGCGGAGGAGTGCTCATCGAGCCGCCGGAGATGTACCGCACCGGCGTCGCGAAGGGCGACGGACGCGCTGTGGCGGGCTGGAAGCGCGCGGCGGAAATCGTCAAGTTCGCCAAGGCGCAACAGGGCGTGCCGCGAGACGCAGGCGGCTCGCAGATGGCGCTGGTAGGCGGTCCGCTGGATGAGGGCCTGGAAGAGATCCTCAATCTGACCTTCCGCAACAACCTCAGTCCGCAGTTGCTGCCGCCGGGCAAGCTGGCGCTGGCGGGGCGCGGACTGCGGATTGTGGCGCTCGCAAACCGTAACCCGAGTACCGCGGAGACCACGGAGCTGATGAGATTCGTGCGCGGCGGCGGCATCGTGGTGTGGGCGCCTCCGGCGCAGGGCAAGGCCGCCGCGTGGTGGGGCGCAGCGAAGAAGGCACGGACGGAAGCGGGCCGCGATCTCTACGCCGTGGGGCGTGGGACCCTGCATGTCTACCGCGAGCCGGTCAAAGACGAGTCGGAGTTCGCCTGGGACCTGAAAGAGATCTCAGGCACGGACACGCCGACGGGCCGGGGCCTGTTCGGGCTCGATCTGCGGGTGTGGTACTCCAACAGTGTCTTGGGCGTACTGCACGGCTCCGGCACGGAGCGCGTGGCAGTGCTCATCAGCTACGGCAGAGTGGTGGATCAGGAGTTTCTCATCGGCATGCGCGGCAGATTCGCCGGCGCCAGTTCGGTGCAGCCGGGCCAGGCGCCGCAGAATCTCGACTTGATGAAATACGAACAACGCGTAGAATGGAATCAAACCGGGCTGAACCGAGTGGCTGTTATCACCCTGAAGGGGCTGGGACAATGAACTGGAGCCGAAGGCAATTCCTGACCACCGCTGCCGCCGCGGCCGCAGCGCAAGCCGCGCCACCTCCGAAGGCCTATTTCGGACTGCACGAATTCATCGAAAAAAACCCCAAAGCGGTGTTCATCCGGCGCACGAACGTACCGCACAAGATGGACTCGCAGGCGAAGCTCAATGAAGGGCTGACCCTGGCGCGGCAGATCTTCGTCTCCAAGGCCGAGCCCGGCATCCCGGTTTCGCACCGCGTGTTGCTGCGGCCGAACATTACCAGCGTGAAGACGCGCGGCCGCAAGGATGAAGACAACTGGGGCACGGGGACAGATCCGAATTTCTACGAAGGCATGATCATGGGGCTCAAGGAAGTGGGCCTGAAGAAATTCCACTTCGCCGAGACCAACATGTACCACGCTTGGAACTGGCGCGGTTTCGTGGACATCCACAACCGGCACGGCGTGGAGTCCACCGATCCCGAGCAGAGCTTCACGGGGCCTCGCGCTGAGCGCGAGATCGTCTGGAGCAAGGTCCCCGATGGCGTCATCTTCGACCGCATTCCGCACCTCTGGCCAACCAACGGGCCCGACACCTGGCTGCTGAACATCGCCAAGTGGAAGGCGCATTCCATGTGCCTGACGCAATCGGTGAAGAACGAGCAGGGGCTGGTGGTGATGCCGTTCATCCGCTTCTGCCAGGGGATGCGGATGGTCAGTTCGGTACCCGCCAGCATGAAGGACCACATGCGCCCCGATGCGGCCGAGCGCGCGCAGCGCTACTTCGACAATCACAAGCAGATGGGCTTCCGTCGCTATGGCGCGCTGGAGGTAGAGAGGGTCTCGCCGCTGGCGCAGGAGATCTGGGCGCACAAGACGCTGGACAACATGAGCGTCATGAAGACCGGGCTGGCGATGATCGAAGGCATCTATGGCCGCGACGGCGACGGCTTCGGAATCGGCAACGACTACATGGCGAACCTGGTGATGTTCTCCAAGGACAAGTTCAAGCTGGACCTCGTCGGCCTGTGGCTGGGCGGGCACGAGCCGGGCAACGTCTACATGTACAGAATCGCCAAAGAGCGCGGGCTCACCGATACGTTCAACCCCTGGGATGTGGACCTCTACGAGTGGACCGACGCCGGAGCGGTGCCCCGCAAGCTGAGCGATTTCCCCCGCACGATGCTGAAGACCATCTACCTGCAGATGCCTGGGGAACCGTTCCTCCACATGGCGAACGAGCCGGTGGACTACGACAGAGTGCGGGCCTAGCTTTCGACGCTGAACGCTGGAATCATTTCGTGGCCCACCAGGCGCGATGGCCCTGATAATCGGCGTCCGGCAGATTGGCCAGGATGATGCGGCGCAGTTCGAGGATGTCCACCTCGCCCTGTTTCCGGTAAAGGACTTCGCCGCCGGGTGCGATCAGCATCGTGAACGGCACGCCGGACTCCCACTTGGCGTCGAAGGCGGCCTGCATGGCAAAGACGTCGGTGGAGTCGATGTGCAGATTGCGGCTGGTGGCGTGGTATTTCTCCAGTACCTTCACCACGCCGGGGCGCTCGTCGGGCAGGTTGGCGGAGACGGTGACGAAATCGAAGTCGCGGCGGCGGTACATGCGGAAGGTGGTTTGGAGGTCGGGCATCTCGGTGAGGCAGGGTCCGCACCAGGTGGCCCAGAAGTTGACGAGCAGCACTTTGCCCCCGGTGTTCTTGCGGAGAGCATTGAGTCCTTCGGCGCCGACAGACACCACCGTGACGGGCTCGGCTTCGATCTTCTTCATTTCGGCGACGCGTCCGGAGGACTTGGACTTCCACTTGGTGGAGCAGCCGAAGACGCCGGTGTGCGGGACGGTCACGGGCTGTCCGGCGAGCAACTGGTCAATCGCGTCGCGGGTCTCCCGCGTCTTGACGAGAGCTTCGCGCTGGCTGTTGTCGATGCGGCCTTCATAGCGGAGGATGCGCTTGGCGTCGAAGATGAAGACGTGGGGCGTGGCCTTGGGGCCATAGGCCAGTGAGACGGCTTGCGTGGCGCCGTCATAGAGGTAAGGGAAGTTGAAGCGGCGGTAGGCGGCGCGGATCTTCATATCCTCGAATCCGTCGTTGACGTCGGTGTAGCCCATCTCGTCCAGGCGAACGGCATCGGGGTCGTTGGGCTCGATGGCGACAAACGCCACGCTCTTGGCCTGGTAGTCTTCCACCAGCTGCCGGATGCGCGCCTCATAGAGCTGGGCGGTGGGGCAATGGTTGCAGGTGAAGATGAGCACAAGAACCTGCGAGCGGCCGTAATCGGAAAGGGCGTGAGTCTTGCCGTCGATGCCGGGCAGAGAGAAATCCGGCGCAGGCGAACCCAGGGCGAGGGTGGGCGGGACATCGTCGAATGCCGGCAGCAGCAGGCACAGGAAACAGAGAGAGAGAAGGCGCATGGCGGCACCGCCTGTGAGCAAGGATGGTGGAACTCGATTCACTGTATCAGGCCGGGCGGCAGCGCGACGGGGCCGGCGCTCTGCGCAGAACGGCCGTTGGTGACAGAGCCGGGGGGAAATGGTACGGTGTGCGCATGGACCGGCGTACGTTTCTTGGGACGGTGCCCGCCTCAGGCATGCTGGCGTGGGCGGGCAACGCGGAGACGCCCTTGTTGGAAACGCACTTTCCGAGCCGGCTCTATCAGTTCGTTTGGCGGAATTGGGAGTTGGCGAACCTCGACCGCATGGCGGCCGTGGTGCGCGCGAAGCCCGCGGAGCTGTCCGCAATGGGGCGTTCGATGGGGCTGCCGCCGAAGAGGGTGCTGAGCGAGGACACGCTGCGGCGAATCTACATCACCGTGATCCGGCAGAACTGGTATCTGCTCCCGGTGGCGCAGATCGTCGAACTGCTGGGGTGGAACTCTGAGCGCTTTGCCTTCACCTTGAAGGAAGACGATTTTCTTGATTACAAGCTCGGGTTGACGAAGCCGGAGTGCGCGGAGTTGCGCTACCGGCCGCCGGCGAAGGCGGAGCAGCAGCGGGCGGCGGAGATCCGGAAGAGCCTGCAGCGCGCTGTGCCGGGCGGAGTGCAGAACCTGGGTGTGCCGCGCTTCGAGTTTGTGAAGCAGTTTTCGCAGCGGCCGCCGGCAGTTCCGAAAAAGGCGGGCGCGGAGGCATGGTCGCCGCGGTTTCTCTATTCCTACTTCGCGCTGTATGGAGACCCGTTGATGGAAGGCGATGCGGCGGGGCTGCCGGACGGCTACCTGGCGCGTGTGGCGGAGTGCGGCATCAACGGGGTTTGGATTCAAGGCGTGTTGAACACGCTGGCGCCATCGGCGGCGTTTCCGGAGTTTGGGAAGGACTGGGACATTCGTGCCCGGAACCTGCGGGCTTTGATCGAGCGGGCGGCGCGGTATGGCGTGCGCGTGTTCCTGTACCTGAACGAGCCGCGGGCCATGCCGGAGGCGTTCTTCGCGCAGCGGCCCGGGCTGCGGGGGACGCGGGACAAAGATGTGTACGCGATGTGTACATCGACGGAGCAGGTGCGGGACTGGCTGCGCGGCAGCGTGGCGCACGTCTTCCGGGAGGCTCCCGGCCTGGGCGGCATTCTGACCATCACGATGTCGGAGAACCACACCAACTGCTTTTCGCATGGCGGGGCGTGGGGCGATCGAGACCCAGTGGCGAAGGGCTGCCCGCGCTGCTCGCGGCGAACGGGGGCTGAGACCATCGCCGAGTTGATCGGCACGCTGCGGGATGGCGTCAGAGCGGAGAGCAGGACGGCAGAGGTGATGTCCTACGACTGGGGGTGGGGGACGCCGCTGGCCGGGCAGTTGATTCCCAAGCTGCCGCGGGATACGAGCGTGATCAGTGTGAGCGAGTGGTCCGTTCCGGTGGAGCGCGGCGGGGTGAAAACGGTCGTGGGAGAGTATTCGATGTCGGTGGTGGGTCCCGGACCGCGGGCGCGTCGGAATTGGGAGCTGGCGCGGGAGCGTGGCTTGGGGAGGATTGCCAAGACGCAGTTCAACACCACCTGGGAGATCTCCGCGGTGCCCTACATCCCCGTGCTGCCCCTGGTGCTGGAACACTGCGAGCGGCTGGGGCAGGCGGGGATCACCGGCGTCATGGCTTCGTGGACATGCGGAGGCTTCCCTTCCCCAAATCTGCGCGCCTTTGCGCGGCTCGCCGGCGAGCCGCGGCCTGCGAAGGCGGAGATTCTCCGCTCGGAGGCGGAGCGGATCTACGGTCCGCAGCCGGCGCAGGAGGCCGTGCGCGCGTGGGAGATGTTCAGCGAGGCGTTCCAGTTCTTCCCCTACGGCGTGGCGATCTACGTGTTGCCTGTGCAGCACGGACCGGCCAATCTCCTGCGGCTGAAGCCGACTGGGTTGGCGCCGGGCATGATCCTGTTTCCGCACGATGCCTATGACAAGTGGTGCGGCGCTTATCCGCCGGCGGCGGTGCGGGAACTGATGGGGCGCTTGGCGCGGCGTTGGGCCGACGGGGTGGCCCTGCTCGAGAAGCTGCGGGCTCCAGGCGCCGAGGCGCAGTTGGAGCTGGCCGTGGCCCGCACTTGCCAGTCGCATTTCGAGAGCGCGGGGAATCAGGTGGAGTTCTATCTGCTGCGGGATTCGGGGGGCTCGCGCGAGCGAATGAGAGAGCTGGCGGCTCGAGAGCGGGAACTGGCGCTGCGGCAGTTCGATGTGGCGCGGAGGGAGAGCGTGATCGGGTACGAGGCTTCGAACCACTACTACTACACGCCGGTGGACCTGCTGGAGAAGGTGCTGAACTGCGAGCGCGTGATGGCGGAGCTGGAACGCGCCGGCTAGAGGCCGGCCTGCTGTAGCATCTTCTGGAACTGTGCGCGGGTGCGCATGTCGATGGACTGGGCGGCCAGTTTGCCCTGGCGGTTGTAGATGAACGTTTTCGGGATGCCTTCGATGTGGAGCTGATCGCTCACCGTGCGGCCAGTGTCCAGGAGGATGGGGAAGCTGTAGCTCTTCTCCTTGATGAAGGGCTCGACCTTCGCGCGGTCTTCATCCGAGATGGCAAGGACGATCAGACCCTTGGCCTTGTTCTCCCGGTAGAGCGCTTCGAGATCGGGCATCTCCTTGCGGCAGGGCGGGCACCAGGTAGCCCAGAAGTTGACGAGGACCACCTTGCCTTTGAGTTCGGAGAGATGCCAGGATTTGCCTGCGAGGTCCTGCAGGGTGAAGTCGGCTTTGGCCCGCATGGCGTCGAGCTTCTCCAGGGCGGCCATGGCGGCGGTGAAGTCGGGGTGCTGGAGAGTGGTGGTGACGCCTTCGTAGCGGACCAACTGGGCGAGGGTGGAATAGGGGGAGGCGGGCTCACCGTTTTTCGAGGCCGGCGGCTGGGCGGCCAGGGCGGCTGCCAAAGTGGTGGTCACTTCCTGCAGCGCGTCCTTGCCGAAATCGCCTTCGGTGGAAAGATTGGCCAGAGCGGAGGCGAGAGAGAGCTTGTTGGGCGAGGCGGGCAGCGCATGAATGTCGAGCGCCAGTTGCCTGGTGGCGCCCGCGCGGACGCTGTCGTCCAGCTTGCGCATGCCCTTCAGCTGGTCCGCGATGGGTTGCTCCTGAGCAGAGAGTGCGGGCCGCTGGGATTGCGCGGCAAGGAGTGCCGCGCAGGCGAGGGCGAGAAAGAGAGTCTTCACTCCCAATAGAGTATCGCGGAGCGGCGGACGCGAATCTAGACTAGACTGTGAAGATGCAAATAAGGGCTTGGCTGGGTTGCCTGATGATCTGCGCCGGGTTGAGCACCGCTCAAACGGCGCCGGCAACGGATGAGCAGATTTGGACGGAGTTTGAGTCGTTTTCGCAGAAGCTGACGCCGCAGGCGCCGGGAGCGACGGCAGGCATGCGCGCGCGCTACCTCGAAGCCCTGAAGGCAAACGGTGTTCCGCAAGCGGAGGCGGTGCGGCGGTACGACCAGATCAACACATTGAGACGCGCGTCTGTGGAGCGGGAGAAGGTGTACTGGGACGCCTCGTTCAAGTCCGGCGGCGGGCCATCGGCGCCGTTGCGGCTGCTGCAGGAGGCGCTGTACAAGGTGAAGCCGGGGCGGGCGCTGGATGCGGGGATGGGGCGGGGCCGGAACACCATCTATCTGGCGTCGACGGGCTGGGAGGCTACGGGCTACGACATGTCGGCCGATGCGCTGAAGGTGGCGCAGGGCGAGGCGGCCAAGGCTGGGATGAAGATCACGACGGTGGAGGCCAAACATGAGGATTTTGCGTTTGGCGAGGACCAGTGGGATCTGATCGTCTGCGCGTATTGCTACATGCAGCCGTCGGATGCCAGATGGCCGCCGGTGTTTCTGAAGGCGCTGCGGAAAGGCGGGCTGGTGGTGTTCCAGACTTCGGTGGGCGGGCAGCCGTCGTGGAGCGGGTTATCGGAGAACTGGAAGGGCTTCCACATTCTGCGGATGGAGGATCTGGACGCGGGTGTGGTGGACAACGATTGGGCGCCATCGCGGAGTTACAGGACCGTGGCGCTGGTGGTGCGCAAGGAGTAGCCGGAACGGCGATTCCGAAACCGGCACAGACGGCACACACGGCGAACCGGCCGTGGCGGTTCGCGGAGACGCTCCCGTGGTATCAGACGGCGTTTGGCGCAATCTTCAGGCAAACTTGAAGAGCCGAACGGGGTGAGGCTGGCCCTTGAGTTCGACGGGGCCCATGTCCTCGGCGGGAACATCGAACTGGTTGCCCAGGGCGAGGACGACCGCTTCGGAGACGAGGAGTTGGGCGTTGAGGGGCTTATTGGCCTGCTCAATGCGGGAGGCGAGGTTCACCACGTCACCGATGATGGTGTACTCCTTGCGCTGAGAGCTGCCAACGTTGCCGGTGACGGCCTGGCCGACGTGGAGGCCGATGCCGACGCGGGTGTGGGGGATGGCGCCGGATTGATTGAGCAGTTCCACCTGGCGGAGGATTTCAAGCGCAGCGCGGATTGCGTTGGTGCAGAGTTGGGAATCGTCGATGGGGGCGCCGAACACGGCCATGAAACCGTCGCCTAGGAATTTGTTGACGATGCCGGAGTGCGCGTTGATGACGGGGATCATGGGGGCGAAGAGCCGATTGAGGTATTCGACGACCTCAGGGGCGGAGCGTTCGCTAGAGAGCTTGGAGAAGTCTCGGATATCGAGAAATAGGACGCAGACGTTGCGCTGCTGGCCGGCGTAGTCGAGGGGCTGCTTGAGGAGCAGGTCGGCGACCTGGGGGGAGACGTGCTGGCCGAAGATGGAGACGGCGCGGTCGCGCTCTTCGAGCGTTTCCAGCGCGCGGGCGATCTGACGGCGGATCTGGGTGGCGACGAAGGCGGCGATGAGACCGCCGAGGAGGAGGGTGGCGCCCTTCGAGAGGTACTGGTGGGGCGAGGTGAGCATGGACAGGATGGGGGCGTCGACGCCGGCTGGGAGTGAGGTGCCCGCGAGTAGGTAGAAGCTGGCGGCCCAGAACTGAAGACAGGCGACGGCGCCAGAGAAGCAGCAAAGCGCGGCATCGAGGTTGAGGGCGGAGGGGAGGATGAAGAGGAAATAGAGAAACGGCAGGGAGCCGGAGAGGATCGAAAGGGGATCGGCGATGGCGCCACCGGTGACGAGACCGAGAGTGGGGAGGCTCACTTCGATGAACGTGTTGAGGAACTGGAACCAGCGCGGGATGAGGCGGCGGCAGGCGAGGAGGCGGCCGAGCCAGACGAGGATGAGGATTTCGTAGGCGAGGTAGGACGCGAGGATGATACCGAAGGGGAGGAAGGCGGGTTGGAGCAGGGCGCGGATTTGAGGCGAGGAGATCTGCGGGACGAAATGAACGAGGAGGAGGAGGGCCAGGACGGCGGTGAGAAGCGCGAGTTGAAGGCGGACGCGGGCACGCTCGCTGCGGAGAAGCTCGGCGCCCATGGCGGAGCGAATGAGGGCGGCGTCGGTGGAGGTGGAAGGCGGCATCAGGGGTCTCCAGACATTGTGGCGCAGGCGGAAGGGAAGGCAAAGGAGGAGAATCGGAATATGATCACGATTCTAGGTGCGGGCGGATCCATCGGGAATGAACTGGCTCCACTGCTGGCGGCGGCGGGGCGCAGGTTTAGGCTGGTGGGGCGGCAGCCACGGGAGATCTTTGGGGGCGAGTGCTACGCGGCTGACTTGACGGATCTGGGACAGACAGTTCGCGCGGTGGAAGGATCGGAGATCGCGGTGCTGGCGGCGGGGCTCAAGTACGATGTGCGGGTATGGGCGGAGCTGTGGCCGCGGATCATGCAGAACTCCGTGGAGGCCTGCAAGCGGGCGGGCGCCAGGCTGGTGTTCGTCGATAACGTCTATATGTACGGGCGTGTGGAAGGAGCGATGACGGAAGAGACGCCGCTGGCGCCGTGCTCGAAGAAAGGCGAGATCCGCGCCCGGATCGCGGCAGGGTTGATGGAGCAGGTGAAGGGCGGCGGGTTGACGGCGATGATCGCGCGCTCGGCCGATTTCTATGGGCCGGGCAAGGTGCGGGGCGTGCCGAACCTGCTGGTGATGGAGGCGATGGCTAAGCGATCCACTCCGGCGTGGCTGATGAACGCACGGGTGCCGCACTCGCTCACCTACACACCGGATGCCGCGCGCGGCGTGGCGATGCTGATGGAGCGGGAGTCGGCATGGAACCAGGTGTGGCACCTGCCCACCGCGGCTCCGGCGCCGACAGGGGAGGAGTTTGTTGAGATGGCGGCGCGGGTGATGGGGCGGCCGGCGAAGTTCCGCGTCTACGGCAAGGCCATGCTGCGGATGGTCGGCTGGTTCAACTCCGAGATCCGGGAGTCGATGGAGATGCTGTATCAGAACGAGGCCGGCTATGTGTTCGACTCCGGGAAGTTCGCGCGTGAGTTTGGATTTGCGGGAACGCCTTATGCAGAAGGTGTGCGGCGGTCGTGCGAGTGGCTGCAAACTGGCAAGTAGGGAGTTGTTGTTGTGGACCGGCAGTACCTGAAGAAGGCGTTGGCGCGGTATGCGGTGATGGGGCTGGTGGTGGCTGCGGTGCTGGTGTTGGGATCGGGGCGCTGGGATTGGACCCGGGCGTGGCTGTATGTGGCGTTGACGGTATCGGCGCAGGCGGTGGTGGGCGTCGTGGTGGAGAGAGTATCGCCGGGATTGCTGGCGGAGCGGGCACGGTTTCCCAAGGATTCGGAGTGGTGGGACAAGGTGCTGGCGCCGGTAGTGGCGGCGGTGGGTCCGCTGGCGATGTGGGGAACGGCCGCATGGGAGGCGCGGCGGGCGTGGCCGTTGGGGATCCCCTGGATGTGGAGTTTGATGGGAATCTCGTTGTGCGTGGTGAGCATGGTGTTCGCGGCGTGGGCGATGGTGTCGAACCGCTTTTTCGCATCGACGGTGCGGATTCAAACAGAGCGCGGACACATGGTGGTAGATGGAGGGCCGTACCGGTATGTGCGGCATCCCGGCTATGCGGGAGCGCTGGCGTTCACACTGGCCACACCGTTGGCGTTGGGGTCATGGTGGGCGCTGTGGCCGGCGGTTTTCACCGTAGTGGCGCTGGTCGTACGGACAGGGCTGGAAGACAGGCTGCTTCAGGCACGGCTGGATGGGTATGCGGAGTATGCCGGGCGGGTGCGGAACCGGCTGGTGCCCTGGGTTTGGTGAGCGAGTGATCCACTAAAGATCGTACGAGGCGATGGAGCCGTTAGCGAAGACCACGGCGAAGGAGTTCCCGTTCTGGAAGAGGAGCTTCTTGAAGCCCTTGGCGGATGGGGGAACTTCCAGGGTGGCCCAGAGGGAAGCAGCGCCGTCGGGGGCGATTTTGACGCAGCGAACGGCTGCGCGTGGCGAGGGGAGAACGATGGCGTAGAGGTTGCCTTCGGCGTCTGTGCCAGTGGCCGGAACAACCACGCTCATGACGTAACTGGAGGTGGAGGGCTCCGGCTTCGGACCGGGCAGTGCGATGGGCGCGGTGGAGACGGTGCGGGTGTCGAGGTCGAAGGTGGTGAGCGAGGAGCCGTCAAAGGCGGTGAACAGGGCTTGCGTGGGCAGGATATCGTAGCTGCAGTGAGGGATGTTGGCGGTGTAGTCGCGCGCGCGGCCGATGCCGGCGGGGGAGAGGCCGGAGACGTGGAGTGAGTAGGGGTCGCTTTGAAGGACCTGGGTGCGGTGGAAGAATACGGGTTCGTAGGCGGCAGAGAGGGGGAGATGGCCGATGAACTCCGGCGCCGCGCCAGGCGTGATCCGCAGAATCGAATTAACCGGTTGACCCGTACTGCGGCGGGCGCGCACGTACAGTCCGGTGGGCGTGAGGCCGAGGGTGGTGTACTGGCCGGCAGGCAGAGGAATGATGGAGTCGGGGTTGGTGCGGTGGATCTGCCAGGAGTTGGTGGATTTGTGGAAGACAAGGAAGGCGGATTCGGTGGGCGTGCCCTGAACGTCATGAATTTCGATGGGCTCGGCGGCGAGTTGAATGGTCTGGGTGGGCGTCTTCGGGGTTGATGCCGCGGCCTTGAGAGAGGAGAGGGCGGCGAGATTCTGGAGAAGAGCTCGGCGAAGCATAGAGGGGCCTTGCGAGTGAACTGAATCCTCGTTTGTGACGCACGCCGGGCCCGAATCGGGTACAGGCGAGGGGCTTAGAAGCTCAAGACGAGGTGCCAGATGTAGAAGTAGGCTAGGGCGTCGAGGTTCTGCCAGGTGGATTCGAGCAGCTTGAGGTCGCCGGAGAGCGGCGGGAGTTCGGGCAGATGCTGGGCCCAGGAACGGCAGCCGGGGAAGGGACCGAAGGAGGGCTCGGCGCAGCGGTTTTCGGGCGGCGGTGGCGGCGCGGAGGAGTTCGGGGTGGTGGAGTAGACGCCGTATTCGCGCGTGAAGTCAGTCATGGCTTTGACGTTGGCCACGGCGGAGTCGTTCTGCATGATGGCCGAGGCGTCCATGATGTAGCCGCCGTTCTGGCCGCAGATGTCGATCACCTCTTTGCACTTGGCCCTGACCTGTTCGGGGGTGCCGAAGGCGAGGATGGCGTTGGGGATGCCGCCGGAGAGGCAGAACTTGGAGCCCAGCTTTTCGGCGCAGATCTTGGGGTCGCCGCGATCGATGTGGTAGACGATGCTGCCGGCGGGGAGTTGGGCGAAGGTATCGAGGTGGGCGTCCCACTTGCCTTCGGCGTAGAAGAGAGTCTGGTTGCCGCGGGCGAAGATGGCCTCGACGATGGGACGCAGCGTGGGCCAGTAGATGGTGTTGAAGTGGTGGTGCGAGATGAAGGGGACGCAGCCGCGGTGCATCCAGATGGGAATGGGGATCTGGCGGTTGGGATCTAGGCCGGAGAGCGCGATGTGGGCCAGGTGGGGCATGAGGGCGCGGCAGGCGGCTTCGACCTTTTCGGGGATCTCCATGAGATCGAAGGCCAGGCCGAGATAGCCGCGGAACTTGTCGCCGAGCACGTCCAGCGGGGCCTTGAGCATGCCGCAGATGGAGGACGGAGTGCCGGTTTCGTCCTTCATGCGCTGGATCTGGCCGCCAAAGGCGGAAAAGTAGCTGGCCATCGCCCAGGTGGACTTCACGAGAGCCAGGTCGCGGCGGAACGGCGAAGCTGCGTATTCGGCGGAGACGCGCGGGAGCCACTTGGTATAGAGGAAGTGGACCGGGTCCTCGATCAGTTCGTCGTACTCCTCGCGGAGCATCCAGGCGTTATCTTTTTCGGGCTCGCGGTACTGGAAAGTGACGTCGGGAGCCACTTCGACGCCCGGCGTAGCGTAGTAGCGGAGGCCGGCGGACTGGGTGAGGCCGGTCCAGACGTAGACCATGTTGGGCACGACGGCATCCCAATCGTAGTCATGGCAGCAGCGGATGACGGCTTCGAAGGCTTGGTTGTAGTCGTGCGTCACCTGCTGGCAGGTCATGCCCGTGTGCGTGGCGGTGAACTCGGCGGCGAAGGGGCGCAGGGGGACGCGATCCGGCTTCGCGTTGCGCATGGCGGTGACGTACCGGTTGAGACGCTGTGCGTAGAGCTCGTGCGGATGGGCAGGCATAGGCAGATTTACGATATCAGATTCGCGGATCTTGTTTAAGAGACGTATTCGCGAATGAGCCGGACGTTGTCCGGGGGTGTTTCCAGGGGCAGGCAGCCGGTGCCCATGAGACAGTTGGGGCGGCCTTTGGCGATGGCGAGGATGCGATCGATCTCGGCGTAAATGCGGGCGGGATCGTGGCAGGCGACGATGCCGGGGTCCATGTTGATGCGGACGTTGACGTGGGGGTGGGTCTCGCACAGGCGGTCGACGAAGGCCTGCTGGTTGGTTTCCACGTTGCAGACGACGTAGCCGGTGCCGGTGGAGAGGATGTCGTCGAGGATGCGGACAGTGTTGCCGCCCATGATGCACGGGACGGGGTGGCCGGCGGCGGCGGCGGTCAGTTCCAGGATGCGCTTGAGCGCGGGCAGTTCGACGTTGTGGAATTGGCGGGGAGAGAGGAGCGGGGGCGCGGCGGCGGATTCGAAGAAGGCCACGTCGAGGCCGGCGGCGAGGATGGCGCGGGTAAAGGCAGTCTGGTTTTCGGCCAGGATCATGAGCCAGCGGGCTACATCGTCGGGGCGGAGGGCGACGTCCTCGCAGAGCTGGTTGATGCCGCGGAGGTTGAAGGCGAGCG
>JACQZS010000091.1 GCA_016213725.1 Acidobacteriota bacterium | reverse complement strand
TGGATCTCTACTTCACGAGCACGGTCACCCAAACCTGGAAGGCCACCGAAAACCAGCCGCTGGAGATCGCCTGCGATGCCATGGCCCAGCGCCTTTTTGGGCCGGCAGGCCGCGAGAAGGGCCGCGACTACCTCTTTTCCTTCGTCACCGAAGGCCCCATGTTCGGCCGTGAGACCACAGATCAGTTCATGGACATCGTGCTGGCCGATCCTGCCACGCACATTCAACGCAGCCGTGCCCGCCTGGCTCTGCTGGACGGGATTCCCGCCAGCCCGCAGCTCAGCTACTTCCGCAACTACGAGTCCTTCATCCTCGCATTCTTCGAAACGCAGACGGCCTTTGAGCGTGTCGCGGCAGCACTGAAAGCCGGTGACTATGCGAAGCTGCGCGCGGAGCTCTCCGCCACGCATCCGGAAGAAGTCATCCGCAAGTACGTTGCCGCTGCCCGGTCTGGTGGAGCCACCAGCGGCGAAAAGGCCCTGGTCATCTCGCTCAACCTCCGCTGGTTGCCGTACTTCGTCTCGCTGCGGCAGGCTGCCGGCCTCGAGCCTGTCCGCTACCTGGCCGGCAAAGTGGAGTTGGAGCCGCTGGCCCAAGGCCCCGGCCACAACACGTTCCACTTTGACGAAGAGGGCCACGTCTGGAAAGTCGTGGACCCTGCCACGATCCAATCTCCCGCCCTGTTCGGAGCAATCATGGGCCACCCGCTCGAAGCGGGCCGCTACTCGGTCAATGGCGCTCCGGCCCAGGAGACCCGGCAAGGCAAGGTGGAACTTCCCCTGGCCGGCCCGGAAACTCGCTTCATCGTTCAACCGATTCCCGCTCGGTGAGCCGCCCGCCTGCCAGGACATAAATTCTCGGCGTCAGCAGGGCCGCCTCCTCCGCATCGTGCGCCACCCACAGGCAGGCTGCGCCCGCGGCGCGCTGTTCTTCTCGAATCCAAGCCGCCATCTCCAGGCGCGCCGCCGGCTGCAACTGCGTCAACGGCTCGTCCAGCAGGAGAATGTCGCACTGTGCCGCTAAAGCCCGGGCCAGCGCCGCCCGCCGCGCCTCGCCGCCCGATACATCGCCCGGCCTCCGGCCTGCCAACTCCCGCAATCCGGCTCGCTCCAAGCACTGCAGCGCCCGGCCCTTCGCGGCTTTGCCGGAGAACGCCACGTTCTCCTCCAGAGTCAGGTGCGGCCACAGCGCCGATTCCTGAAACTGCACGCCGAGCCTTCGCTCGTGCGGGGCCATCGTGGCCACATCCACGCCGCGCAGTTTCACGTGCCCATCCTCTGCAGCCTCTAAACCGGCCACAATCCGCAGCAGCGTGCTCTTGCCTGCGCCCGAGTCGCCGGTGAGCACCACGCACTCGCCCGCCGCCACTCGCAGGTCCACGCCATCCAGCACGCGCCGCCCACCCAGCGTCTTCCGGATTCCACTCAGCTCGATCACGCCAGCCGCCTCCAGATCCTCCAGGCGATGCAGGCCGCCAGGCCCGCGCCTGCCATCAAGCACAACGAGAGCGCCGCCACGGAACTCGACGCCCCGTAGTGCAGGTAATTGTAAATCCGCAGAGATAACGTCCCGCTGCCAGGCGGTGAGATCAGGAGCGTCGCCGGCAATTCGGCCAATGCCAGCGCGAACACGGCCACTGCGCCCACCACGGCTCCGGGCGCCGCCAGGGGAACCTCCACTTTCACGAATGCCTGCCACGGCGGCCCCAGCACAGCAGCCGCCTCCAGCAGTGCCGGATCCAGCCGCGAGCGCCAAGCCGCCGCCACCAGGATACCCACCGGCAGGTAGCGCGCCAGAGCGGCCAGCGGTAGCATCCAGAAGGTGCCATACGGCGTCCACCACAGCTCTCTGTTCCACAACCAGATCAGCCCCGCTCCTGCCAGCGCTCCCGGCGCAGCGAGCGGTGCCGTCATCCACCACCACCCCAGCTTCGATGCCCGCCACACGACTCTGCCCGCAAGCAACGAAACCGGTAGCGCGATGAGGCCGGCCGCCGCAGCGCTGCCGGCGCTTGTCAGTGCGTCGCGGCCTGACAATGGCACCGCCGCCCAGAAGGCGCGCGGCGGCCACGACTGCCGCAGCACTGCAACCAACAGCATCAGCACTGGAAGCACCGTCAAAACCGCTCCCGCCGCCAAATAGGGAACCCCCGCCAGAGGCTGCATGGAACGGTTGCCGCCTGGCCGCTGAGCGATGTTTGGCCAGTAGCGGCGCAGCGGCTCCAGCGCCACCAGTCCCACCAGGATCAACGGCGTCGAAAGCCACAGCGCGCGCGCCGCGTCGTGCGTGGCGCTGAAGTCGGCGAAGATCTCCATCGCGAAAGCGTTGCGCGAAAACAGAGACGCTACCGCCGGATCTCCGGCCGTCAAGAGAAAGGCCATGCTGAAGGCCGCCAGGGCCGCCCCGCCCAGCGTGGGAGTGAGCACCCGTGCCAGCAGCCGCCGGTCCGGTCCGAATACCCGCGCCGCGTCGATCCAGCGTGCGTCCATTCTCTCCAATGACGTCCGCACCAGCAGGAAAGCCATCGGCGACAGTGCCAGCCCTTGCACCCACCCGGCCGTGATCCATCCCGCTCCTCGCGAGGGAAGCGCGGCGAACACCGGCAGCCAGGCCAGCGCGTGCAGGTAAGCGGGGAAGGGAAGTGCCGCCACCGCTGCCGCGCTCGCCCCGCCCGCCAGCGGAGTCGAACAGCGCCAGCAATAGGCCGCTCCGCCTGCACCAATCATCACCGCCAAAGCCGACGAGCCCGCCGCATACAAAACGGTTTCCAGCAACACCTGCCCCCGGCGGGCGTCCGGCACTGCCAGCCTGATTCCCTCCATGACATCCCCCGCCGGCGCCGCCGCCACCCACGCCGCCAAGGGCGCCCAGGAGAGCGCCATGAAGAGCACGCATCCCAACCCGCTCAAGATCCGCGGCAACCACCCCGCCATGCATGCTCCTTTCCTACGAGCGGCCGAAAATCGCCGCCATGTCCTGCCTGCTGGGCTCCAACTGCTTACTGATCTCCTCCAGTCCGGCCTTCAGGCGGACCACCTGGCGCCGGCCAAGGCATGGGTGCACCGCGCCGTCACTCCGCACGGAAGCCTGGTAAAAGCCGCTATCGATCAGCATCTTCTCACTCTCGGGCCTCAGCAGGAAGTCCATCAGCGCCCGCGCCTCTTCGACGTGCCGACCGCCCTTCACCCGAGCCACTGTGCCTGGAATCTCCAGCGTGCCTTCTCCCTCTTGCCCGGGCAGAATCACCTGCACGGCGGCGCCTTCCGCCACCGCCCCGCAGGCATCGTCGGAGTCGGTCCAACCCGCCACCGCCGCGCCCTGCACCACCAGGTCCCGCACCACGGAGTTCCCATCCACTACGCGCACGCTTCTGTCCTTCAGCTTCTGATACAGCCCCCGCGCCCGCTCCGGGCCCCAGGCCGCGTAGAGCGCTGCCGCCTGGTCCGCCGACGTGCCGAATAGCGGAAGCGCGATCGCCAGATCCGGCCCCCGGAATCTGCCGGCGAGGAAGTCTGCCCATTCCCGTGGCCGCTCCTGCTCCGCTAGTTTCTTTGTGTTCGCGATCAACACCCGGAAGCGCGCTCCGGAGGCATACCAGCACCCGTCCTTGTCGCGGGCCGTCTCCGGCAATCCGCGCGCGCTGGCGGGCAGCGCGGGTTCCAGCAATCCTTCCTGTTTCAAACGCAGCGTCTGCACGAACTCGCTGTTCCAGAAGACGTCCGCCTGCGGCCGGCTTCGTTCCGCTGCAATGCGATTCGCCAATCCGGTCGCCTTGGCCGCCTCCACGTCGAACACCGCCTTCGCCCGGATCCCGCTCGCCCGCTCGAACGCCCGCAGCACAGGTTCAGCATGGACCTGGTCCACCGACACGTACACTGTCACAATCCGCTCCACCGGCCGTTTCCCACATCCTGCCAGCACCAGAATCAGTGCCGCGAACGAGAATCGAAAGTGAAGCATAGGTTCTACTTGTAGCCGGGATGGGCAGGGGATATTATACAGCTTCGGGATTCACGGGCCGGCTCGCGGTCCGGAACCCGGCAAGGAGGAAAACAGCTTACATGTATTGCGCCAATTGCGGGACTCAGGTTCCTGATGGAGCCGGCTTTTGCGGCGGTTGTGGGAAGCCCATGGCGGCAGCGCCGCCCCAGGCGCCTGCCCCGTCCCCAACTCCTCCGCCGGCGTTCACCCCGCCGCAGCCCCAGGCGCCTCCGCCGCCTTCGGGCTTCGCTCCGCCGCCCCCTCCCGGCGCAGGCTTCAGCGCTCCGCCTCCCCCCTCTGGTTTCGGAGCAGCCACTCCGCCCCCCGGCGGCGGCTTCGCCCCGCCTCCCGGAGCCGGGTTCTCCCAGGCCGGTGGCTTCTCCCAGTCAGGCAGCTACGGTAGCGGTGCCTCCGGCGGTCTCCCGCCTTCGCCGCCCCTGTGGGATTTCCAGAAGAGTCTCATCCCCACGGGCGAGTCTCTGGCGAACTCTCTCGGCCCGAACCCTACGGGCTTGATGAAGACCCTCGCCTGGATCATCCGCGCCACCTTCCTCGATCCGCGCATTGCGCGCATGGCCGCGCTCGATGAGCAAGGCACCGGCAATGCCATCGGCGCCATCGTCATCACGGCGCTCCCTGGCGTCCTGCTCGGTTGGCTCGGCTACGGCGGCCTCGGCTTCGGCATCGTCCGCTCCCTCATCACCACCGCGGTGATGACCGTTGTCAGCCTCGGCATCATGGTGGGGCTGTTGAGCGCGCTCTCCCAAAATCTCCTTGGCGTCAAGATCTCGGCCGGCCAGTTGCTCCGCGCCATCGCGTATTCGCAGGGCGCGAACATGCTCTCTTTCATTCCCGGCATTGGCCGCGTCATCTCGCTATGGTCCATCATTACCGGCGTCGCCGCCGTCCGGGAAATCTCCGGCGCCGATACCCAGAAGGTGGCCATCTTCATGATCGTCGGCGCCGTGGCCGGAGTTGTGGTGAGCATGGTTCTCGCACCCATGCTTTACGCGTTCTTCTAAAGGGGGAATCGCCCCATGTCGTTCGACGAAGCCTTGCAGCACTATGCCGCGCTCCGCCAACAGCGCGACTACGGTCAGATCAACGACTACGACTTCCGCCAGGCAGTGGCCCAACTCATCGCCGTTGATCCCCAGGGCGCCTACTGGCAGCTCCACCCCGACACCGGCCAGTGGATGCCGCACCAGCCGGCGGCGTGGGCGCAACCCGGGCCCTACGGCCAGCCGCTGCAGCCTCCCGCGGCGCCTCTGCCGCCACCCTACGCCCAACCTCCCGCAGCCGCTCCACCCCAGGAGGGTTCCTCCTGGGGGCAGATCGTATGGGACATCCTCTCCGTCGCCGGCAGCGCCGCGATGTCGGCCGCCTGGTACTGGTATTCGGGCATGGCTGACACTCAACCGGATAAAAAGACCTGTATTGCCATGCTCGTCATTCCCATCGCGCTCATCGTTCTCCGCAAGCCACTGGACGCCCTCCTGCGCCCCTTGGAACCCTTCCGCAGCAAGATCCCGCCCATGGTGCTTGCGGGCTGCGGCGTCGCCGTCCCTTTCCTCGTCGCCAACTACCTCTACTCCCGCGGGGAAAGCCAGTTCCCCTTCATGTTCAAAACCTACGTCTACAGCACCATCCTCAGCTACATCATCCTCCGGACCCCCTCCGGCGGCCGTGTCATCAATCCGCAGACGATGGTCCACTAGCCCGGAGGCGATCCCATGCTCAAGGCAATCCAACGGTTCGCCTGGCGCTCCCATGGCGGGAAATTCCTGCCCTCCGTGGCGCTCCTCCAGATTCTTGCCGCCCACGCCCTATTCCTCTTCGTCCTCGTGCCCACCGCTTCCGCCGACGATTGCTCCAGCGACTACCGCCGCGCCGAAGATTGCCTTCGTACTCCGGGCTTTGCCCAGACCCTGGGCACCACCGCCGGCGTCATCGGCACCATTCTCATCAACGGCGTGGCCGTGAAGACCCTCATCCTTCGCCCGCCCGGGACCGGACCCGCCGGAGAAGGCGGCGAGAACCAGCCCGACAAACAATACTTCCTCGACGTTCGCACCCAGGGCAGCCGCACCACTCTCATGGCCGACGGGAAAGACACGCTCTGGATCTCCGCCAAAGTCACCTGCTCCGATCCGAAAGTCGATTGCTCGGGCATCACTGCCGGGATCGGGTTCAGCCCCGGCGGCATGAACGCAGACTGGCTCAAATCGCTGGCCCAGGACGTCTCTGATTACAAGTCCATGCAGATCGCAGCAGCGCCGCCCGATCCCGCCCAGGCCGGCCGCACCGGACAGGCCACCATGGACGTCACCGCCGTATGCGAGGGCGGCTATCTCACTGCCAGCGTCCCCCTGCAACTCGGCTCGCTCCAGGGCGAGTGGGATGTCACCACCGAACCGAAATCGCCTGAGCCGCTCATCCCCGATTCGAAGATGCAGTACTGGCTCTACGCCAAGATCAAGTTCGACGAGAACGCCGTCGATCCCACCCAACTCCCCGCCATCAAGGATGAAACCTCTGGCTCCATCGAGTTCGACTCCGACAGCTCCGGCTGGGTCGTCGTGGACAAGAAAGGACAGCCTGTCGACGATTACATGGCCGTCCTCATCCAGGCCTCCAATCCAAGCGGGAACGTCGGCGGCAAGCAGGGCCCCGAATCCTGCGCCATCACCATTCGCGGCTCTTTCATGGGCCAGCCGATGCAGACCAGCCACGTGGTCAAGCTCATGCAGCGGCCCGAGATTGATATCGATCCCGAAAAGGTGGAACTGCTCGCCGGCGACACCGAAGCCGTGGATGTGTCGGCTTCGCTCACTGCGCCGGGTGAGGCCGTTTGGACCTGGGAAACCGAATACGAAGGCAACGAGACTCCGCTCGCCACTGCCTCCATCCAGGATGTCAAGCAGGGTGTGGTGAAGGTGAGCCTGACTCCGAAGGAGCAGGAAAAGAAAGCCGCAGGCTCCGGTCAGCAATCCTCATGGCTCACGATCAAGGCGACTTGCAGCCTGTTTGAAGAGCCCATCAAACGCGCCGTGCACATCTTCCTCATCGAGGAAGGCCTCGTCGTGAAGAATCTGAATCAGGACGGCACAATCCACGTCCGCGCCGACGGCGAAAAGGATGTCACCAAGGCGCAATTCGAACTGTACGCCTTCGATCCCGCCACCAAGAAGCTGATCGAGGACAAAACAGCGATCGAAGACCTCGAATTCACCATCAACGAGGAACCCAAGAGCACTCCTTTCAACTGCGCCGCCTATTGCGTTCTTGAACACCAATGCGGTCTCGTCTACTCCTCCACCGTCCCCACGGCGAGCTACGAATTCTGGACGCAAAAAGCCCTTCCGGGCGAAGACCGGGTGCTGGTGAAGTACAACGTCGCAGCCAAAGGCTATGAAGACGACAAATTCAAGAAGGAGATCACTTTCACCATTGAGGTGATGACCGCCGAGGAGGAATCCGAGGCCAAGGAGATCGAGTACAAGCGCTGCCGCGAGGTCATCGCCAAGTACATCCCCGCGCAGTTCCAGCAGAAGTTCTACACGCTGGTCGACGAAAAGAAGGACAAACTCGGCCCCCGCGGCCTCGCCGCTCTCCGCCGCAAGATCTGGAAGATCGCGGTCAACTACATCCTTGCCGAAGGCGACGAAGCCTACAAGGAAATGGAGAAATGGGCCGACGCCATCGTCACCGTTCTCGAATACGCCACCGCCGCCGGCGATATCGCGTTCAACGCCGCGGCTACCGCCCTCTGCGGTCCCTACGGCGCAATGGCGGCGGGCTTTATCAAGGGCGCCATCGTCTCCGCCGTCCAGGCGGCTGAGGAAGGCCAGAACATCTGCACCTGGGCATCCCAGAACCTCTGGACTCTGTACTCCATCGCCGAAGGCCAAGTCATCGACGTCGACGTTTTCGAGAAGGCCCTCGGCGGCAACCGCTACAAGGCCTGGGCCTATTACGTGGCCATGACCTTCGCGCTCAAGCTCTATCGCCAGAAGGAGATCGATTTCTATCAGGCCGCCAAGGACACCGCTTCCGACCTCGCCGTGGAGAAGTTCTCCTCCTGGCTGGGGCAGGAATGTTCCAAGTCCCTGGGCAAGCACGGCATCAAGTACACCGGCAAGGGTGGCGACACAGTCATCGTGAAACCGACTGGCGACGGCGGCGACGGTGGAACGGTCAAGCCCGTCGACTCGCCGCCGAAACAGCCGGATGCGCCGCCGAAACAACCCGACGGCCCACCCAAGCAACCCGATGGGCCGCCCAAGCAGCCCGATGGGCCGCCCAAGCAACCCGATGCGCCGCCCAAGCAACCCGACGCTCCGCCGAAGCAACCAGACGCTCCGCCGAAGCAACCTGAGGGGCCCCCCAAAGAGCCGGAGGGGCCGCCCAAAGAGGCCGACGGTCCACCCAAACAGCCCGACGGCCCGCCCAAGCAGCCCGACGGTCCGCCCAAGCAACCCGACGGCCCGCCCAGGCAGCCCGACGGTCCGCCCAAGCAGCCCGACGGCCCACCTAAACAACCCGACGGACCGCCCAAACAACCCGACGGCCCACCCAAGCAACCCGACCTGCCAGGCCCGCCCCCACCCAAGAAGCCGGTCACCGATGGGGAATCCGGCGCCAAAAAGGGTCCGCCCAAACAGCCGGTAGCAAAGGCTCCAGAGAAGCCGGCCGGCACGAAGCCTCCTGAGCCGCCCAAGCCGGAACCTCCGCGCGACGTGCGTGAAAAGGCATGGACGGACGGCAAGAAGCAAGGCCAGGAGCTGATCAACAAGGCGAATCAAGCGCGCTTCAGCGGCGATCCTCAAAAAGTCCGCGATACGACTCTCGACATGCAGGGCAACAAGCAGGCCATGTATGAGATCAATCGCCAGAATTCGACGCAGGCGAAGCAGACTCGGCAGCAGATCAAGAACGAGCTGAAAAAAATCTACGATCAGACTGATACCAAGACCTGCAAGTCGCTCTCGGATCAGTTGGGCACGCCGGTCCGCAAAAAGGACATGACCAACAAGCCTGGAAGGGGCTCGCCGCCTAAGGACCCGACAAAGGTCTCCTATGACCGCGACGTCACCTACGAACGCCAGGCCAAACCAGGCGAGATCATTCCCAATCCCGACAAACCCGGCGATTTCATCAAGGCCACGGGCGGCGAGTGGGTAGATGTGCCGCCCAAGCAATCGGCGTCCGTTTACAACGAGCATTTCAAAGACACCTGCCTGGATGGCGCCTCCCCAGATACCAGAGCCAAGTACGACAAGATGAGCGCGGACGAGTTCGCCAAGAAGATGGACCAGTCCGTGACCGACCGTCTTTCGAGTGACTCCTACGGCCGCGGGCAAAAGGACGCCAAAACGGCTCTGGAAAACCCCGCCGGCGAGTTCAGTGATCCCTCAGGCGTGGGGAAGACCGCCACCTACAAGGCCGACGAGTGGTACCAAAAGGCGGACACTGAAGCGCACACCCCAGCGGAGCGCGAAGCCTGTGTCGCCGAGGGCATGCGGCAAACGACGAAGCAATTCGGCAATCAGGTGAACGGCCGCCTCGACGCTCTCAACGAAAACCGCGGCTTTGGCACGGGTAGTCCCAAGGTCGAGGTTCCACCCAAGCTCCAACAGGGCGTCGACATCATGAAGGGAGTCGAAAACGGCACCAAATCGCCGGCTGAGGCCGAGGCGGAACTCGCTGCGGCAGGCCTGTCCAAAGAGAGCGTGTCTCGAGACCTCGGCGACTTCATGAACAAGATCTACCGCATGCCGGTGAAACCATGAGCACCTACGTTTTCATCGAACTCCCGTCTCCGCTCCATGAGTGGGTCGATGCTCCCGACGCCCTCTTCCCCGCGCGCGCTGAAGTGGCTGCGGAGCTGCAAAACCCCGACGAGCCTCAACCAGAACTGCTCCTGCTGGAATTGGAGCGCTACATCGATGAATTTCCCGACAAGCAGCCGCGCTTTGCCCGGGCGGGCTCCCAGCTCGCCCTGCGCACCGCCCTGGAAGTATTCACCAACGGAATGCGCGAGGAAGCCCTGCCGTTCTACGAACTGGCCCTGCGCCTGAACCCGGATGACTTCCTGGCGCGCTTCAACTACGCCATCTCCCTCCACTCACTCTCCTTCCGGCAGCCCGCCCTCGAGCAGTACTACCTGCTCATGGCCCGCACCACGCCGCGGGAAAACTACCGCATCTGGATTCTCGCGGCTCAAATCCACCTCTACCGCGACGAGTTCCAGCAGGTGGTAGACCTGCTCGAGCCGCTCAGCCGGGAGTCCCTGCCGGAAGACGAAGAATACTGGGACTTGCTGGGCGATGCGAAAAGCCGACTGAACTCCGCGCCCCCGGCCGTCCCGCCGCCGGCCGCAGCCCCTGTCTGCGCCGCCTGCGGCAGCGCCCTGCCTGCCGGCATGCGCTTCTGCGGCTACTGTGGCGCCAAGGTCGGCTGATTAGCCAGCCTTCCAGATCCGCGGAATCAGGTAGAGCAACGATACCCCCACCAGGCCCCGCCCGGCGTGGCTCTGCACCGCCTTTGCATTGCCCAGGATTTCGCTGCCCTGGGAGATCAACGGCCACGACAACCACCCCAGGCACCCCAGCACGATCACGATCGACACGGCACGCCCAACCGTCGGCACCAGCGGCAGCAGCACCCCCGGCAGCAGCGACGGAACCGCAAAGCCCGCCAGCGCGGCCGGATCTTTCTGGTACACCTGCCAGCGCTGCAGCATCTCGATCACAAAACCAGGAAGGACTGAGGCGATTCCTTCCCAAATCGCCGGGCCCGCTTTCTTCCCGGGGACCGTCACCATCTGCTGCCCCATGGCAGGACGTGGCGGCTGGGCTCCATACTGTCCTGGAACCGCACCCGGCTGGTACGCCGCATGCGTCGCCTGATAGCCTGCCTGAGGGGGAGCCTGGTAGGGGGCCTGGTAGGGAGTTTGGTAGGGAGTTTGGTATTGCGCCGCATAAGCCTGGCCGTACGCCGGAGCCGCGGGCTGCGCCGGCGGCGGTGGTGGCGCCGCGGGCTGCGCCTGGGCAGCCTGCACCCACTGCGCCCCGTTCCACATCATCCATTGCCCGGAAGACGGCTCCATCTGCCACCACTGCCCTTGCGCGTCCTGCACCCCCAATTGCGACACCATCTGCTGAAATTGCTCCGCCGGCAGCATCCCCGTCTGCCACTGTGCCCGCAACTGCCCGTACCGCGCGCCAGCTTCCTCAAATGTCATTTCGATTCTCCTGCCGGTCCCAATTCTACCTTCTCATCCAGCCGCATTACCCCATCTTCCGTCGCCATCCACAAAGCACCGTCCGGCGACTCCACCACGCTTTTCACCTCCCATCCCGTCATCCCTTCCTTCGGAGTGAATACTCTCCATCGCCCCCCGCTGCGCACCGCAGTCCCATCCACTTCGCTTGCCACCCACAAACGCCCGCGCCGGTCCTCGTAGACCAGCCGGACCCGGTCCGAAGCCAGCCCGTCCGCCTTCGTCAGACGTGTCCATCCACTCTTGCTCCAGCGGCACGCCGCCCCCTGCTTGCCGAACCCCGAGGCAAACCAAATGCCCCCGGCCGGATCCTCGTACACCGCGCTCACCGCCGGATGCGCCAATCCGGGATTGTGCGTGTAATCCTCCCACGCTCCACCGGCTCCCAGCCGCAGCACGCCGCCGCGCACCGGATGCGCCGACGCCACCCACAGATCCCCTGCCCGGTCTTCCATCAGGGCATCCACCCCCTCCAGGCTCTCCGTCCCCTTCACCCTGATAAACCGGCTCCCGTCCCACCGCGCCAGCCCCTTCTCTCCGCCCACCCACATCTCTCCGCTGCGCCGCTCCAGCAGCGCGCCCACCGCGCCCACTTCACTCTCCAAGTGAGTGAAGCCCGCCGCTCCGCGCCGCTCCACCCCAGTCAAATGCCCTACCCACATCTCCCCGCTCCGGCTCAGGCGCAGCGCCCGCACTCGCTCCAGCCTCGGTACGCTGGCCGGAACCTCCGCCACTGCCCGCCGCTTCCAGTCGATCCATCCCAGTCCATCCCGCCCGCCCGTCCAAATCCTCTCCCCTTCCACTTGCAGTGCCGATGTCTCGTGCGGCGGCCGAAATCTGGTCCACCCATTTGAATGATTCTGGCGCCGGAAATACTCGGTTATTGGATCCACGGCGACGCTAATCCCCCAAACAATCCCCGCCGCCAGCGCGAACTGTGCCAGACCTTGCCAGTGCACACCGCCCGTTCGGCGCCCGCGCACGCTCTTCAGTGTCCCCATCTGAGTGAATCCCAACTGCTTGACATCAATGGCTTACCTGCTTTCCGCTACGGAATCGCATAGCCAAAATACTCAACTGCCGGGCCCCGTGCAAGCCTCACTCATTGCCCATCCCCAGGCGTGCTTCACACGGCCGGAATTGTTGCACTGATTATCAGTGTTATCATTCAGTTGCTGCTATGATAATAGCCACGGGAGTTTCCGGCATAATTCTCCAAGATCAGCAGCCAATTTGCAGAGTTGTACCTGCTTCATCAACTCCGCGGACGACGCCCGGCGGTTTCCCGAACCGCCCCGTTTGCCTGCTCGCCCAAAAGCCATAGAATTGAAGCTAACCATGATCATCGAACGCATCGAAACCGCCCAGGTCGCCCCGCGTTGGGGCCTGCTCCGGATTCTCACCAATGAAGGACTGGAAGGCTACGGTGAATTTACTGTCGAAGGACAACTCGCCTCAGCGGAAGCCGCTGTCCACGAACTGGCGGAGCAATTCATCGGCAAAGATCCTTCCTCCATCAAAGGACTTGTCCGCGCCTGCTATGACCGTTCCTTCTATCACGGCGGCGCCCATTTCATGAGCGCGCTCGGGGGCCTTGAAATCGCCCTTTGGGATATAGCAGGCAAGGCCGCCGGACAGCCCATCCACCAGTTGCTCGGCGGCCGGGTTCGAGATCGCGTCAAGGTCTACCGCTGGGCCGGCGGCAACAACAATTCGCCCGAAGCCGCGGCCGAAGAAGCGGCACGGGTCGTCGCCGAGGGCGCCCGCGCTATCAAGATGAACGCCTGCCCGCCGCTGGCCGCCATCGACACCTATGGCGGCATTCAGGCGGCCGTCGCCCGCGCCCGCGCCGTCCGCGATGCCGTCGGGCCCGATGTCGAGATCGCCTATGACTTCCACGGCCGCGCCAACGTCCCAATGGCCCGCCGCCTGGCCCGCGAACTCGAATTCTCCCGTCCCCTGTTTTACGAAGAGCCCGTGCGCCCCGATTACAATCGCTGGCTCCCCGACATCGCCGCCATCACTCACGTGCCCATCGCCACCGGTGAGCGCATGACCACCGTGGCCGAGTTCTCCGATCTCGTCGCCCGCCGCGGCGCCCACATCCTCCAACCCGACATCGTCCACGTTGGCGGCATCGCCAATACCGCGGAGATCGGCGCTCTCGCCGAGGCCAACGGCCTCGCCCTCGCCCCCCACTGCCCGCTCTCTCCCATCGCTTTTATGGCCTGCCTGCACGTCGTCGTCCAGTGCCGCGCCGGCTGGATCCTGGAATGGTCGAAAGGCATCCACTACAACTCCTCCGGCGCAACCGGTTTCACCGATCCCTGGCTCCGCTACCTCCAGCCCGATGACTGGCCCCTGTTCGCCCTCGACCCCGCCGGCCACCTCGAAATCCCCTCAGCCCCCGGTTTGGGAATCCGCGTCAATTGGAACGAAGTTCAAAATGCCGCCAAAACACCGCCCTCGTGGCGCGACGAGGCCATGCGCCTCCCGGATGGCACTCTTTCAAATTGGTAAATCTTAATGAGGATTACTAATTGCGCAAACTGGATTGACCGCTAATTCCAAATCTGTCATTCTTTACTCATGTCCTCTCTAGCTGACACTCTCGAAAAACTCAAGAAGCTCGATGATGAACGCGCCAAACTCCTTGAGTCCTCCAAGTCCGCCCTGTTGAATTCCATCAAGGACAATCTGGCTGCTCTCTCTGACCTCGGCTTCGATTACGATCTCGTCGCCAGCGGCTCCGCTCCCCGTGCCCGCTCTTCCAAATCTGCTGCTAAGCCCAGCGGCCGCGTCTGTTCTATTTGTGGTCAGTCTGGCCACAACAGCCGGACTTGCCCTAAGAAAAAATAGTTCACTCTCACGGGCCGGGCGCACCTCGCGGACGCCCGGCACACCTCACGTTCTCCCCCCCGCTCTTTCCAGCGCTTCCGCCATCCCCTAGCTTTCCCGGGCGCTTGACTTGTATCCGGCGGTGTGTAATTATTCAATCAAACGAATAACTATTCATTCGGACACCCATGGATCCTGTCCCTACCTTCCCCCAGTTGGCTGCCCAGAATCTCACTTCGGACCTGGACGTCACCCAAGCTGAACTCGTCTCCCTGCTCGACCTCGCCGCCGAGGTGAAGCGCGCTCCCGGCAGCTTCCGCTCCTCTCTCCGCGGCCGTATCGTCAGTCTTCTCTTCGAGAAGCCCTCCCTGCGCACCCGCATCACCTTTGAAGTCGCCTCCAAGCAACTCGGCGGCGATGCCATCCTGAACACGGGCCCCATCGGGGGCCGTGAGCCCGTGGCGGACGTGGCCCGCAATCTGGAGCGCTGGACTGACCTGATCGTCGCCCGCACCTTCTCCCAGAAGACCGTGGACGACCTGGCCCTCTACGCCCGCGTCCCCGTCGTAAACGCCCTGAGCGACCTTTACCACCCCTGCCAGATCTTCGCCGACATGCAGACGCTCCAAGAACACTGGGGCGGGTGGAAGGGTCACAAGCTGGCCTTCGTCGGCGACGGCAACAATGTCGCCAACTCGCTCATGCTCGACGGCGCCCGCCTCGGGTTGAGTGTCACCTGCGTCACTCCTCCGGGCTACGAGCCGCTGCCCGACATCCTCGCCCAGGCCCGCGCCTTCGCCGCCGAAACCGGCGCCGTGATCTCCGTCGCCAACGATCCGGCCGAAGGCCTCGCCGGTGCCGAGGCGGTCTACACGGACGTTTGGGCCTCCATGGGCTTCGAGCACGAGGCCGCCGAGCGCGCCCGTGCCTTCGCCGCCTACCAGGTCAACTCGGACTTGATGGCGCTCGCCGCGCCCGGTGCGCTCTTCATGCACTGCCTCCCCGCCCACCGCGAAGAGGAGGTCACGTCGGAGGTCATCGAATCCCCGATTTCGGTCGTCTTCGACCAGGCCGAAAACCGCCTTCACGCCCAGAAAGCCCTGCTCCTCATGCTCCTGGACGGTCCCGCGAAATGAGCCAAGAAACACCGATGAAACTCTGGGGCGGACGCTTCGAATCCGGCCCCTCGGAAGTCTTCCAGCGCTTCTCCTGGTCGCTGCACTTTGACCGCCGCCTGTTTGCCGCCGACATCCTCGGCTCCCAGGCCTATGCCCGTGCCTTGGCCCGCGTTGGCATCCTTCAGGACAGCGAGGCGCAGGCCATCTGCGACGCGCTGGCCTCCATCCCGGAGCCTCCCGCCGACGCCCCCGACGAGGACATCCACACCTACGTCATCCGCCTGCTGAAGGTCAATGCCGGCGCGCTCGCCGACAAGATCCACACCGGCCGTTCCCGCAATGAGCAGGTCTCGCTGGACACGCGCCTGTGGCTGCGCGGCGAAATCGATCGCACCACCGCGCTGCTCCGCGGCCTGATGGCGTCGCTCCTCGACTTCGCCGGGAAACACACCGACACCATCGTCGCCGGCTACACCCACGTCCGCCGCGCACAGCCCGTCACCTGGGCCCACTATCTCCTGGCCTATTTCGAGATGTTCGCCCGCGACCACCAGCGCCTCCTGCAAGCCCGCGCCCGCGTGAATCTCATGCCCCTCGGCTCCGGCGCCCTGGCTGGCTCAGGCTTCCCCGTTGATCGCGAAGGCCTCGCCGGCGAACTCGGTTTCGACGGCGTCACCCTCAACTCCATGGACGTCTCCGCAGACCGCGACTGGGCGCTGGACTACCTCTCCGCCGCCTCCTTCTGCGCCATTCACCTCTCCCGCCTCGCCGAGGACTGGATCTTCTACTCCTCCGACGAATTCGGCTGGCTCGATCTCGGCGACGGCGTCACCAGCGGCTCCTCTCTCATGCCGCAGAAGAAGAACCCCGATTCGCTCGAGCTCATCCGCGGCAAGTGCGGCCGCATCTTCGGCTCCTTCACCTCTCTCTTCACCACCATGAAGGGCCTGCCGATGACTTACAATCGCGACATGCAGGAGGATAAAGAGCCCCTCTTCGACGCCGTCGATCAGCTCACCCTCTCGCTGGAAATGACCCGCGGCGTCGTGGAGACCACCACGCTCCGCCCCGCGCCGCCCTTGCAGGCCGCCGAGGATGGCTGGCTGGTAGCAACAGATCTCGCGGAAGCCCTCTCCCGCGCCGGCGTCCCCTTCCATCAGGCCCACCAGCTCGTCGGCCGCCTCGTGCTCGAAAGCGTCAGCCAAAACAGGAAACCGTCCGAGTGGACCGGCGAGGCGCTGCACGCCTTTGACCCCCGCTTCTCCCCGGAGATGGCCCGCTTCATGAATCCCGCCGAGGGCATGAAGACCCGTACCGCACCCGGCGGCACCGCCCCCGCCACCGTCCGCGCGGCGCTCGCCGCCGCCCACTCTCGTCTGGAGTCGATGTCATGACCAAAAATTACCGCCAGGGACAGATCCTCAAGCTCATCCGCACCAAGCGCATCAATACCCAGGACGAACTCGCCCGCGAGCTCCGCGACCAGGGCATTGAAACCACCCAGGTCACCCTCTCCCGCGACATCCGCGAAATGGGCTTGGCGAAGACCGCCGATGGCTACCGCGAGATCCTCCCCGATCCCACCGGCCCAAGCCTCGGCCAGGTGATGGCCGAGTACCTTCTCGATGTCCGCCTCGCCCAGAACTTCGTCATCCTCAAGACCTCCACCGGCAGCGCCAACTCCCTCGCCGTCGCCCTCGACCAGGAAGATTGGGCCGAGGTCGCCGGCACCGTCGCCGGCGACGACACCGTCTTCATCGCCTGTTGGGACAATCAGCGCGCCAAAACTGTCCAGGAACGCCTGATGTCTTACGTCAGCCAATAAGCGTTTGGCCGGCGCTTGGCCTCCGGTCTGCGCCGCGGCTCTGCTGCTCCGGGATTCTCCCTTGCGGGGCTGCCGCTTTCATCACGCCCTGGTCCTCGCTGCTTGCGCGCTGCAAGTTGGGAATAATTCCAGACTCGACGGGCCATACCCGCCCCGGGAGTGGCTGCCGGGCGCATCGTCGCGGCGGCCTCCAAATCAACTGCGCCGAATCTACTTCTGCCGGTTGAATTGCGTGCGTCCGAGGAACAGGATGTTATTGTCCCGCCCCGGATCCAGCTTCAGAAGCCCAGTGAAGGCCACCTGCCTGACCGTTCCGTCCCTGTAGCGGAGTATCAGCGTGAACGCGCGGATTTCGTAGGTGCCGGCCCCACTCGGCGGTGCCTGTTCCGTGTAGTTTCTCAGGATGGTCAGGAAGATCCCTTCGTCCAGGAACTGTCCGCTGCGAGCCAGCCTGAGAATCGGCCGCTGGCCTGCCGGGAGCTGGTTCAGCGCCGGATCGTTTGGATCGGAAAACGAGGTCCATGAGCCTTCCAGCCGTAGTCCGTCCACCCCGCTGCAGCGGATGAACTTGTCGGAGTCGAGCAGAATCCCGCCGTCCGCGTCCATGCGGATGCTGGTGGTAAATCGCGCGCCTGGCTTGGTGATGACTCCCGATCCGTTCGAAAACGTGTAGGTGCCCCAGTACGGGCGCTGCTCCTCGGTGGCTTTGCTGGCTGAGCTGTTCCAACCGGCGAAGCCCTCTCGCGGAATGTCCTCGAACACCTGTCCGTCTTCAAAGAACGTATACCAGCGCGGACGTGGCTCATAGCTCCCCATGCCCAGCGGCCGGAATCCCATCCACACGCCGGCGATTCCGCTGCGATTGGGTGCAGGCTGGGAACTGCCCGCCGGGTTTGCCGCACCTGTCGCGGGCGGGCTGGAAGTCTGCGGTGCGGCCGGCTGCGGTGCCGCCGCTCCTTGCACGCTCAGCCGCACGCTGTTGAGAAGATTCTGGATCGCCGGCTCGCAGGATTCCATGGCGGCACGGTGCGTCGCCACGAACATCATGCTGCCCACTCGATTGCCTCCCTGAAAAGTCACCAGGCGCACATGCGCCGGCGCGCCGTTCTGCTGCTGCGCCTCTGCTGAGCCATTCAGATAGCTCACTCCTGCCGCAGTGTTCCCGGGCGCAGGCCGTGGACTTGCCTGGCTCCGAAAGCTCTGCTGGACGATCGTTTTCCACTCTTCGGCGAACTCCGCATCCGGGCGCCCCGAACCAGCCCGGCTCGAATAGACCCCCAGCATGCAGAAGGTTCGCCGCGCCTGATCGATCGACGTGTAGCTCAGGTGGTCGCGGCCATCCTGGAACGACCAGCCCGGCGGCGGCGTGAAAGAGTAGATGTCGAACGTCCGGCTCTGAGCCGGCGCCTGCATCGTAGCTGCCAAGATCAGGATGAACAGGACAAATGCTTTTTGCACGGGACCACAATCCTCAGCCCGATTCCGGGAATCAAAACCACACCACCCGCTCTCAAAGCGGCGGCCGCCGGCAAGCATCCCCTGCCCATGAGCGGCTTGCTGCCAGGGACTCGCATCGTATTTCAGCCGGCACTGGAAGTCAATACGCCCCACAGCTCTTCCCAGATCCTGCGGACCCGATCCCGCGATCTCCGCTACAATCGAGGCATCCATGATCGGCGCTCCCACTCGGCCTGGAACTCCCGCGCCGCCCTTTGAATCCACCGACCACATGGGCCGCACCGTGCGTCTCGACCAACACCGCGGCCGCCCCGTCGTCCTCGTCTTCTATCCCGCCGACGACACGCCCGGTTGAACGCACCAGCTCAGCGCGCTTCGCGATGCCTGGCCGCAACTCGAAGCCGCTAACGCCGTGGTCTACGGCGTGAATCCCGCCGGTCCCGCCAGCCACACGCGCTACGTCGAAAAACTCGGCCTGCCCTTCGCGCTCCTCTGCGACAAGGGCGGGCGCATCGCGTTCCAGTACAAGGCGGGCTTCGGTCCCATCGTGCGCCGCACCGTCTATGTCATCGGACCCGATCAGGCTATCGCCGCCGCCTGGCGCGGCACGCCCCCGGTGAGCGCCATCCTGGCGTCTCTCTAGCCTTCCGCGGTCGTCGGGTCGATCTTCCGCACCACCTGCGACACCACGTTTACCGGGAAACCGCCCCTTGCCCCGTGTTCACGCACGCTCGCCTCATCCGGCGCGATGTAGACGCAGTAGATCTTGTCCGCGCACACGTAGCTCTCCACCCACTGCACCTGCGGGCCCAGCTCCCGCAGCACAGAGCACGACTTCTGCGAAATCGCCTGTAACTGGTCCGGGCTCAGTCCGCCCACACCTGGAATCTCTCTTTCAATTACGAACTTGGGCATAAGCCCCCCCTTTCTAGTGAACAGAGTCTACCATGGCACCGCTATGATGGTCTCCGTGCTCCCGCGTTTCTATCCTATTCTCGATACCCTTGCCCTCACCCGCCGCGGCCGCCAGCCTGTCCTCTTCTCCGAGGCTCTCCTCGAAGCCGGAGTCCGGCTCCTGCAGTTCCGCCACAAAGGACATTTCTCCCGCCAGATGTTTGAAACGGCGCAGACCGTCGCTGGGTTATGCGCCCAGGCCGGCGCCCAGCTCATCATCAACGACCGTGCCGACCTCGCCGCCCTCCTCCATGTCGGTCTCCATCTCGGACAGGACGATCTCCCCCCCGCCCTCGCCCTCCGCATCCTCGGCCCCGGCGCGCCCCTCGGCTTCTCCACCCACAACGCCGCCCAGCTCGCCGCCGCCCACCACGAGCCAGCCTCCTACCTCGCCATCGGCCCCGTCTTCTCCACCTTCTCCAAGGACAACCCCGACCCCCAGGTCGGCCTGGAGCAGATCCCGCATCTCCGCACTCTCACCACGAAACCCCTGGTCGCCATCGGCGGCATCACCCGCGAAACGGCGCAATCTGTCCTCCGCGCCGGCGCGGACTCCATCGCCGTCATCGGTGACATCATCCCCGACGAGATCACCCGCGCCTCCGTTCGCGCCCGCGCCGCCGAGTGGCTCGATGCCACCAGGTAGCCCTATGCCGCCGAAACCACTCTGCTGAACAGCCGCCGCAAGATCAACTCCGCCAGATTCAGCACAATCGCCAGCGCCAGCAATCCGGGCCACAGCCGCAGCGTCGTCGGAATCGACCGTCCCCCCGCCGAAAACACCTGCGCCGCCGTGGGATTGAATCGCCCTCCGGTATACATCGCCAGCTGCTCCAGCAGAGTCCGGTTGCTGCCGTACGTCGTCATTTCAGGCTCCGGCAGGTACAAGCCGCTCTCTGGAAATGCCCGCGACTCTTCCAGCGGCCGTACCCGGAACAACCCCCGCCGCGTGCCTATCGTCGTCCGCGCCCGGATGTGATCCCCGCTCAGCCGCTCTACCGTCATCGGCGCCTGGAAGCCGTCCGGCCCGATCACGTACAACTCCGGAACTCTGGCAGGGAAGGGAACTGCCGTCGATTGCCGGTACTCCGCAATCAGCGCCCCAGCGGGCGCGTCGTAGTTCAAGCTCGCCTGCCCGGGCTGTGCCTGCGGCAGCAGATCCCGCAGCACGTTCGCCCAGAATCGGTCGAACCCCGGCCACGATACCCAGGACTCGGCCCAACGCGATTTCGCATCCGACGTGAACACCGCCGCCCTGCCCAGCCCGTACTGCCACCGCGATAGCAGTGGATCGTCCTTCTCCGCCGTCGAGTTCGAAGGAATCGTGAGAATCGTCTCCGCCGTCGTCTTCGATTGGAACCGTACGTAGCCCTTCAACGCCGGCACCTGGTTCATCGGCAGCCCGGTGAGAATCTCCGCCTGGTGCTGGATCTTCGGCGTGATTGTGCGCTCCACGGTGGTGGACCCCGTGTGCTCCTGAACGTCTTTCAGCAGGATCTGCTCCAGGCCCGAAGGATCCGTCAGGAAATACGCGCGCCCCTTGGCGAACTGCGCTACGCGTTCCAGGTACGCCCGGTTCACGTCCTGCCCCAGCCCCACCGTCGAAATCGTGATCCGGTTGGCGGCCGCTTCCTTGGCCAGCGCGATCGAGTCGCCCTCTTCCGAAATACCGTCGGTCAGCAGCACGATGTGCTTGTAGACCCCCGTCGCCGGCAGCATCCGCTTGTACGACTCCGCCAGCGCCGGCGCAATCTGCGTGCCGCCGTCCGGCGTAATGCCCGCAATCAGCCGCTTGATCATGCCCCTGTCTTCGGCCCGCCGCAGCGGCACGGCCCAGGAGTGCGAGTTGTCGAAGATCAGGATGCCCAACTGGTCGATCGGCTTCAGGTTCTCCACCACGCCGATCGCCGCCAGCCGCGCCAGCTCCATCTTGCGGCCTTCCATCGACGACGACTTGTCCACGATCAGGATCAGCGCCGCACCCTCCGGGCTTCGCGGCGGCGCCACCGTTGCCGGCAGCGCCCGGTCCAGCGGATCGGCAAACGCGCGGTCTTTCTTCTCCACGTACACGTTCCGCTCGCCGCCGATCACCATCACCCCGCCGCCCTGCCGGATGTAGTTCTCCAGCTCCTGTTTCCTCGCCGGCGCGATCGACTCCAGGTCGTAGTTGTTGAACAGCACGATCTGGTAATCGTCGAACTTCGCCGCCGCCAGCGGCACGTCGGAAATCACGTCGAATTGCGCCGCGGCCAGCGTCGCGAACAGGTGCGTCTCCATCCCCGCCGCGTCCTGCGACAGGTACAACAGCCGCGGCCGCCTCACACTCACCGCCTGTTCAAACCGCACCTCTCCCAGCGCTCCGGACTTCAATTGCAGCACCACGTCGATCGCGCCCGCGGTCGCAATCGCCGCCCTCACCGTCAACTGGTTCTGCCCCGGATCTAGCGTCACCGGCGTTGTGCCCAGCGTCTTGCCTTCCGCCGAAATCTCCAGCGTCGCGTTGGCCCGCTCAGGCGCGGTCACGTCCAGCACGATGGGGAACCGTTCGCCCGTGAACGCCACCGTCGGCAGCCGCACGCTCTCAATCCGCAGTTGCGGAGCCGCCCGTCCGTTCAGCAGCACCGTATCGATGGGAATCCCCAGCTGCCGCGCCTGCCACGCTGCCCGCGCCACCGAACCCCTGTTCTCCCGTCCGTCGGAAATCAGCACCACGCGCGGCACCAGCGCCGCCGGCAGCGCCGTCGCCGCCTGCCGCAGCGCGGATTCCAGATCCGTCGCCCGCCCCGCTTCGCCCGCCGTGCTCATCAGCTTCCAACCCGATGCCATCTCCTGCGGCGCCGGCGTCCGCACGCTCCGCGCAAACGGCAGCACCCGCATCAGGTGCCGGCCGCGCGCCGAATCCATTTCTCCCACGAATTGCGACGCCTTCTGCAGATCCGCGCCCGGTACCGACGCCGACGTATCCGCCAGCACCGCCACCGCCAGCTTCGACTCTTCCACGCCCACGTTCGGCTGGAACACGCTGGCCAGCGCCGCGGCGATCGACGCCACCTTCAGCGCCAGCGACCACCGCGAGTGCGGCTTGTTCCGGAACAGCCACCACTCCAGCCCGATCAGCAGCGCGCCCAGTATCGCCAGCACCTGCCAGAAATCCTTCGGCAGCGGCGAACTCGCCAGCGCCGGACCCAGCCCTCTGGCCACCTCCGTGCCCGGCTGCCATGCCTGCGCGCCCAGCCCCGGCAGCGACAACGAGAAGACGTACTCGACGCTAGGCGTCAGCACGCGCACCGTCGACGGCTGTGCCGTGAAGAACCGCAGCGTCTTGGCGTCCTGCGTGAAGGGCAGGGCATTGCCCTCCGCGTCCAGCACCCTGATCTGGTCCGCCGGGTACTCCGCCGGCAGATCCAGCGAGACCGCGCCAGGCGTCGCCGCCAGCGCCTCCTGCTGCAGGAATGTCTGCGGCGCCATCCATTCGAGAATGTTGGCGAACAGCAGGGGCGTCGCAATCTCAAACCGCAGGTCCGCCGACATCGGCTGGAAGCCGAGCGAAACCACCCGCGGCGCCGCGTCGCGCGCCACTATCAGCGCGCCTTCTGACGACGAAGCCACCACCACGTCGTCCTTTTCCGGGCTCAGCAGCCGCGCGCCAGCAAACCGGAAATCCTGAGACCGAATCCCCGCCGCAATCGGGTGCGTCGTGTTCCACTTCGTGATCGACGCCGACGCCGCTCCCGGTTTCAGATATAGCGCCGCCCGCTTCGGCGCCTCTGCCGGCGTGAATGAATCCAGCACCAGCAGCCCAGCATCGTAGTTCGCAGCGTAGGCGCTCTGCGGCAGATACACGGCATCGATGCGCGCATCCGACGACAGCAGCGGCCGCAGCGCCTCGGGGTTGGCCGAGAACACCGCCACCTTCAACTTCGCCGGCGAGGGGATCTCCAGCGTCGCCCGGTCGTCGGCCGGCAACTGGTCGCGCGCGTCGATTCGCGCCTCCAGCCACCCCGCGCCCGTCGAGCGGAAGCGGAACTGCGCCGTCGTCTCCCCGTTGGCTGCCACGCTCAGCAGCTGGCTCGACACGATCGCCCCGCCCAGTCCTGCCGTGAACGCCACGTTCCTGGCCGCCCCGCCGTAGTTGCGCACCGTTGCCGATGCCTCATAGGTCGAGGGCTCCGACGCCAGCCGCCGCACGGTCATCCGCGTCAAACCCAGGTTCGCCGGCAGCGCCTTGGTCGCCAGCAGCCGGAAGTTCGACGGCGCCGCCAGATCCGATGCGTCGCTCACCCGCGCCGGACCGGCGTATACGATCTCGCCCGCGCGCTGCGCGTTCAGCCGCAGCGCCTGTGACGCCACTTCAAACGACGGGTGCAGGTCCAGTGCCGACGACGATGGCGCCGCCTGCCGCACCGCCGCCTCGCGCTCCGCCGCCGTCGAATCGAATCGCGTCAGCGGCGTCGCCAGCGCGTCCGACCTCAGCACCATCACGCGGTCCTGCGCCGGCAGCCGCCGCAGCCACTGCAGTGCCAGCCGCTTGGCTTCCGCCTGCTGCGCCGGAATCTGCATCCACGACGATGTGTCCAGCAGCAGCACGTGGTCCGTGCCCGAACTCTCCTTCGATCCGAACCGCGGCTGAGCAATCGCCAGCAGCAGCAGCAGGAGCGCCAGCAATTGCATCAACAGAGAAAGCGGTTGATCGATCCTCCGCCGCCTCTGCTGCTGCGCTTTCCGCTGCGCCGCCTGCCAGAACTTCAGCGTCGCCACCCTGTGCTGCCGCCGGGTGCGGATCAGCAGATACAACGCCAGCGTCACGCCGCCCACCGCGGTAAACAGGGCCAAGAACTCCAGCGCGCTCAGGTTGACGAAGAACATCTCTTATGCGCTCCGCCCCGCGCGCTGCAACTCCGCGCCCGTTTCATGCAGCGCCTGGAAGATCGCCTCATCCAGCGGCACGGAGGTGGCAAAGCCCGCGTACCTTCCTCCCGAACGCAGCGCCAGGTCTTCAATCTCGCCCGAATACTGGTCGAACGCCTCCGTGTACGCCTGGCACGCCTCGTCGTCCAGCGCCAGCTCCATCGCCGCGCCCGTCTCGGCGTCCGTCAGCTTCACCTCGCCCCCCAGTTGCGGCTTGCGGTCGCTGTCGCTCCACACCTGCACCAGCATCAGCTCGTTGCCGAAGTCCTTCAGATACTGCAGCGGCTTGACCACGCCGGCGTCGTCCATGAAATCCGAGATCACAATCAGCAGTCCCGGCCTCGAGTACGTCGAGATGAACTGCCGCGCGATGTGCAGAAAGTCCGTCTTGCCGGAAGGCTCCAGCTCGGCCAGAAAATCGTTCACCGGACCGAACCGGTGCCGCCCGCCCGACGCCAGAAACGTGTCGTCCAGCCGCTCGTGAAACGGCTGCAACAGAATCGAGTCGTGCCGCACCAGCCCCACAAAGCTCAGCGCCGCGGCCAGCCTCCGCGCGAAGTCGAACTTCGAAACGTCCTTCTCGTCCGGCGCGGCCGCCATCGACAGCGAGCAGTCCATCAACAGCCGGATCGGCGTCCGCGGCTCCACCTGGAACATCTTCAGGAACAGCTTCTCCAGCCGCATGTACGCCCGCCAGTTCACCGCCCGCAGATCGTCGCCGTGGTGAAAATGGCGGTGGTCCAGAAACTCCTGCCCCGGACCCGCGAAGCGCGACATGTTGTGCCCGCCCACCAGCCCGCGAAACGACTTCTGCCACCGGATGGTGAGCCGTTCCAGCCGTTCCAGAAGTTGCCGGTCGAGTAGGGGTGCCGCCATTGTTCTCAGCTGTGGGGCCTAGCGCGCCGACGCCGCCGCCGTCGCCGAGATGATCTCTGCCAGCAGAGTCTCCGGCGTCTGATCGTCGGCGTGCGCGTCGAAATTCAGAATGATCCTGTGCCGCAGCACCGCCGGCGCAATCGCCCGGATGTCGTCGATCGACAGGTGCGCGTTGCTCCGCATGAAGGCGTGCACCCGCCCGCATTCCACCAGCGCCTGCGCGCCGCGCGGGGAAGATCCGTAGCGGATGTACTTGTTCGCCAGCGCATGGGACCCCGCTGTGCCCGGCTGCGTCGCCATCACCAGCGACACCGCGAAGTCCTGCACGTGCGGCGCCACCAGCACCTCCCGGCAGGCCCGCCGGATCGAGAGAATCGAATCCCGGTCGATTACCGGACTCAGCTCCGGCTCGTCTCTCTGTATCGTCCGGTCCACAATCCGGTTCAACTCCTCCCGCGACGGATACTCCACCAGAATCTTCATCAGAAACCGGTCCAGCTGCGCCTCCGGCAGCGGATACGTTCCTTCCATCTCGATCGGGTTCTGCGTCGCCATCACCAGAAACGGCGTCTCCAGTTGGTGTGTCACCGCGCCGGAAGTCACCGTCCGCTCCTGCATCGCTTCCAGCAGCGCGCTCTGCGTCTTCGGCGTCGCCCGGTTGATCTCGTCCGCCAGCACCAGGTTGGCGAAAATCGGACCCGGCGAAAACTTCAACGCCTTCGCTCCACCCTCCGAGGTCTCCATGATCATCGACCCCACAATATCGGCGGGCATCAGGTCCGGCGTGAACTGAATGCGCGAGTACTTCAGGTGCAGCACCCGCCCCAGCGTTCTCAGCAGCGTCGTCTTGCCCAGGCCGGGCACGCCTTCCAAAAGCACGTGTCCGCCCGATAACAGACAGATCAAAACCCCATCGACCACCTGCTGCTGGCCAACGATCACTTTACCGATTTCGGCACGGACCGCATCCAGTTTGGACACGGCCTCCGGGAGAGGAGCGGGAGTAGCCACCACACTATTCTAGGACACCCGGCTCGTCACGGATGTTAAGCCTTATTCAGGCGGTAGTCCTGCCCTTTGTTTTACTTCCGTCACCATCCGCTCCCAGTGCTCCCGCAGAAACGGCGGGTTTTGCAGCGAATCTCTCACATAGCCCCGGTCCGCCCGCTCCAGATCCAGCACCGCCGTGATCATCTCTTCCTGGTAAAATCCCGCCTCCGCCAGCGGGATCCCGTTCGGCTCCCGGATGAAGCTCATCCCCGAGGATGTCTGCAATCCGTCCGGCGACTGCCCCACCGTGTTCGCCACACAATGGAAGATCTTCGAGTTCGGACCCACCGGCTGCTGCGCCCGCCCGGACACCCTCTTCCACGCCACCGCTTCGATCTCATCCGACGAGCACGATGGATGGAACAGCACCTGCGCCCCGGCCATCGCCGGCAGCCGGTACAGCTCCGGATGCCGCCCATCCCGGCAGATCACCAGCGTGCACACCACCCCGTCGATCTCGAACAGCGACAGCTTGTTTCCCCCGCGGCAGTAGCGCTGCTCGTCGCGCCCCGCCATGTGCACCTTCGCGTACTCGTGCTCAATCGTTCCGTCCGGCGAAATCACGTGCGCCAGGTTCAAGTGCCGGTCCGCGGTCTTGCGGACTGTCCCGGCAATCACCCAGATCCCGTGCCGCCGCGCCGCCTCGCAAGTCGCGTCCAGCGCCTTTCGCACCTCTCCCGCATCCAGCCCCACCACGTAGGGAAAGTAGTACGACGTCAGGTTCGCTTCCGGAAACAGCACCACGCGGGATCCCGCCTCCGCCGCCCGCTCCACATATGCGAGCGTCTTCGCCAGGTTCTCTTCCATCGGCCGCGCCCAGTGCATCTGGACGCACGAGACTTGCAGTGTCTTGCCAGTCATAGCTTTAGAGCGGCAGTATCTCTTCCCGCTGCGGATCGTACTTCAGCCTCCGCTTCTGCACGTATGAGATGTTGCCGAGATGCGAGGCCGCCGCGGACCGGTGCCCAATGTAGACATCCCCATTCGGCAGCTTCCGCGTCCGGCAGCAATCCAGGAAGTTCTCCACGTGGTCGATCGTCTGGTCGCGCGGGCTCTGCACGCGCGTCTCCTGCGGCTTCCGTTCCGCCGTCCGGAACACAAACTCCGACCGCGTGATATACAAGCTCCCCTCCGTCCCGCACACCTCCACCGCCGCCCCCCTGAGCCCCGGAGCCAGCGTCGCCTCGAACGTCGCCGTCCACTGGTCCGGATACTCCAGCAGCACGTTGATCGTGTCCGGCGCCGTCCGCCCGTCTTTGTAGCAGTACACCCCGCCCGCCGCCACCGCCGACACCGGGTTGTCCTGCTCCATGAACATGTGCACCACGTCGATCCAGTGCGTCATCAGATCCGTAATCTGCCCGCCGCCGAAATCCAGGTACGCCCGGAAATTCCAGTACTGCTGCGGATCGTAATCCCGCCACTTCACCGGCCCCAGAAACCGCGCCCAGTCCAGATTCGAAGGCTTCGTCGCCATCTTCGGCGGCGCCTTCATCAGGTGCGCTCCATTGCCGTGCCACCACGTCCGCGCCAGCGTGATCTTGCCCAGCTTCTTGGTCTTGAAGTACTCTTCCCGCGCTTGAATATAGTGCTGTCCGCTGCGCTGCTGCATGCCCACCTGGCACACGCGGTTGTTCACCCTCGCCGCCTTCACCACATGCATCCCTTCTTCGATCTTCAACGACAGCGGCTTCTCCACATACACATCCTTGCCCGCGTTCAGCGCATCGATGGCAATCGGGCAATGCCAGTGATCCGGCGTCGCAATCAGCACCGCGTCCACGTCCTTCAGTTCCAGCACCTTCTGGTGCTCGGCGAACGTCTTCGCGCCCGGCGCCTTCGTTGCCGCCTGGTCCCGCCGGTCCCCGAACACGTCGCACACCGCCGTCACGTTCACCTGCGTGGTCTTGATGAAAGTCCCCATCACGCCCTGTCCGCGTCCGCCGCAGCCGATCACGCCCAGGTTCACTTTGTCATTAGCGCCCAGAATCTTCGAATACGAAGAGGCAGTCATCGCCAGGGCGGCGCTGCGGATCACGTCTCTGCGGTGCATCGTCAGGTTCGGCATGGCCCAGATTCTATCAGGCCCCGCACCCGGCGGCGCGCCCCGCCGCAACGCCCGTCGCAAACCAGCCGCCCGCTGCGCTACAATCCGGGCACCATGCCCGCGTTCCTTCTCCTGCTCGCCTTCTTCCAGGCGCCCGACGAGCTGCATTCCAAACTCCTCTCCCTGATCGGCGGCCTGCCCGATCTCCGCGCGCCTTTGAACGCTCGCGTCACCGGCGTCTTTGAGCGCCCCGGTTATCGCGTCGAGAAGGTCGTCTTCGACTCCCTTCCCAACTTCCGCGTCACTGCCGATCTCTACATCCCCTTGGCCGGCCAGCCGCCATTCCCCGCCGTCCTCGGCGTCGCCGGCCACAGCGACAACGGCAAAGCCAGCGCCACTTATCAGCACGCCTGGATCACGCTCGCCCGCCGCGGCTATGTCGTCCTCGCCTACGATCCCCCTGGCCAGGGCGAACGCATCGAGTACTTCGATCCCGAACTCGGCCGGTCCCGCCTCTCCCCCGGCGTCAATGAGCACAACAGCGCCGGACTCCAGTGCCTCCTCACCGGTGCGCCCATCGCCCGCTATTTCGTCTGGGACGGCGTCCGCGCCTTCGACTACCTCACCACCCGCAAGGAAGTCGATCCCAAGCGCATCGCCGTCGCCGGCAACTCCGGCGGCGGCACCCAGGCCGCGCTGCTGGCCGCTTTTGAGCCGCGCCTCGCCGCCGCCGTCTCCTCCTGCTACATCACCCGCTGGAAGGAACTCCTCGAGGGCCCCGGCCCCCAGGACTCCGAACAGATTCTCCCCGGCTTCCTCGCCCAGGGGCTCGACTTCGTCGACTACATCAAAGCCTTCTCCCCCCGCCCCTTCCTCATCACCTCCGCCGTCCGCGACTATTTCCCCATCGCCGGCGCCCGCGCCACCTTCGAGGCCGCCCGCTCGCACTACGCCGCCATCGACGCCCCCGGCCGCATCGCCTTCTTCGAATACGACGATACCCACGGCTGGTCCCAGCCGCGCCGCGAGGCCGCCTACCGCTTCCTCGATACCCAGCTCAAGGGCATCGGCGCCGAGGTCCAGGAAGCGCCGCTTCAGACCGAACCCGAGTCCGCCCTCTGGGTCACGCCCACCGGACAGCTCGCCACCTCCTTCGGCGGCGAAACCGTCTTCTCCCTCAACCGCGGCCTCGCTGCCCAGGTCTTCAGCCGGCGCAAGGCCCTCTCCGTCAACTCTCCGGATCAGCTCCGCGCCCTCGTGCGCGAACGCCTGCAGGTCCCCCAGATCTCCCGGCTCGCCCGCACCTCGCCGCCCGGCCTGGCCCCCGCCGTCCTCGCCACGGGAGTTCCGAAAGCCGACGTCGACGCTCTCCGCGCCGCCGGGTTCCTGGTCAGATCCGTCGATCCGCCCGCCTTCCCCGCCGGCCGCGGCGGCTACTCCGGCGCCTACCAGGCCGCCGCGAAGCAATGGCTCTATTCCAAATCCCTCGTCGGCCTCCAGACCGCCGAAATCGAAGGCGCTATGGCCGAACTGCGCGCCGCGCCCAATGTCGATCCCAGCCGCATCCTGCTCTGGGCCCGCGGCAACGCCGGCGTCCCCGCCCTCGCCGCCGCCGCCCTGGACGGCAATCTGGCCGCGGTTCTCCTCGAACAGACCGTCACCAGCTGGTTCTCCATCACCCAGTGGCGCCTGCACCAGAACGCGGCGGAAATCATCGTCCCCGGCGTCCTCCAGGACTTCGACCTGCCCGACCTCGCCGCCATCCTTCCCCCGCAATCCCTCTTTCTTGCCGATCCCCGCACGCCCACCGGCGCCCGCGCCCTCCCCACCGAATACAACAAAGGCACCTTCGCCGTCCTGGAGCGTCCCGAAGGCTGGCCCGTTACCGCTGCACTCGCTCCCTTCCTCTTGAGGGCCGGCCAGCCGGCCAGGCCCGCGGCGGACCTTCCACCGCTCCGGCCCAGATAGTCCCGCTATTCTTTCTTGGTCGCCGGAGCCTTGGGCGGCGCCGGCGGCTCCAGGTCGTCCGATGTGGCTTTCCGCCATCCGCCGCTGCCGCTGGCATCCTGAGTCTTGCCCGCCGCCGTGGGGCTGGTTGAAGTCGTAGTGGCGGCGCCGCTGCCGGAAGCCGGCCCGGCCGTCGAAAAGCCGGCCGTCTTGCCTTCCGCATCCGCCGTCCCCCAACCCACGTTCGGATTCGGCCCGTGCGATCCATAGGACTCGCCCGCCGACCGCCGCCGCAGCTTCGGAGCCGCCGGTACCGCCTCCTGCTGCGGATCAGCCGCCGCCCCCGCGGCCGCCGCACTCGCGCCCGCGGTCTGCGACACCGTCACGGTCTCAGGCGACTCCGGTCCCGCTTTCGTCGCAGGCGCTTCATAGTCGTCCCGGAACGCCAGTTGCGCGCCCGGCACCCGCCGCGCCGCAGCCGACGAAAGCTGCACGCTCAGCCGCCGCACCTGGCCGGCCCGCGCACCCGGCGGCACGGAGAAATACAGCGAATAGCGCTGCCTCAATCCATCCAGCGTGTCCTGTAATGCCGAGGCATGGTCTACCGGCAGCGAATCTCCGCCCGACGCCCGCGCAATCTCCGAAGTGCCCGCGGACTGCGTCCTCCGGCCACCCACCGGCCCGCCCCCTGGATAGCCTCCACCGCGTCCCGATCCACCGCCCGGGTAGCCGCCGCCGCCACCGCCTGGAATCGGAATCGGCGGGAGGATCACCCCACCCCAGCCGCCCCGCGGCGGATACCGCCGCTGCCCGCCGCCCGGATAACCGCCGCCCGGATAACCGCCACCCGGGTATCCGCCCCGGCTCATCATCGCGTCCGGAGCGATCAGTGCGCTCATCACCGTATCGGCGTTCTTCAGCGCCGCTTCCACGCCCAGGTCGTCCCGGTCGAGCTCCGTCTCGTCGTCGGTCAGAATCACAATCGCCCGCCGCGCCTCTTTGCGCCCGTGCTGCCCCATGTACTTCGCCGCATCGTACATCGCCCGCGTAATGTCCGTGCCGCCGTTGAAGCCTTCGCTGCGGATGATCCCCCGCAGGTCCCGCTCCACTGACTCCAGGTTGTTCGTCAGTCCCACCCGCACCCGCGTCCGCCGGTCGAACACCATCACCCCCACCCGGTCGTTCACCGCCAGCGTGTTCAGCGCCGCCTTCGATGCGTTCGCCAGCCGCTCCACGTGCGCCTGCATCGATCCGCTCACGTCGATCAGGAACAGCACGTCCAGCGGCATCTCTTCGCTGGCGAAGTTCTTGATCTCCTGCACCTGCCCGTTGTCCCGCAGCACGAAATCCTTCGCCGACAGATGCGGAATCGCGCGCCCGTCCGTCCCGCTCACCCGCACGTCCACCCTCACCAGGGAGACGTCGGACTTGAACACCACCGGATCATCGTCGCCGGCCGCCAACACGGCCGGCAATATCGCCAACAAGAGCAGTCGCATCCCTACTATCCTTCACATCCTCGGACGCGCCTCCCGTTGCTGGGGTTACCAATGTCTCTCTACAGCGGTAGAATCTCCTCCCGCTGCGGATCGAAGTTCAGGCGCCTCTTCTCGACGTAGGAGATGTTGCCCAGATGCGACGCCATGGCGGAACGGTGCCCCGTGTAAACGTCGCAATTCGGCAGGTTTCTCGATACGCAGCAGTCCAGGAAGTTCTTCACGTGGTCCAGCGTGAAGTCGTAGTTCGGCCCCAGCACTTCCAGCGGCTTGGCGCCCCGCTCCGACGAAAGATACTCATATCGCCGGCGGTCGATATACAGCTTCCCCTTCGTCCCGCAGAACTCGATGCCCTCGCCCTTGATGCCCGGAGCCAGCGTCGCCTCGAACGTGGCCGTGTACAGCCCGCCGTATTCCAGCAGCACGTTGATCGTATCCGGCGCAGTCCGCCCGTCCTTGTAGTGGTACACCCCGCCCGCCGCTACGCCCGACGTCGGCGCGTCGTTGTTCATGAACATGTGCACCACGTCGATCCAGTGCGTCATCAGGTCCGTCACCTGCCCGCCGCCGAAGTCCAGATACGCCCGCCAGTTCCAGAACTGCTGCGGATCCCAGTCGCGCCATTTCACCGGCCCCAGAAACCGCGCCCAATCCAGGTTCGTCGGTCTTTGCGCCAGCGCCGGCGGCGCCTTCCGCAGGTGGTAGCTGTTGCCGTACCACCACGTCCGCACCAGCGTGATCTTGCCCAGCGCGCCGGAGTCCAGGTACTTCGCCTTCGCCTCGATGTAGTGCGCCCCGCTGCGCTGCTGCAGGCCCACTTGGCAGATCCGGCTGTTCACCCTCGCCGCCTTTACAATCGCCGGACCTTCTTCCATCCGCAGCGTCAGCGGCTTCTCCACGTACACGTCCTTGCCCGCATTCAACGCATCCACCGCCGTTGTCGCGTGCCAGTGGTCCGGCGTTGCGATCAGCACCGCATCCAACTGCTTCTCTTCCAGCAGCTTGCGGTGGTCTCCAAAGCCCTTCGCTCCAGGCGCCTGCTTCTGCGCCCGGTCGATCATCTCCGCATAGACGTCGCACACCGCCGTCACATTCACCCGCGATGTCTGCTGGAACAGCCCCAGCACGTGCCGCCCGCGCTCCCCGCTGCCGATCAGGCCCAGGTTCACCCGGTCGTTTGCTCCCATCACCCGGCCATAGGACAGCGCCGTCCATGCCGCCGCCCCACTGCCCGCCATACGGAGAAAATCCCTGCGGCCTGTTTTTCGGATCTGCATCTCAGAATTATATCTGAGAGAAATCTCTCCACTGCCCAACTAATCCTTCAAGCGGCGCGCCTCCCGGCTTGCCTCCAACTCCTCCTCCGACGAGCGGGGGGCGCGCCAACGCTGACCCACCTCCATTCACGATAGAATCGTGCGCTGAGGAACCCATGCGCATCATCCCCGCCCTAGCTTGCCTAGCCCTTCCCTTGCTCGCTCAGACCTTGCAGGTCCAGCGCGGCGCCGCAGACTACCAGGTTTTCCAGCGCGGCCCCGGCAACAACGCCTCTCTGCACATCGAGGGCTCCGCCGCCGGCGCCGCCGGCAAGGCCGTGGAAGCCCGCATCGTCTCCGCCGGCATGACGCTCCCCGGCTTCGATTGGAAGGCCGCCGGCAAAGCCACCGCCGCCGCCTTCGCCGCCGACCTCGTCAACGTCCCCACCGGCGGCCCCTACCGCCTCGAGTTCCGCGTCGCCGGCGCCTCCGCCGTTACCGCCGTCTCCAACATCCTCATCGGCGACCTGTGGATCCTCGGCGGCCAGTCCAACATGGAGGGCGTCGGCAACCTCGTCAACACCCCGCTGCCTAGCGCCAAGGTCAACTCTCTCGACATGACCGACGCCTGGGTCGCCGCCGAAGATCCCCTCCACCGCCTCGTCGATTCCGCTGACCGCGTTCACTGGCGCAAAAACAAGGAAGGCGAACTCGTCCGCATGCAGGGCGAAGAACTCGCCAAATGGATCGCCAACCGCAAGAAGGGCGCCGGCCTCGGCCTCCCCTTCGCCCTGGAAATGGTCCGCCGCACCGGCGTTCCGGTCGGTCTCATTCCCTGCGCCCACGGCGGCACGTCCATGGACCAGTGGTCGCCCGATCTCAAGGACAAAGGCGGAGACTCCCTCTACGGCGGCATGGTCCGCCGCCACGCGCTCGCCGGCGGCAAAGTGAAGGGCCTCCTCTGGTACCAGGGCGAATCCGACGCCTCCGACAAAGCCTCCCCCGTCTTCGAGCAGAAGTTCCTCGATCTCATCAAGGCCGTCCGCAAGGACTTCAACCAGCCCGACCTCCCCTTCTACTACGTCCAAATCGGCCGCCACATCGCCAACACCGGCCTTGCCCCCTGGAACTTCGTCCAGAACGCCCAGCTCCACGCCGAAACCCAGCTCCCCAATCTCTGGATGACCGGCTGCGCCGATTGTGATCTCGACGACACCATTCACGTCGGCACCGACTACAACCTCATCCTCGGCCGCCGCCTGGCCAACCTCGCCCTCAACGAAATCCAGCGCGGACCCCGCCCCGTCGCCGCCCGCCTCAAGGGCAGCGTCATCGAGGTGGAGTTCACCTCCGTCAACGGCAAGCTCGCTCACGAAGGGCGCCTCACCGGCTTTGTCGTCGTCGATGCCAAAGGCGCTCCGCAGCCCCACATCTTCCGCCAGCGCGTCTCCGCCACCAACCCCAATGTGGTCGAACTGCTCTTCTATGGAAAGCTCCCCGAAGGCGCCGCCATCCAGCACGGCTACGGCCGCGACCCCTACGTCAACCTCCGCGACTCGGCCAACATGCCGGCCCCCATCTTCGGCCCGCTGGCGATCCAATAAAAACCCGGGCTACTCCGCCCTCAATATCTCCACCGTGGCGTTCATCGGCGCCACGGCCAACTGCCTCCCGTCGGGGCTGAAGCGCGCCGTGTACACCTGCACGGGGAAGGGAATGCTCAGCACTGCGTCTCCTGTCTCCGGCGCCCAGATCCGCCGGCCGCCACCCGCCGCCGGTTCGCAAAGCCGCAGCCGCCACGGCCCGGCCGGCGTCCGGAACTCCAAGCTCCGCGTCCTGCCCGAATCCATCGCCGCACGGGCCAGCCCACCGGCACTCTCCACAGAATTGCATGGCGCTTGTTGCCATTACGTAATCCCGTTGCTAACATAGGAATGCGGGGTGGAGCAGCCTGGTAGCTCGTTGGGCTCATAACCCAAAGGTCGTAGGTTCAAATCCTACCCCCGCAACCAACAGGCATTCATCCACACGGGCCTCCTCTTCCAGGAGGCCCGATTCATTTCCAATTCCAACTCATTCGGCCCGCCTTCATCGCCTGGCCCGCCCCTTTCGACGCCGGCCGCTCGTCGCCTGCGCTCTGAACTACAGCGGCCCACCCCGTCTGGCACCCGCCAGAGTCAGTGAGTTAAGCTACCCGCGCCTGCGCAAAACAGCGCTCCCTAAATCAGGACGTTGATGTATACTTGACCGCAAGGGCAGTATAAGAGCCACTGGCCGGAACCACCCATTCTCAGGCGGAATCCGGCTATGAGGAGGAGAAATGAGGAAATTCATGTTGGGAGTGTTGCTGGCCGCCAGCGCCTCCCTTCTGCAGGCCGCATTGATCGTCGACAATGGAATGCCGGACACCTCCCAAGCCGAGGCGCGGGGCATCATCAGCTTCCGCACAGCCGACGACTTCACTTTGGCCGCCACTTGGAATGTCACTTCGGTGAGCTTCTGGATGCTGGCCCAACCGGGGATGTTCAACGGCAGTGTCTCCTATGCGTTCTACCAGAACTCCGGCGGTGCGCCCGGCAGCGTCCTCGATTCCGGGACGGTGAATGGCGTCACGCCCGTCTTGCAGAACAGCGTGCCGGGTTACATCTACTCGTACTACACCACCACCTTTGCTCTCCCGGCGCCGCTGCAGCTGACTGCCGGGACCTACTGGTTGGAAGTACACCACGGTTCGGGTTTGACGGTGGTGGAAAGCAACAACGTCTACTGGGGCGTTGTCGCCAACAGCGTTCCCAATGGGAATGCCCGCCAGAGCCCGGTTCCCAATCCGCCCTCCGGCCTGACCACGAGTGAGATGGCGTTCTCTCTCAGCGGAGACCGTGTGGATGTAGTTCCCGTTCCGGAACCTTCCACCTACGTTGTCTCGGCGGCGGGCATCCTGCTGTTTGGCTTGCTGAAGCGGCGGAAGCGCGGCTAGAGCCGGCGCCGAAGTTCGCCCGCGCCGCAGACACGCTGCCATCGCCGCAGGTGACAGCCGCCTGTCCCACGGGGGCGCTCAAGGTAAGCCCCTCTCCGCTTTCCGCATCAGGCCGCCGCGCCTCTGCGTGTACAATGACCCCATGTCTCGCGCGTCGCTCATCACGCTTGCCGCCATCTCTCTGGACTTCGCCGCCGCCCAGGAGCGCCCGGTCCGCCCCCCGGCCGCCGCCTCTGAGCCGGCGCCCGCTGAAACTCCCGTCCCCAAGGAAGCCTCCTCCGTCACGCAGCACGAATTGCAGCTCGGCGGCAAGAGCCTGAAGTACACCGCCACTGCCGGCAACCTGCTCATCGAAGGCGCCGATGAAAAGCCCAACGGCAGCATCTTTTACGTCGCCTATACGCTGGACGGCGTTGCCGATCCCTCCGCGCGCCCCGTCACCTTCCTCTACAATGGCGGCCCCGGCTCAGCCAGCATCTGGCTGCACATGGGTTCCTTCGGGCCCGTTCGCGTGGTCACCGCCAGTCCCCAATCCACCGGCCCCGCCCCCTACCAGGTGCTCCCCAACGAATACAGCCTGCTGGATAAAACCGACCTCGTCTTCATCGACGCGCCCGGCACCGGCTACTCGCGCCCCGTCGGCAAAGGCGCCATCAAGGACTTCGCCGGGACAGACCAGGACGCCCAGGCCTTCGATCGCTTCATCGTCCGCTACGTCGCAGCGAACCACCGCTGGAACTCGCCCAAATTCCTCTTCGGCGAATCCTACGGCACCACCCGCTCCGCCGTCCTCGTCAACTACCTCCAGCGCGACGGCCTCTCCTTCAACGGCGTCGTCCTGCTCTCCACCATCCTGAATTACTTCAACATGGCCCCAGGCCAGAACGGCACATTCATCGGCAACCTGCCCACCTATGCCGCCACCGCCTGGCACTACAAGCGCATCAAGGGCAAGTCTTCCGAGAAGGACTTCCTCAACGAAGTCCGCGCCTTCGCCCGCGGCGAATACGCCGACGCCCTGGCTCAGGGCCACAACCTCCCGCCTGCCCGCTTCGACGCCATCGCCGCCAAAGTCGCCGCCTTCACCGGCCTCAGCGCCGAGTTCGTCAAGCAGGCCAACCTCCGCATCTCGCCCACGCGCTTCCGCAAGGAGTTCGCCCGCGGCGAGCGCCTGATCCTCGGCCGTTACGACACTCGCTTCGAAGGCACCGACATCGACGCCGCAGGCGAGAACCCGGGCTACGATCCCTCCAGTACCGGCATCACCGGCGCTTACGTCACCGCCTTCCGCGATTACCTCGACCGCCAGCTCAAGTACTCGTCCAACCTCACCTACTTCCCCAGCGGCCCCAACATCAATCAGAACTGGGACCGCTCCCACCGCCCGCCCACAGGCCAGGGCGGCCCCGGCGCCCAGGCTCAGCCTCTCCGCGACGCCTACGTCGCCGGCGATCTCGCCGACGCCATGCGCAAGAACCCCGCGCTCAAAGTCCTCGCCGCCAACGGCCTCTTCGATCTCGCCACCCCCTTCTTCACCACCGAACTCGACCTCGCCCAGATGAACCTCGAGAAGCCGCTCGCCGGCAACATCGAATTCACCTACTACCACTCCGGCCACATGGTCTACCTCAACCTCGACGAGCTGAAGCAGATGAAATCCGACCTCGCCGCCTGGTACGACCGAGTCTTGCAGCCCCGCAAGTAATCCGCCCGTTTCCGCGCAAAAACAGCTCGGTTTTTGCTCAAGTCAGCGGTTACTTTAACGTGTATACTGGCCCTGAATCGATCGAAATTCGACTCCAACACCACCATGCGCTTCAACACCCCAGTTCTCCTCTCTCTGCTCGCCCTGGCCGCCGCCGCGCCGGGCCGGGCCCAGAACTCCCCCATCGCCAACCTCCCCGTCGCCGAGGGCAAGTTCAAACCCACCGACGAATCTCTCAAGCAGTATCCATACCCCGAGTGGTTCCGCGACGCGAAGTTCGGCATCTGGGCCCACTGGGGCCCGCAGGCCGTCCCGCGCCAGGGCGACTGGTACGCCCGCCGCATGTACGAGCACGACGGCGTCAACCGCCGCACCGGTGAGCCCACCGGCCAGAACCCCGCCAACAAATACCACCTCGAACACTACGGCCACCCCTCCAAGTTCGGCTACAAGGACATCATTCCCCTCTGGAAAGCCGAGAAGTGGAACCCCGACCAACTCATGGCCCTGTACAAAAAAGCCGGCGCGAAGTACTTCGTCTCCATGGGCACGCACCACGATAACTTCTTCCTGTGGAACTCGAAGCTCCACTCCTGGAACTCCGTGAACATGGGCCCGAAGAAGGACGTGGTGGGCCTCTGGCAGCAGGCCGCCAGGAAGCAGGGCCTGCGCTTCGGCGTCTCCGAACACCTCGGGGCCAGCTACACCTGGTATCAGCCCGCGCACGGAGCCGACAAGACCGGCCCGATGGCAGGCGTCCCTTACGACGGCGCCGATCCCAAGTACGCCGAGCTGTATCACGGTCCCGCCGCTCCCGACGACAAGGAGTGGCTTACCAAGAACCCCGCCTGGCAGCGCGAGTGGTACGACCGCATCAAAGAGCTGGTCGATCTCTATCACCCCGACCTGCTCTACTCCGACTCCGCCCTCCCCTTCGAAAACGTCGGCCGCAGCCTCATCGCCCACTACTACAACCAGGAGGCGGCCCTGCACCGCGGCCGGCTTGAAGCCGTATACACCTGCAAGGAGAAGTCCGCCGGCCGCTGGGTGCGCGACATCGAGCGCGGCGTGGCCGAAGGCATCAGCCCCGAGCCCTGGCAGACCGACACCTCCATCGGCGACTGGTATTACCGCACCGGCCAGAAGTACCGCACCTCGGCCGAAATCGTGCAGATGCTCACCGACATCGTCAGCAAAAACGGCAATCTGCTCATCAACATCGTGCAGACGCCAGAAGGCGACCTCGAACCCGACATGCTGAAGACCCTCGACGAAATCGCCGCCTGGATCGCCGTCAACGGCGAGGGCATCTACGCGACGCGCCCCTGGAAGGTCTACGGCGAAGGGCCCAGCACCAAGAAGAAGGAAGCCGGGCGCTTCGGCGGCCTCAAAGACGTGCCTGACTCCGGCTACACCGCCGAGGACTTCCGCTTCACCGCCTCCAAGGACGGCCGCACGCTGTATGCCTTCTGCCTGGGCAAGCCTGGCGCCGCGGTGCGCATCGCCTCGCTCGCAAAAGACTCCAAACTGGCCGAAAAGGCCGTAGCCTCGGTCCACCTCCTGGGCGGCAAGCAGAAGCTCGCCTGGAAGCAGGAAGCCGGCGCGCTGGTCGTTCAGCTCCCCGCCGGCCTGCCTGCCTCTCCCGCTAACGGATTCCGGATCGCCTTCAAGAACTGATGCGCGGCGCGGGCGTCCTCCGCGCTACCTCTCCCAATAGCTGCCGTTGTCCCAATCGATCCGTTTGCCGTCGCCGCGAATGATTCCTGTGCCTTTCCACTCTTCCGCCACGATGGTATTGGCGTCTTTCAGATAGCCTAAAGACGTCTTGCCATCCCAACTCACCAGGGTGAGCTTGGAGCCGCTCTGCGTGATTCTGTAACCCGCTTTTCGAAAGCTCTTGCTGGGAATGACCGCCGTCCAGGTGCCGGCCACGGAGATGCCGCCGGACGCCGCATCGGATTCCCAGTAGCTCGCGTTGTTCCAGTCGATCCTCCGCCCGTCGGCGCTGATCCTGCCTGTTACTTTTCCGCCTTCGGCTACGATCGTTGACATGTCTTGGAGCTTCGCCGGCGTCGCTTTGCCATCCCAGCTGACCAGGCTCAAGTCATCGCCGCTTTGAACGATTCTGTAGCCGCCTTTGCGGAAGTTCTTCTGCGGTACGTTGGCGATCCAGGTTCCGGCCACGGCGCGCTTGCCGGGAACGCCTCCAAGCGCCGTCGGGTAGATCTCCAGTGATGCCGTGGCTTCGCTTCCCTTGCGTTCCACCATCACGAAGTAGCTGGGTCCGTCGGTGAGGTGATCCGTGGACACCTTGCGGTTGTTCCCCGACATGCAGTCGTAGGGGCAATTCGAATCACCGACACAGAGATTCCAGGTGCCCGGCCCTTTAACCTCGGCGGTGATCCGGTGGTCGGGCGGCCTCGCCACCTTGTAGCAGCGCGAGGGAACTCCTCCCAGGTTGATGTCGAATCTGGCTGGAATGTCGACGGCGACCGGCGCCCGCCACTGCTGGGCTCCGAGTGGTTCAACCGCCAGCAAAGCGGCGAGGATCAGTCCTGATCTCCTCATCGTGCGTTCCTCCGTTCCAGCGGATGCCCTGTCCAAAGAAACTGTCTTTCGCACCCGTGGCCAACCGGATCATACACTGGAACTCCGTGCGCGCATAGCCCTTTGGGTTGTGTTTGGATGGAGCAGCCGAATCGGCCGCTACGCCTGTTTGCGATAATGACTTCGCGGGCTGCCCCACCGCGATCTGCCGTGAATCGCATCTTTCTACTCCTTGCCATCGCCGCCACTCTTTCCGCCCGCGAGCGGCCCAAGGGGCTCTACGCCATCTTTGAAACCACGCAGGGGACCTTCACCGCGCGGCTCTTCGAAAAAGACGTGCCCAACACCGTGCAGAACTTCGTCGCCGTGGCTCAGGGCACCAAGCCGACGCTCGATCCCAAGACCCGCAAGCTCGTCTCCCGCCGCTTCTACGACGGCCTCACTTTCCACCGCGTGGTGCGCGACGAGATGATCCAGGCCGGCGATCCGACCGGTACCGGTTCCTTCCCCTGCGGCTTCACCATCCAGGACGAGATCATGCCGGGCCTGCGCTTCGACGGCGCTGGCGTGCTGGCCATGGCCAATGGCGGCCAGCCCAACAGCGGCTCCTGCCAGTTCTTCGTCACCGTGGGCCCGATGCGCCAATGGAACGGCAATTACACGGTCTTCGGCACCGTCGTCGACGGCATGAAGGTGGTGGAGACGATCAACCGTATGCCAGGCCGTGGCGACCGGCCAGTCGATCCGGTCAAGCTCATCTCCGTCACCATCGAGAGAGTCGGTCCGGAGCCCCAGGCAAAGAGCAAACGCTGACGGGCACCCGGGTTTGCCGTGCCGGTCGTGCAGCGCCCTTATTTCCCAGCAGCCGTCCAGGCCGCCACCCCGGCGGCCGGCATTGCGCCGGGCGGGAGCTCCCTCCGGTTACTGGTGCGCATCCAACTCACCTGCGAAGGCTGCGCGCAGCAGGCTCAGCGCACCGGCTCGGAACGCGTGAAGTCGCCTTCCCAAACCGACCTGCCCGCATCGAACACGGAGCGGTAATGCAAGCTAGAGCCGTGCAGAGCCAGCACGATCTGCCCGGTCTTGCCGCTGGAAGTGCGCGCCGCGCAGGTCACCGTCGTGCCCGACAGCGTGCACGTTCCGCTCGAATAGACAGACCGGCCGAAGCCTTCCTGCAGCTGGTAGGTGTAACCGCTGCCCTGCTGCCTGATCGTGAGGACGTCCACCACCGTGCCGCCCTGCGTACGGATCCACTGGCTCGCCCCCGGCAGCGCGGCCGCCGGTGAGGTGGCGGGCACGGGTGCGGGTTGCGCCGCCGGAATGGACACGGGGGTCGGAGCGCCGGCGGCGGAACCCGCGCCGGCCGTGAAGTCGCCCTCCCAAACCGTCGCTCCATCGTCGTAGAACGAGCGGTAGTGCAGGCCCGTGCCCCGCGATGTGAGCTCCACCAGACCCACCTTGCCGCCGGTGGTTCGCACCGCGCACAGCGTCTTGCCGCAGTCTGTCCGGCAATACCCGCTGGCATAGACTGGCTTGCCTGGCCCTTCGCGGAGGCTGATCAGAACCCCATCGCCCTTTCGTGCCAGGTCCAACTGGTCCACGACGGTGCCGTTCGCCGTCCGCACCCATTGTCCAGGGCCGGTTTGCGCCCAGGCGCCCGAGATCGCCGCCAACGCCACGATCGTCGCTTTCGCCAAAAGGAATTGCCGCGGGAGTGTCATCATGCCCACAGCATACTTGAGAGTCCGATTCTCGGCAATTGCCCGTGATGCAATGCCCAGTCGGGCGTTGCGCCGGGCCGCCGGGGGCACCCTTTCGCTATACTCCAATTCCTGAACCCATGCGATGGACTCTTTTTGGAACCGGCCTGCTGGCGGCCGCCGCACTGATGGGGCAAACGCCCGACGACTCACCCGCGGCCCGGCAGGCCGCCCTGGGCCGTCTGCGCGCCGGCGGGCCCGGCGCCGTATGCTCGGCCCCCGCGCGCATGAGCCGCTCCTACGGCACCCCCTGCGCCTCCCGCGAATTCGCCGCGCCGGCCATCCTGGCGGCTCCCCGCTTCGCCTGGACGGTCAAGCCCGGCTGGTGGGGCGTGTGGTCTCCGTTTCTCGCCGGCGATCTTGTCCTTGCCGGCTCCTGCAACAACGACGACCAGGCCGGCCTCTCCGCTTTCGACATGAGATCCGGCCAGCTCCGCTGGCGCATCTCCGAAGTCTGCGCCGCCGGCAACCGCCGGGGCTCCATGGGCAACGTCGCCTTCCATGAACTCCCGTCGGGCGAACTGCTCTGGATCTATGCGCGCGATGACGGGGAGCCCCCGGATTACTACGTGGTGGATCTCAAGGCCGGCCGCATCGTGCGCTCGCTGAAACCCGTCAAGCGCGGCCCCACCCGCTCGCACGGCGCCGTGCTCACCGTCCTCACGCAATCGGAAAAGGACCAGACCAGCTATCTCAACGGCCTCACTCCGGAGCTCGACCGGATTCTCTGGCGCAACGACGGTTTTCGCGCCGCCTGCAAGGACAAGCTCGATCGCCACTGCAGGCCGGTCTTCAGCCCGTCCGCCGTCTCCGGAAACACGCTGTTCCTTTCAGCTACCTCCAAAGACCAGCCTGATCCGCCCACGCGCCAACTGCACGCCATCGACCTTGCCACCGGCAGGACGCTCTGGCGCCACACCCAGCAACCCGCCGTCGAAGGCGGCGGTTACCGCTCAGACGACGAGACCCCGCTGGTGGCGGCGGGCCGCGTCATCATACGAGTGGACGGCCTCCCGGGCCTGGGCCTGCGCGCGCTGGATGCGGCCACCGGGCGCATCCTCTGGACCACCGCCGCCTCACCCGCCCGCCTGTCAGCGCGCGTAGCCGCCGGGGAAATGCTGATCTCCGAGGCAACGTCGGCCGGAGCCTCTGAGCTGCACGGTTATCGCCTCTCCGACGGCTCCCTCGCCTGGCGCCGCCCGGTCTCCGCCCAGTCCCGCCTGCTGGCTTCCTCGGGAGGAGCGTTCTACGTCTCCGAGCGCGTCTCCAAGGAAGAGTTCCGTTTCCAGGGCTTCGACGGCCTCACCGGCACGCTGCTCTGGACCACGAGTCTCCCCGCGCACAACCTGCCTTTCGACGACCAGTGGAGCGTCGAGGACACGCGCCCCACCGGGCTGCAAGGGCCCTCCTGGCGCATCGGCCCCGATGGCGCCATCTACGGCGTCACGCTGCAAGGCGTCTACAAGCTCCAGTAAGCTACTTGAGGTCCGCCTCGTATCTCTGCCTGCCGGCGCTGTCCACGAACTTCACGCCCAGCCGGCTATCGTCCGCTTCCAGCACCAGGATGCCCTCGAACGAATCCACCCAGTAAGCCTTGTCGCCGGTCACCGCCGGCCGCGCCCCCTGGCCGCCCGAAGGCGTCACCAGCAGGTGAATCCCGTCCACCGGCTTCAGATGCTGCGTCACGTGATCGTGCCCGGCGATATAGGCGTTCACGCGGCCCCGCATCACCGGCAGCAGCATGCGCTCCAGTTCCTTGGAGTTGCCGTGCGGCCCGTAGGTATAGATCGGATGGTGGCCGTAGACCACTTTCCACTTCGCCGTGCTCTTCTTCAGCTCCTCGTCCAGCCACAGTGCCTGCGACTCGGAGAACGCCTGCGTCGCCAGCGCGAAGAACTGCACCGGGCCGGCCGTATACGTGTAGTAGAGTGCCGGCATACGCCACGCCGGGCTCTTTTGCGAGTACAGGATCTCCGCGGCCGGGCTGTCCGCCAGCCCCCAATCGTGGTTCCCCGTCGAGGCATAGACGGGAACCCGCAGCGGATCGTAGATCTCCTCCCAGCCGCGCTTCCAGCGCGGGTCGCCCGGGCCTGTCACGCCCACCGGCACGACGTTGTCGCCCAGCGTGATGCCGAAGTCGAACGGCTTCTCGCGGTGCGCCAGCGCGGCCGCCTGCGCCGTCTTCGTCTGGCGCTCGCCTTCTTCTCCGAAGTCTCCGATCCCGAAGACCCGGATGCTGGTCTTTTCCGTCGCCCGGAACGGCGCCGGCGGCTTCTGCAGAAACTCCGGCAGCGTCGCTCCGCGCCCGATCGTCACCCACTTCTGATGCTCGGTCTTGAGTCTTCCGAGGGCCTGCTCCTCGCTCAGCGCCTTGGCCCGAGCCAGCCGCATCTCAAAGAACTTGTAGAGATCCTCGCTCTTCAGCTGCCGCAGCCGCTCCAGCGCCAGTAGCGAGATTTCCGCGTCAACGTCAGTGGTGGCGCGCCGTTCGAGCATGGCCAGCACGTCCGGCCGGTTGCGCCGGCCCAGACGGTCCACGATCGCCCGGCGGATGCGAACATCCTCTTCCTTGTCCGCCAGCGCGACCAACTCGCTGATTGTGGCCTCGTCCGCGCTCCTCAATCTCTGCTGAATCTCAGCCAGCCGCGTTTTGGCGTCGGCCGCCGGCGGCGCCGCCGGCTGCTGACAGAGCAAGAACGCCAATCTCGCAGAGAAAACCCTCTGAATCTCTCCAATCTGGGCGCTTCTCCGCGCCAACGGCTCACCGGAGTGTCCCGCCGGCCCTCATTCTATCCGGGACGCCTCCGGCTGCGCACTCCGCACCGCCCGGAGCTGTCGTACCATCCGATGGGAGACCCCGATGCTTCGTCCCGCGCTGCTGCTTGCCACTCTATGTTGCGCCCAGTTCCTGGCGGCCCAGTCCGCGCCGCGGCCCGCCGCCACGCAGGCCAATGTGGCCTATGGCGAGAATGAGCGCCAGGTTCTGGACTTCTGGCGGGCCGAATCGCAGCGGCCTGCGCCGCTGGTGGTCTACTTCCACGGCGGCGGCTTCCGCCGCGGGGACAAGTCGAACATCGGCGCGGGGCTGCTCAGCCGGCTGCTGGCCGCCGGCGTCTCCGTGGCAGCCGTGAACTACCGGCTGGTTCCGGCTCACCCGCTGCCCGCAGCCCACCAGGATGCCTGCCGCGCCTTGCAGTTCCTGCGTTCAAAGGCGAAGGAATGGAACCTCGACGCCACGCGCATCGGAGTCACCGGCAGCAGCGCCGGCGCGCAGCTTTCGCTCTACCTCGCGTTGCACGACGACATGGCGCTGCCCGCCAGCCCGGATCCCGTCCTGCGCCAGTCCACGCGCGCCGCCGCCGTCGCCGCCGAAAGCGGCCAGACCTCCATGGACATGGACTGGTGGGCCGCCAACATCCCCGGCTACCGCATGCCGCCCCGCAGCCGTGAAGAGATCTACGGCAGCGCCTCCGACGCCGAAATTCGCGCCATCGCCGGCGACATCTCCGCCCTGGCGCTGGTCACCAAGGACGATCCTCCGCTGTTCATGTCTTACCAGATGGGCCCCGCCGACGCGCCGCCGCAGGAGCCGCAGCAGGCCATGCAGTGGATGATGCACCACGTCCGCTTCGGCCTCGCCCTGCAGCAGCGCATGGAGGCACTCAACCTCGAGTGCCATCTTGTTTATCCCGGCGCGGCGCATCCCGGCGAGGCAGCCAGGTACGCCGACTCCGCGGCATTCCTGAGCTACGCCGACTCCGCGGCTTTCCTGATCGACAAACTCGCACGCCGCCGCTGACCGTTGAGCGTGCGGCGGCGTTAGCGCTTGGTCGTCTTTTTCGCGGCCCGCAACTGCTCGTTGACCTTCGCGGTGCAGCTGTCATGGGCCGACTTGCAGGCCTTGCACTCCTTGGAGTCGGGCTTCTTGGCGCAGTTGTTTGTCTTGGCGCACGCCACCAGCGCGTCGTCACACTCTTTTTGCGTGGCCGCCGCCCAAAGTCCGCACGCCAGCGCGGCCGCCAGGGCGACGCGATACAGTCCTGCCATGTGGCTGTCCTCCTTGCGGCTTACTTCTTGCCCGGCACCGTGGGCGCCTTCGGCTTCTGGCTCCGGGCGTAACAGTCCTGGTAGGCCTTCTGGCAGTTCTTGCACTCGTTCGAATCCGGCGTCTTCGCGCAGTTGTTCTTCTGCTTGCACTGCTGCAGCGCCATGCCGCATTCGTTCGGAACGGTGCCTGCCCAGGCCACGCTCAACAGCAGCGGCAACGCCAGCCGTCCCAGCCATTTCAACCTCATTGCGGGTCTCTCCCTTCTCGCAGGTCTGCGAACCACACACGCTATCAGGAGTCCGCGCAGAAATCCAGCCCGGCGCCTGCCCGGCGCCTGCCCTTGACTCCGGCAAAAAAGCGGCGTAACTAGGGGCTGGATTGGAGGCTGCCATGGTATCGGCGAAACTCGTTCACCAGATCGAAGACCACTGGGAGGCGATCAGCGGGCGCTTCATGCGCCGCCTGCGGGCCCAACAGGGCCTCCCCCACATCAGCCGCCTGCCGGACTCGGAGGTCACCGACACCTGCCGCCGGGTGATGCACAACCTCGGGCACTGGCTGGTCTCTTCCTCCGAGGCGGAGATCGCCAAGCATTACGAAAGCGTCGGCCGCGAACGCCTCTCCGCCGCCATCCCGCTGAGCGAGAGCGTCCGCGCGGTCCAATTGCTCAAGGACGCCGCGCTGGACTACGTCCAGGATGAGGCGTTCATCCAGACGAGCGTCGATCTCTATGCAGAGGAAGAACTTGAGCTGCAGCTGGGCCGTTTCTTCGACCTCATGGTCTACTACCTCGTCAAAGGCTACGAAGAAGCCTGGGATGCGCGGCGCCATTGAAAGGCGGCGCGGTTTCTGTGCTATCCTGAAGCAGTACCGAAACGAACGTAAGACGAGGAGTGTGTTTTAGATAATGGCACTGGCATCTGACGCCAAAGCAAGCACCATTACCAAGTATCGGGTGCATAAGACCGATACAGGTTCGCCGGAAGTCCAGATTGCTCTCCTGAGCCAGAACATCGCTCTGCTCACCGAGCACTTCAAGACCCACAAGAAGGACCATCATAGCCGCCGCGGGCTGCTGACCATGGTGGCGCGCCGTCGCCGCCTGCTTGATTATCTCAAGAGCCGCAACCCCGAACGCTATAAGGCCATCATCCTGAGCCTCGGCATCCGCCGCTAGCTCACCGGATTCCTTCTTGCGCGCGTGCCCCCTTTCCCGGGGGTCCGCGCGCGAGTCCCATTCTGGATTCCCTCGAAATGGCACGAGCCGTAATGACACAGGTCTACCTGAAGGGTAGCTTTGTGCCCGCGCCGGCTCCTTCCTCCCCGCCGCATAGTTCCGGCAAAGATCCAATCCTACAAGACAAGCGAATAGGCCTGGCGGCATCTGCGCCGTTTGGCCTGGGAGAAATGAAATGACACATTCCGTTACCATCGACCTCGGCGGTCGAATTCTGACAATTGAAACCGGCCGCATGGCCAAGCAGGCACACGGTGCCGTGGTCGTCACTATCGGCGACACGGTGGTTCTCAGCAGCGCCTGCTCCAACTCTGAACCGAAACCCAACGCAGCCTTTTTCCCCCTCACGGTCGATTACCGTGAATACACCTATGCCGCCGGCCGCATCCCCGGCGGGTACCTCAAGCGCGAAGGCCGTCCCAGCGACCGGGAAATCCTGACCTCGCGCCTGGTCGACCGCCCGCTGCGGCCGCTGTTCCCCGAAGGCTACACCTGCGAAACGCAGATCATCTCCATGGTGCTCTCGGCTTCGCCCGACACCGACCCCGCCACCATGGCCATCGTCTGTTCCGGCGCCGCCCTGGCCATCAGCGACGTCCCGTTTGAACATGTCGTCAGCGGCCTGCGCGTGAGCAAGATCGGCGATGAGTTCATCGCGTTCCCCTCTTACGAGCAGCAGGCTGCGGCCAAGGTCAACATCGTGGTGGCCGGCACCGATTCCGGCATCGTCATGGTGGAAGCCGGCGCCCAGGAAGCCACCGAGGAAGAGATCCTCGCCGCCATCGACTTCGGCCACGAGTGCTGCCGCAAGATGAACGCCGGCATCCGCGAGCTGGTAGCCGCCTGCGGCAAGACCAAGCGCACGTTTACGCCGGCTCCGCGCAACGCCGAGATCGCCGCCAAGGTGGAGACCCTCATCAAGGACCGGCTGGCCGACGCGCTCAACACGCAGAAGTACGGCAAGACCGAGAGCTACGCCCGCATCGACGCGCTGAAGAAGGAATCGCTGGCCCTCTACACCGAAGAGGCCGACATCCTCGAAGCCAAGGGCGCCTTTGAAGCGCTGCGCGAGAAGATCTTCCGCACCGAGATGCTCGAACAGCGCCAGCGGCCCGACCGCCGCGCCATGAACGAGATCCGCAAGATCACCATCGAAACCGGCGTGCTGCCCCGCGTGCACGGCTCCGCGCTGTTCACCCGCGGCGAGACCCAGGCCCTGGTTACCACGACGCTGGGCACCAAGGAAGACGAGCAGCGGCTGGAGACCCTGAACCTGCAGGAGACCTCCAAGCGCCTCATGCTGCACTATAACTTCCCGCCGTTCTCGGTTGGCGAAGTTGGCTTTATGCGCGGCCCCGGCCGGCGTGAAGTGGGCCACGGCGCGCTGGCTGAGCGCTCCATTCTGCCGATGATTCCGGCCGACACCGAGTTCCCCTACACCCTCCGCATCGTCAGCGACATTCTCGAATCCAACGGCTCTTCCTCCATGGCCACCGTCTGCGGCGCCACGCTCGCCCTGATGGATGCCGGCGTGAAGATCAAGGCCCCCGTGGCCGGCATCGCGATGGGCCTGGTGAAGGAAGGCGACAAGTACGCCATCCTCACCGACATCGCCGGCGCCGAAGACCACTACGGCGACATGGACTTCAAAGTCTCCGGCACGCGCGAAGGCATCACCGGCCTCCAGATGGACATCAAGGTGCCGAACGTCAGCACCCAGATCATGAAGGAAGCCCTCGACCAGGCGCATGAAGCCCGCATCTTCCTCCTCGACAAGATGCAGGAAGCCATCGCCGAGCCGCGCGCCGAGATGAGCATCTACGCTCCGCGCATCTACACCGTCACCGTGCCCACCGACAAGATCCGCGAGATCATCGGGCCGGGCGGCAAGGTGATCCGCGGCATCATCGACCAGACCGGCGTCAAGATCGACGTCCACGACGACGGCACGGTGAACATCTTCGCCTCCGACGGCGAATCCGCCAAGAAGGCCATGAAGATGGTGAGCGACATCGCCGCCGTCGCCGAGGTCAACAAGACCTACCTGGGCAAGGTGGTCCGCATCGCCGACTTCGGCGCCTTCGTGGAGATCTTCCCCGGCACCGACGGGCTGCTGCACATCTCCGAGATCAGCGAGAACCGCGTGAAGAACGTGCGCGACGAGCTGAACGAGGGCGACCAGATTCTGGTCAAGGTGCTGGCGCTCGAAGGCAACAAGATCAAGCTCAGCCGCAAGGCTGTGCTGAAGGAACAGCGCGACAAGCTCAAGGGCAGCCGTCCGGAAGGCACCCCCGAGGGCGATCCCGAGATCGTTGTGAAGGACAACGGCGGTGATCGTCCCGAGCGTAGCGAACGCAGCGAGCGCAGCGACCGGCCGGACCGCGGCCGCCGCGAACGCCGCCGCTAACAGACCATCCTAATGACGAAGGGCCGGCCTCCCAACGGAGCGCCGGCCCTTTGCATTTGGTTCGTGATTAGGCGCGCAGGGCGGCGTTGACGCCGCGCATGTAAGAGAAGCTCTTGTGCATGCCCAGCAGCGGGTTGTCGGCGTTGATCTCGTATTCCAGGTGCACCGTGCCCTGATAGTTCATCTTCTTCAGGAGCTTGAAGATGTCGACGATGGGCATGGCGCCTTCGCCGACGTCGCACTGGCTGTCGCGGTTCATGAGGTCCTTGAGATCCTTCACGTGCATGTCGAGCAGGCGCGGGCCGGCGGCCTGAATCTCCTCCAGAACATTCTTGCCCGTTCTGGTGGTGTGGCCGACGTCGATGCAGACGCCCATGCGGGGATCCATGTCCTTGATCACCTTCAGCGCGTCGGAGGGGGCGGGGAAGTTCTTGTCCTCGGGCCCGTGGTTGTGCACGGCGATCTTGATGTCGTACTGCTTGGCGTACTTCTCCACGGTGGGCATGATCTTGGCGGTGGTGCCGATGTTCATCATGGGCATGCCCAGCGCCTTGGCGTAATCGAAGTAGGACTTCACGTCGGCGTCGTCGTCCTTGAGCATGTAGACGGTGCCCCCGCCGGTGAGGGTGATGCCGGCCTTGGCGAAATCGTTTTTCGCGCTGGCCAGCTCCTGCGGCGTGGAGCGGTAGAGCGCGTGGAACTCCTTGATGGTGAGCAGAGTGATGCCGAGTTCCTTGGTGTACTTGATGCACAGCCGGCGGCCGAACTCGCGGAACGAGTAGCTGGCGATGCCGAGCTTGATGTCGCCCGCGGCGGGCGCGGCGGCGGCTGAAAAAGGAAGTGCTGACGTGGCGGCCGCTGCGGCGGGCACGGCCTGAAGGAAATTTCTGCGGCTGGATTCGGAGAACATGATCCGATGATATATCAGTCCGGGCGGAAGGGGCGCGGGTTTTTGGCGGGTTCGGGCGCGGGCAATGCAGCCGGGAAAAGATCAGGCGATAAACCCCTTTAATCGGATCCGAAACTCTGATATAACTCAACCGGATCTTACTAGGTGTCCGCGATGCGCAAGAAGCAGTACCGGCTCGAACGAACTCATCTGAATTCTTTATTGAAGTTGCTGCGAGAGGAGGGGTATCAAACTTACGGACCTGTACGCGGCGAACTCGCCATGGAGTGGGCGCCGCTGACGGACGTTGGTGAGTTGCCCCGCGGGTGGACCTCCGCGCACGGCCCGGCGCACTACCGTTTGGAGAACCGCGGCGGCGAGTCGCTGTTCGGTTACAGGAACGGACCCGAGAGCCTGAAGAAGTTCCTCCACCCGCCCCGCGCGCGCATTATGAAGGCGGAGCGCAACGGCGGCGCGTTCCGCATTTTGGAGGACCGGCCGGCAGCGGCGAAACGCGCCTTTCTCGGCGTGAAGCCGTGCGACGTGGCGGCGGTGGCGGCGCTGGACCGCGTGTTGCTGAACGACCGCTACTCCGACGACATCTATCAGGCGAACCGGGCCGGCCTGTTTCTCATCGCCGTGCACTGCACCGAGTGCGCCGAAACCTGTTTCTGCGCCTCGTCCAAAGCCGGTCCGCAGGCCAAAACGGGCTTCGATATTGCGCTGCACGAGCGGCTGGACGGCGCCATGCCGGAGTACTTCGCCGAGTGTGGAACGGCGGCCGGCGCGGCGCTGCTCGAGAAGACCGGAGCGCCGCCGGCGCCGCCCGAATGGGCACGTGAACTGGCGGACGCCTGCGCGCTGGCCGCCGGCGCGCAGCAGCGCAAGGTGGATTTCTCCAGCGCCGCGGCGGTGGTGGAGCGCAACTACGACAGTCCGCGCTGGGACGACATCGCCCGGCGCTGCATGGCCTGCGGCAACTGTACGCAGGCCTGTCCCACCTGCTTCTGCGTGAACTTCGAGGAACATTCGTCGCTCGACCTGCAAACGGCCGAGCGGCATCGTGTTTGGGACTCCTGTTTCACGCAGAACTTCACCTATATTCACGGCGGCAGCGTGCGGCTTTCCACCAAGTCGCGCTACCGTCACTGGCTCGGCCACAAACTGGCCCGCTGGCAGCAGCAGTTCGGCTCGCCGGGCTGCGTGGGCTGCGGGCGCTGCATCACGTGGTGTCCCGCCGGCATCGACATCACCGCGGAGTTCGAGTGGTTGAAAGCAGGCGCGCCGGCCGCCATCTGAGGAGAACTGCCATGATCCCCACTGCCGTTGGCGCGGCGCTCAAGGACCACCCCTTTCTGGAAGGTGTGCCGGAGCGCTTGCTCGACAAACTCAGCCAGCTCGCCTTCGAGGTGACCTTCGAGGAGGACCAGATCATCTTCCGCGAGGGCGACCCGTCGAGCTTCTTCTACCTGATCCTGTCCGGCCTGGTGGCGTTGGAGCTGGCCGCGCCGGGCCGCGTGGTGACCATCCAGACGGTGGGCGACGGCGAGGAACTGGGCTGGTCGTCCCTGATGTCGAGAGTGGATAAACAGTTCCGCGCGCGCTGCATGAAGCCGGTGAAAGCGCTGGCGTTTGACGGCGCGCGCGTGGCCGCCGAATGCGAGGAGGACCACGAGTTCGGCTATCTGATCATGCGCCGGATCCTGGTGACCGTGGCGGAGCGGCTGCGCTCCACGCGCATGCAGGTGCTGGACGTGTACTCCGCCCGGGGAGGGCAAATCAAATGAGCCTGGCGCTGGAAACGCCGGCTGCCGCCGAGCGCTCCGTGATGGAGCCGGTGGCGGCGCGGCTGGCGAGCGTCGCCAAGGAGACGCACGACACTTTCACGTTGAACCTGGAGCCGCCCGAAGGCGACCCGGTTGCCGTGTTTCAGCCGGGGCAGTTCTCCATGCTCTACGTGCCCGGCGTGGGCGAGCTGCCCATCAGCATCTCGGGCGATCCGGAGCGGCGCGAGCAGCTCACCTACACCATCCGGTCTGTGGGGCAGGTGACCTACCAACTGGTGACGCGCAGGCCGGGCGACACCATCGGCATCCGGGGCCCGTTCGGCACCGCGTGGCCGATGAAGGAGTCGCGCGGCAAGAGCGTGCTGATTGTCGCCGGCGGCATCGGGCTGGCGCCGTTGCGGCCGGCCATCTATCACATCCTGCGCCACCGGGGAGACTACAACCGGCTGGTGGTTCTTTACGGCGGGCGCAGTCCGCGCGACCTGCTGTACAAGAAGGAGTTTGCGGCCTGGGGCATGCTGCCGGACACGCAGGCGCTGGCCACGGTGGATTACGGAGGCGTGAGCTGGCGCGGTTACGTAGGTGTGGTCACCACGCTGTTCCGCCACGTGCGCATGCAGCCCAAGGAGACGGTGGCGATGCTGTGCGGGCCGGAGATCATGATGCGCTACGCCAGCCGGGAGCTGGAGACGCGCGGCATCCCGCCGGAGCAGATCCATCTCTCCATGGAGCGCAACATGAAGTGCGCCGTAGGCTTCTGCGGCCACTGCCAGATGGGGCCCTACTTTGTCTGCAAGGACGGGCCGGTATTTCCCTACACAAGCATGAAGCCCTACATGGATCTTTATGAGCTTTAAACATGAGAAGCCGCGCGTGGCGGTTTTCAAGTTCGCCTCGTGCGACGGCTGCCAGTTGAGCCTGCTGGACGCTGAAGACGAACTGCTGGCGGTGGCCGGCGCGGTGGAGATCGCCTACTTCCCGGAGGCCTCGCGGCGGATGCAGAAGGGGCCTTATGATATCGCCCTGGTGGAAGGCTCCATCACCACGCCCCACGACGCGGAGCTGATCCACCAGGTGCGCCGGCAGTCGAAGACGCTGATCACGATCGGCGCCTGCGCCACCGCCGGCGGCATCCAGGCGCTACGCAATTGGCGCGACGTGAGCGAGTTCGTGCGCGTGGTGTACGCCAAGCCGGACTTCATCTCCACCCTGAAGATGTCCACGCCCGTGGCCGAGCATGTGCCGGTGGACCTGGAGCTGCGCGGCTGCCCCATCCAAAAGGAGCACCTGATCGAAGTGATCGCCGCGACGCTGGCGGGGCGGCGCCCGAACTTGCCCACGTATTCGGTGTGCCTGGAGTGCAAGCGGCGCTCGAACGTCTGCCTGATGGTGGCGGCCGGCACGCCGTGCCTGGGGCCGGCCACGCAGGCCGGCTGCGGAGCGTTGTGCCCTTCGATGGGCCGCGGCGGTTACGGCTGCTTCGGTCCCATGGAGAACGCCAATGCGCCGAGCCTGGCGGAGCGTTTCTACACGCTGGGCGCGACGCAGCCGGAGGTGGACCGGGCGTTCCGCTCGTTCAACGCCTGGGCCTGGCAGTTCCGCAAAGTCAGCGAGGAGGTACATCAGCAATGATCCCGGTGGAGGCGTCCGCTGCGGCCAAACAGGGCGTGAACAAGATCGACGTGCCGGTGCTGGCCCGCGTGGAGGGCGAGGGTGCGCTCCACATCAAGACGAAGGGCGATAAGATTCTCGATCTGAAGCTGAAGATCCCGGAGCCGCCGCGGCTGTTCGAGGGGTTCCTGCGCGGACGCCACTACTCGGAGACGCCGGACATCACGGCGCGCATCTGCGGCATCTGCCCCATCGCCTACCAGATGAGCGCGGTGCACGCGCTGGAGCGCGCGCTGCAGGTGGAGATCCCGCCGGCCATCCGTGCGCTGCGGCGGCTGTTCTATTGCGGAGAGTGGATCGAGTCCCACGCGCTGCATATCTACTTCCTGCACGCGCCGGACTTCCTGGGCACGCAGGATGCGCTGCAGCTGGCGGCTACGCACAAGGACGTCGTGCTGGGCGCGCTGCGGCTGAAGAAGCTGGGCAACGAGATTGTGCGCATCCTAGGCGGGCGCGAGATCCATCCGGTGAGCGCGTGCGTGGGCGGCTTTTACCGCACGCCGAAGAAGGAAGAGCTGGCGCCGCTCGTGGAGGAGCTGAAATGGGCCGTGGAGGCGTCAGTCGCAACGGCCAGGCTGGTGGCCACTTTCCCGTTCCCGGATTTCGACGTGGATTACGAGTATGTCTCGGTTTCGCACCCGGACGAGTATCCGCTGTGCGAAGGGCGCATCGTGTCGAACCGGGGGCTGGACATCGACGCCGCGGAGTTCGAGGAGCACAGCCTGGAGCAGCACGTGCGGCACTCCAACGCCCTGCACTCGGTGATGCGCATGCGCGGGTCGTATCACGTTGGGCCGCTGGCGCGCTTCAACCTGAACTTCGACAAGCTGCCGGAGACGGCGCGCCAGGCGGCCTCCGAAGTGAAGCTGCTGCCGCCGGTGCACAATCCGTTCAAGAGCATCACGGTGCGGGCCGTCGAACTGGTGTTCGCCTGCGAAGAGGCCCTGCGGCTGATTGGAGAATACGAACGGCCGGAGCGGCCGCGGGTGGAAGCGGCGGCGCGGGCCGGCACCGGCATGGCGGCCACGGAGGCTCCGCGCGGACTGCTGTACCACCGCTACGCGGTGGATGAGCAGGGCCTCATCCAGACGGCCCGCATCGTCCCGCCGACGGCGCAGAACCTCAAACGCATGGAAGACGACCTGTGGAACTACGTTCCGCAACTGCTCAAGCTGCCGAGCGAGGAGATCGCCTGGAAGGCGGAGCAGGCCGTGCGGAACTACGACCCCTGCATCTCCTGCGCGACGCACTTCTTGAAACTGGAGCACGAACGCGGTTAGAATCCTGCAGGCCCATCCGGCGATGAAGAAGCCTGCGACGAAGAGTTACCACGCCCTCTTCCTGTGCTGCGGCAACATGGACCGCGGCGACGATGCCGTGGGGCCGCTATGCGCGGCGGCGCTGGAAGCGCGCAAGAGTCCGGCGCGCACCATCCGCGGCGACGCTTCGGAGTTTCTGGAGGCGTGGCAGCAGGCGCGGCACGTGATTGTGGTGGACGCCCTGACGGGCGGGCTGGCGCCGGGCACGCTGCGGCGCATGGAGGCGTCGTCGCAGGAGTTCCGGCCCCAGGAAGCGCGCTGTTCTTCGCAGGGCACCGGTCTGTCGCACGCCTGGAGGCTGGCGGGGCTGTTGAAGTGCGTGCCCTCGAGCCTGGTGTTGCTCGGGCTGGAGGCGGCTGAGTTCGAGTGGGCGGCCACGCAATCGGCGGAAGTGGTGGCGGCCATGCCGGCGCTGGTGGATGCGGTGGAAGCG
>JACQZS010000088.1 GCA_016213725.1 Acidobacteriota bacterium | reverse complement strand
TCACTCTTTTCACCTCTTCGCCCGCTCCCCCGCCCCATTCCTCCACCGCGGCCATGGCCGCATCGCCTCTTGCGCAATCCCCCCGTCCACGGGAGCGTCAGCCGCCACCCAGTCCTCATTCTCCGCTTCCCGCCGCGCCCCGCCCTTCCCCTCTCTTGTTTTTTTCGACCCCATCTCTCGCCTCAGGCCCTCTGATCGGGTACAATACGATCTTTGCTGGAGGCATAACCTTGGACGAATCCACCGTCAGAATCATAAGCGGCGTTCTCGCCGTCGTTTGCGTCGCCGTCATCATCATGCGCCGCAAGGGTAAGAAGAAGAGCACTGATCAGGACGACTTCTAGGAACTCCCCCGCCCGCCGCGGAAGTCTATCCTCCCCCACTCTCCGCCCGTCTCGGAGTGTGTCTGGCCCTCAGCCGCGGCCGCACCCTCTCTGCCATGGCCTGCTCTTCCACCACTCCCCAAACCGTGCCCGAGATCTCCGCCCGGCACGCCCGCTACCGTATCTCCGTCCGCCCCTCTGAAATCCACCGCTGGGGGGTCTTCGCCGAAGAGTTCATCCCCAAAGGCAGGAAGATCATCGAATACACCGGCGAACGCATCAGTCGCCGCGAAACCGCCAAGCGCGCCGGCAAGAAGCTCAACTACCTCTTCACCCTCGACAGCTATTGGACCCTCGACGGCAGCGTGGGCGGAAGCGGCGCCGAGTTCATCAACCACTCCTGCGACCCCAATGTCTACGCCTGGATCCTCAAAGGCCACATCCTCTATATGGCCGAGCGCGACATCCATCCCGGCGAAGAACTCACCATCGACTACCGTTTCGATGCCGACGTCGAAAAGGTCGATTGCGGCTGCGGCTCCCCCAAGTGCCGCGGCATGATCAACCTCCCCAAGGCAAAGAAGCCGCGCAAAGTACGCCGGAAATCCGCATCCAAGAAGAAGCGCGCCCGCTGACGCCCTTCACTGCTTCGCGCACCGGCTGGCCACTACCCGCTGCTTCATCGGCGCGCCCGCCATCGACTTCGTCTCCAGAATCACCTCAAAGCCCGACAGCTTGCCCACGCTCTCCCCGCACGCCCGTTCCACCTCTTCCACGCCCGCTTCCGATAGCGCAAACTGCCCCGCCGCCTCCGTAGCGTCCCTCGACGTTCCGCCAACCAGCGCCACCTTCCCCGAGCCCAGCGGATTATCCGCCACCGCTACCCGCGCGTAGTACCTCTCCTCCGGACTCGCCCCCACCGACTCGTACACCGCCTGCTCCCCCTTCCTCGGCGCCCTGTTCACAAACACCCGCCGCCCCTCCCTCGGATAAACCACATGCTCGAAGGCCAGCTTCTTCTGAATCTCCATCACCCACGGATTCGACGCCACACCCCCCATCAGCACATAGTTCCCGTTCGCCACATCCTCCGGGCGCACCCCCCGGCAGCTCACCACCGACACATCCACCTTGTGCGCCAACGCCACATCCCTCAACCGGGTCATCATCGCCAGGGATGAATAGTGAACCAGGTAGTTTTCCCGCAACATGTCCAGCGTCGTCGTGTCTCTCTCGTTCGTGTAGTACTTCTCGTCCAGATATCGACCCTTGGCGAACTCGCCCAGGCTCATCACCCCGCCCGTCACGCTCCACACCCGGCTCAGAATCGGATCGTCCAGCACAATCGTCAAACGATGCGTCCGGTCGTACAGCACCTTCTCCAGCAGGTAGGCCGGCTGCGAGCGGTCCTGCCACACCCGCATCCCCAGCCGCCACACCCCCACACACACCGCCAACCCCAACACGGCCGCGCCCACCGCCAGCGCCTTCTTCCACAATCGCCCTTTCCGCGCATCCTCCCGGGCAACCGCTTCCGGTTCGTTCGCCACCAGCACCACCTGATAGGAACCCTTCGGAATCTCGATCCTCCACTCGTCCCCACTCCCCTCCGCCGCGTAATACTCCGTCAGCTTCGACCGCAACTGGCGCGCCGTCACCCGCACGATGTTGTCCTGATTTGGGTTGTAGTCCGGATGCTTGCCGAACACCTGCACCCCGATCGAATACTCGTTCACCTCCTCCGCCCGGTTCTCCGCCATCCGCTTCACCACAAACGCCAGAAACTCCCGCAGGCGCGGCGCCTTGCTGAACGTCCCGCTCTCCAGCACGCGCTGCGCCACCGCTTGCAACTCCGCCGGGTGATTCGCGATTGCTTGACGATGTCTTGCAGTGATCATGGCATCTGGTCCGGCCCATCATATTACAGATCGTGCAGTCCTGGTAACGCTCTCGCAACTATTTGATCCTAAATACTCTTCCCGGTGAAATCACCGTAAACTGCTGCCTCTCCCACACTCAGTGGCGCATACTCCCTTCCAGTTAAGTCCGCCGTCGTGTCTCTCGGGGTCTACACTCGCCCTCAGGTGCAAAGCTCCGGCCCCGAAGCTAGCGCTGGCAATTTCGTAGTGGCTATGTCCCAGGCCGGGGCCAAGGGCGCATCATCTCGCTCTTCTTACCCCGGCTGCCTGGCGCCCCAGTGTCGGCCTGATAATTGTCTTGCCCCAAGGAGTGAATTCGATGAAGTCCCCCTTCCGCTTGCTGGTCACTCTCCTGACCTTCTCTGCCCTCGCCGCCGCCCAGTCGGCTGATGCCACTGTCAGCGGATTCATCACAGACCAGTCCAAGGCGGCAGTCGTGGGGGCGGCGGTGACGGCCACGAACTCAGCCACCGCCCAGAAGTTCCAGGCAAGCGCTGACGAAAACGGCTTCTACACCCTCAGGGCGCTGCCCATCGGCAGCTACCACGTCACCATTGAGAAATCGGGATTCCGGAAGTACGTCCGCGAGAATCTCACCTTGACCACGGGTCAGCAACTGACCCTCGACGTGAATCTCGAGGTGGGCGCGGTCTCGGAAAGTGTCACCGTCACAGCGCAGGCTTCTTTGCTCGAAACGCGCACCGCCGAGCAATCCCAGCTCGTTGAGGCCCGCAACATCGCCGACATGCCCCTCGGCGACCGCCGCACCATGAACATCATCGCCATCACCGGCGCAGCCGTCTTCATCAATTACGACTCGGGCGGCAAGCCCAACTTCTCGCTCTCCGGCGGACGCACCCAATCCCAGAATTTCTACATGGACGGCGGCACCATTCAGAACATGCGCCTCGGCATCGGACAGGTGGACACCGATCCTCCGGTCGAAACCGTAGCCGAGGTGAAGGTGCTGTCCAACGGCTTTTCCGCCGAGTATGGCGGCTCAGCCGGCGGCGTCATCGTCGCCACCACCAAGTCGGGCACCAACCAGTTGCACGGCTCCGCCTACGAATATCTCCGGAACGAGAAGCTGGACGCCGGCAACTTCTTTGCGCCGTGGGTGAACGGGCAGAAGGTTCGCGCCCCGCTCCGATACAACGTCTATGGCGCAACGCTCGGCGGCCCCGTCAGGATTCCAAAACTCTACAACGGCCGGGACCGCACCTTCTGGTTCTTCGCCTGGGAAGGTTCCCGCCGCAGCCAGGGCGATACCGACCAGTTCACCGTGCCGGATTCCGTGCAGCGCCAGGGCAACTTCGCCCAGACCTACGCCGCCAACGGCAGCGTCGTCCCCATCTACGATCCCCTCACCACCCGGGTCGAGGCCGGCCGCAACGTCAGAACCCAGTTCCCGGGCAACGTCATTCCTTCGAGCCGCATCGATCCGGTCGGCGCAGCGCTCATTCCTTTCTACCCGAGCCCCAACCGTGCCCCCGACAACATCACCGGCGCCAACAACTACCGCACCAACTACACGCAGAAACTCACCCGCGACGCCTTCTTGGTCAAGGGCGACCACACGCTCTCCGACAAGGACCGCTTCAGCCTGCGCTACATGTACAACTCCGACAACCTCGATTACTCCACCGTGATGACGAACATCGCCGCGGAAAACCGCGTCCCCGCCCTCCGGCACCAGAATTTCTTCTATGGCAGCTACACCCGCGTCTTTTCTCCCTCGGTGATCAACGAATTCAGGTTCAACTACGGCAACCGCATCAACTGGGCGCGCGGTTACGGCATCGGCGGCGATTGGCCCACCAAGCTCGGCCTCAAGGGCGTGCCCAATACCTCCTTCCCCACATTCAATGTCACCGGCATGCGAACCATGGGCGCGGGTAACCAGGACCGGCAACAGTTCCCCATTCAACAGTTCATGTACAGCGACAACGTGACCGTCATTCGCGGCCGGAACGCCATGAAGTTCGGCTTCGAGTACCGGCCGTCCTACAACTTCGAATACAATTTCCCCGCAGTCTCGGGCAACTTCACCGTGAGCCCTCTCACCACCGGCCAGCCTGGCGTCGCGTCGAGCGGCTACGGCATTGCTTCTC
>JACQZS010000087.1 GCA_016213725.1 Acidobacteriota bacterium | reverse complement strand
TTGGTCTGATCGATCATCACCACGCCGGCAGCGGTCCATTGCACCGTCTCAACCATTAGTTCAGCAAATCCTTCCTTTGAAGCAAAAATCCCGTGAAAAACGCCAGGTTGTAAGTGGCGTGCACCAGTGTGGAAGCCGCCGTTGAATCCAGCTTCCAGCGCACGATTCCGAACACGCTCGACGCGAGAAACAGCATCAGGACGTGCTGCCAGCTCCACGAATATTGCGGCCCGTGCAGCAGCGCGAACGGCAGGCTGGCCAAGGCGACACCCGCCCACGCGCCGAAGGTTCTGACGGTGAGGGGCTGTAGAAATCCGCGGAAGATCAACTCTTCGGCCAGTGGGCCCAGCGTGGTGGCGAAGAAGCCGACCAGCAGGATGGAGGTCTTGTCCTTCAGCAGCTTCTGCACCGCGTTGTCGATCTCCGGCGTGTGCAGCAGGGTTCCGACGATCACCACCAGGATGACCAGCGCGGGGCCGATGAAGATGGTCAGACGCATGCGGGGCCAAGGCACCCGCCATCCAAGAGAGTCCCAGAAGGGGGCATCATAGCGGGCCTTCAGCAGGAGAAAGAGCGCGCCGAACCAGAGGCCGTAGGCCAGAAACTGCGCACCGATGGCCCGAAGGGCGTCCGGCTGCTTGGCAGGCAGCAGCCACAGCAGGAGCGCATTCAGCCCCAAGCCGATCAGGGCGCACGGCAGCATCAGGCCGAGGAGCAAACCGGCGTCGAGCCAGGTCCAGGGCGGATCCTGGCGCTCGCGCTCGAGCGGAGGAGGGAGGATGCCGGTCATGCGCCGGCCTCAATCAGCAGCGCGGCGAGCAACGGAATCATGATCTCGTGATGCCCTGTAATGGCGTAGCCTTTCCCCCGGCTTCCGGCGTGCGGCCGCTCCACGACGTTGAAGCGAGGCCGGTAATGTTGAAGGAAGTCGAAGTTGGCCGTAGTGAAGTTGCCCAATTCGTAACCGAGGTTCCGCACGACGGAAACCGCTTTGAGAAAGACTTCGGGCAAGACCACGGCTGACCCCACATTCAAATAAACCCCACCGCCGTTCAATCCTCTCACAAGCGAGGAGAACAGGCGGAAGTCGCGATGTGTGGCCGCTCCAATGGCCGCGCCCGCAGCGGCAGGATGGGTGTGGGGAGTATCCGTGCCGACTGCGACGTGCACGGTGACCGGAATCGACCGCTTCCAGGCCTGCCAAAGCACCGAGTACTCGATGGTCTCCTTGGGCGCCGCCGCGTCGAGTTCGGCTCCCAGCGCCTCGCCCATGCCGATGGCGTCTCCCGCGGCGCGTGCGATCGCCTGGTTCATCAGCCGGCCCGTCTCTTCGGCGGAACCGAAGCGGCCGTCGGGCAGCACCGCTTCCACATCCTCGCTGGTGCAGCCGGCCAGGCCGAGTTCGAAGTCGTGGATGGAGGCCGCGCCGTTCATGGCGATGGCGGTGACGAATCCGCGATCCATCAAATCCACGAGCACGGGCGCCAGGCCTCATTTGATCACCTGGCCGCCCAGGCCCCAGATCAGCGCCCTGCCTTTCTGCCTGGCCGCGGCCAGGTCCGCGGTGACGGCGCGCAGCGACTCTGCCGCCAGGAGTTTCGGCAGGCGGTCCAGCCACTCGGCGGCGCTGCTGCCCTGGCGGTGCACCCCCGCCATGTGTTCCACGCGCACCTTGCCGCCGCGGTCCGCGATGGGCACGGTGGACAGACGGTCGAATGCCAGGGGCTCTTGCGAATACTTGCTCACGGTACTTCCTATCCAGCTTTGCTGTTTTTCAGCACACTTTCAAGAGCGCGCGCCGTGTGGCTATTGCGGTGCCGCACCACCTGCTCCGGCGTGCCTTCCGCCACAACGGTGCCGCCGCGCTCGCCGCCTTCGGGGCCCAGGTCGATAATCCAGTCGGCGCTTTTGATCACATCGATCTGATGTTCGATGACCAGCACCGTGTTTCCGAGGTCCACCAGTTGGTTCAGAACGTCCAGCAGCCGGCGCACGTCTTCAAAGTGCAGCCCGGTGGTGGGCTCGTCCAGGATGTAGAGGGTGCGGCCGGTCTGGCGGCGGGAGAGTTCACGGGCCAATTTAATGCGCTGGGCTTCGCCGCCGGAGAGCGTCGTGGCCGATTGGCCCAGGTGCAGATAGCCGAGGCCGACGTCCACCAGCGTTTGCAGCTTCTGTTGAATGGACGGAATGTTCTTGAGCAGATCCAGCGAGTCTTCCACCGTGGTTTCCAGAAGGTCCGCGATGGAGACGCCGTTGAACTTCACGGCCAGCGTCTCACTGTTGTAGCGGCGCCCGCGGCACACGTCGCAGGGGACGAAGACGTCCGGCAGGAAGTTCATCTCGATGCGCTTCATGCCGTCGCCCTGGCAGGCCTCGCAGCGGCCGCCCTTGACGTTGAAGGAGAAGCGGCCCGGCTTGTAGCCACGCTCGCGCGCCTCGGGCAGCATGGCGTAGAGATCGCGGATGGGCGTGAACGTGCCCGTGTAGGTGGCGGGGTTGGAGCGCGGCGAGCGTCCGATGGGCGCCTGGTCGATCTCGATCACCTTGTCGATCAGGTCGAGCCCCTCCAGGCCGTCGAAATTGCCGGGTTTCGCCTTGCTCCGGTAAACGTGCTGGGAGACGGCGCGGTAGAGGAGGTCGTGAATCAGAGTGGACTTCCCGCTGCCACTCACGCCGGTGACGCAGATCATCGTGCCCAGCGGGAACTCCACGTCGATGTTCTTCAGGTTGTGCTCGCGCGCGCCGCGCACCACCAGCTTTTCGCCGCTGCCCGGGCGGCGGTAGCGCGGCGTTTCCACGCTCTTCTTTCCGGAGAGGTACTGCCCGGTGAGCGATTTGTCGTTTTTCGCGATCTCCCGCGGAGTACCGGCGGCCACCAGGTGCCCGCCCAGGCGCCCGGCGCCGGGGCCGAGATCGATGACGTAATCGGCGCGCTCGATGGTCTCCTGGTCATGCTCCACCACCAGCACGGTGTTGCCAAGGTCGCGCAGACTCTCCAGCGTGCCGAGGAGGCGGCCGTTGTCCCGCGGGTGCAGGCCGATGGAAGGTTCGTCCAGGACGTAGAGCACGCCGCGGAGCCTGGAGCCGATCTGAGTAGCCAGGCGGATGCGTTGAGACTCGCCGCCGCTGAGAGTGGCGGCGGAGCGATCCAGGCTGAGATAGTCGAGCCCCACGGCTGTCAGAAACTCCAGACGGCTGCGGACCTCTTCCACGATGCGGCCGGCTATCTGCGATTCGCGCTCAGTGAGCACCCACCGGCGGCATTCCGGCAGTGCCCGCGCCACCGGAAGCGCGGTGAATTCGGCGATGCCGGATCCCTTCACCTTGACTGCCAGGGACGCGGGCCGGAGGCGCTGCCCCCGGCAGGCGCCGCACTCCGTGGCGGACATGTACTCCATCAGGTATTCACGGACGCCTTCGCTGTACTCTTCAAAGGCGCGCTCGAGGATCTTCAGAATGCCCACAAAGCTGCCGCTGCCGCCGAGCAGTGTCTGCTGCTGCTTCACGGGAAGGTCTTCAAAGGGCTTGGAGATGTTGATCTTCAGCGTCCTGGCGGCATCGGTGACGGCTTGCTGCATCAGCGCGGAAGAGCCGCCGGGGCCCAGGCCCCCGTCGAATAGCGGCTTCGAGCCGTCGACGATCACCTTGGCCGGGTCGAAGGCCCAATTGGATCCTAGCCCGTGGCAGGCTTCGCAGGCGCCGTAGGGGCTGTTGAAGGAGAACGAACGCGGTTCCAATTCCGGCACGCTGGTGCCGCACTCCGGGCAGGCCATCTTCAGGGAGTAAAGGCGCTCTTCGCCGTTGACTACCGCGACAATCACCAGGCCGCCGGCCAGTTTGGTGGCCGTTTCGATGGAGGCTTCCAGGCGTTTTTCCAGGCCGGGCTTCAGCAGAAGCCGGTCCACGACCACTTCGATGGTGTGGTTCTTGCGCTTATCGAGGACGATCTCCTCGTCCAGCGACCGCAGCGTGCCGTCGATGCGCGCCCGCACGAATCCGGTGCGGGCGAACTTCTCGAGTTCCTTCTTGTATTCGCCTTTGCGGCCGCGCGCGATGGGCGCCAGGATCATCACGCGCTCGTCGGCCTTCAGCGCCAGTACCTGTTCGAGAATCTGCTGCGTGGTCTGCTTCGAGATGGGCGTGCCGCATTCGGGGCAGTGCGGCAGGCCGATGGAAGACCAGAGCAGGCGGAGGTAGTCGTAGATCTCGGTAATGGTGCCCACCGTGGAGCGCGGGCTGCGGTTTGTGGTCTTTTGCTCAATCGAGATGGCGGGGGAGAGGCCGTCGATGGAGTCCACTTCGGGCCGCTCCATCTGGTCCAGAAACTGCCGGGCGTAGGGGGACAGCGTTTCGACATACCGGCGTTGGCCTTCGGCGTAAATGGTGTCGAACGCCAGGGAAGACTTGCCTGAGCCGGAGAGCCCGGTGATCACGGTCAGCGTGTTCCGGGGAATCTCCACGCTGACGTTCTTCAGGTTGTGTGTCCGTGCCCCGTGCACGGAAATGCGCTGGATCATGGAAGCCCGCTCCATTCATTTTCTCTTAATCGCGGCCCCTCCCGCCGCCCCCTTCGTCGTACACTTGCCTGTAATGCCCAAGAGAGAGAATTCCCGGAGGACCCCGCCGTGCTGAAGCTGCTGATCCGCTTCCTCCTCCGGTTGCTTTACCGGCTGGACGTTCATGGGACAGTCCCCTCGACGGGCAAGCGGCTGATTGTCGCCAATCATCAGTCGTTCCTGGATGCGCCCATCCTCTATTCCTTCCTGCCGGCCGACACGCTTTGGGTGGTGCACTCCCAGATCGCCCGCATCCCGGCCTTCCGCTTCATGCTGAAGGCGATCAACCACGTGGTGATCGACACCACCAGCCCCTTTGCCATCAAGGCCACGGTGGAACTGATTGAGAGCGGCAAGCCCGTGGTCATCTTCCCGGAGGGCCGGGTCACGGTCACCGGAAGCCTCATGAAGGTCTATGACGGTCCGGCGTTCATGGCCGCCAAGACCGGTGCGCAGATTGTGACCGTCATCTTCGACGGCGCCTCGCGCGCCCGCCTGTTCAGCCGCATGTCGGGCGATTACCAGCTGGCCTGGTTTCCGAAGATCACAGCCAAGGTGTTTCCGGCCGAGACCATCGCCATGCCCGATGCGCCCAACGGCAAGCTGCGCCGCCGCAAGGCCGGCGAGGCCATGCGCCGGCTGCTTCAGCGCTGCCTGTGCGCTTCGCGGCCCAAGCGGAGCCTGCACACGGCGTTCCTCGATGCGGTGGAATTGCACGGCCGTTCGCGCGACATGGTGGAAGATGTCGGCGGCGCGCACCTCACCTACGGAGGCCTTCTGAAAGGGGCGCTCGCGCTGGGGCGGCTGGCTGGCAAGGTCTCTCAGCCGGACGATGTGGTGGGTGTCCTGCTGCCCAACGCCGCGGCGACGCTGGCCCTGGTGCTGGGGCTGTTTGGCGCCCGCCGCATTCCGGCGCTGCTGAACTTCACGGCCGGCGTGGACGGGCTGCAGTCCGCCATCCGCGCCGCCAGGATCCGAACCATCCTCACCTCCCGGGCATTCCTGGAGCGCGGGAAGCTTCAGCCCGTGGTGGACAAGCTCAGGGATGTCGAAATCGTTCTGCTGGAAGATCTGCGGCAGCGGCTCACGCTCGCAGACAAGCTCTGGCTGGTGCTCTACGCGCTGCGCTTTCCCCGCGCGGCCACCGCGGACCCCGATCCCGATTCTCCCGCCGTGGTTCTCTTCACTTCCGGCTCGGAAGGCAAGCCCAAAGGCGTGGTGCTGAGCCATTGGAACATCATGAGCAACCTGGAGCAGATCCTCACCACGGTGGACGTGTCCCGCGCCGACAAGATCTTCTCCGCGATGCCGGCGTTCCATTCCTTCGGGCTGACGGCGGGCCTCATGCTGCCCGCGGTTTCGGGCATCCGGCTGTACCTCTATCCTTCTCCGCTGCACTACGCCGTAGTGCCCGAACTGTTCTACGACCGCGACGCCACCATCATCTTCGCCACGCCGACCTTCCTGAAGCACTACGCCAAGCGTGCGCATCCCTACGATTTCCGCAAGGCCCGCATTCTGCTGGCCGGCGCCGAAAAGCTCACCGACGAAGTGCGCCAGGTCTACATGGAGAAGTTCGGAATACGGATTCTGGAGGGCTATGGCGCCACGGAATGCTCGCCGGGCATCTCCATCGGGTCCTATATGAAATTCCGGACCGGCGCGATTGGCGAGCTACTGCCCCTGATGGAAAGCCGGCTCGAGCCAGTGCCCGGCGTGCCCGTTGGCGGCCTGCTGCATGTCCGTGGCCCGAATGTCATGTTGGGCTACTGGCGGGATTCGAACCCGCGCGTGCTGGAGCCGCCTTCTTCCGTCCTCGGGCCCGGCTGGTATCCCACCGGCGATCTGGCATCGATCGACGAGGATGGCTTCATCAGCCTTCTGGGCCGTGTGAAGCGCTTCGCCAAGGTGGCCGGCGAAATGGTTTCGCTCGAGGTGGTGGAGAACGTCGCCGGCGCGGCGTCGCCCTCTGCCATGCATGGCGCTGTCGCCCGCCCTGATAGTTCCCGCGGCGAGATGGTCATTCTCGCCACACAGGACCGGAATCTGAAGCGCGAGCAACTCCAGCAGGCGGCCCGCTCCATCGGCGCGCCGGACTTCGCCATTCCGCGCCGCATCGTCTACGTCGATAAGATCCCGCTGCTCGGCACGGGAAAGAAAGACTATCCCAAACTCGCTGTCCTCGTGGAGGAACTGCTTGACCAACCCAACGCCTGAACTCCCTTACTCCCGGCGCGAACAGCGTGCCTGGTACCTCTACGATTTCGCCAACTCAGCGTTTGCTTCCACCGTTGTCACCCTCTTCCTGGGGCCTTACCTCACCACGCTCGCCAAGGCCGCGGCAGACTCCTCCGGACACATCTACCCCCTGGGGATCGAGGTGGACGCACGCAGCTACTGGAGCTATCTCATCTCGCTCTCCGTGCTCTCGCAGGTCTTTTTCCTGCCCATGCTGGGCGCCATGGCCGACTACAGCCCAAACAAAAAACGGCTGCTGGCGGTGTTCACTTACCTTGGCGCCGCCGCCACAGTGGCCATGTTCGCCCTGCAGGGCGCCATGTACCTTTTCGGCGGCGTGCTGTTCCTCATCTCCAACCTCGCCTTCGGCGGAGCCATCGTCCTCTACAACTCGTTTCTCAACGACATCGCGCCCGAGCACGAGCGTGACTCCGTCTCATCCAAGGGCTGGGGCATCGGCTATCTGGGTGGCGGCATCATGCTGGGGTTGAACCTGCTGCTCTACCAGAAGGCCGGCTCGCTGGGCCTTTCCGAAGAGTTCGCCGTCCGCATCAGCCTGGGTTCGGCGGGCGCCTGGTGGGCCGCCTTCGCCCTGGTTCCCATGTTCGGCCTGCGGCGGCGCAAGCCTGCCAAGAGCATCGCGGCCGGCGAGAGCCTGCTCTCCAAGGGCTTCCTGCAGCTCTTCCACACGCTGAAGGAGATGAAGCACTATCCGCAGACCCTCACGTTCCTCATCGCCTACCTCATCTATAACGACGCAATCCAGGCCGTCATCACGCTGGCCGGGCAGTACGGCGCCGATTACCTCAAGATCCCGATGGAGAAGCTGACGCTGGCCATTCTGATGGTGCAATTCGTCGCCTTCGGCGGCGCCATGGCGTTCAACTTCATCGCGGCGAAGATCGGCGGCTACCGCTCTGTGCTGGTCAGCCTGTTCATCTGGGCCGGGCTCATGTGCGGCGTCTTCATCGTTCGCACCACCTTCGACTACTTCGTGGCGGCTGCGCTGGTGGCCGTGGTGATGGGCGGTTCGCAGGCCCTCAGCCGGTCGCTTTACTCGGTGATGATTCCCAAGGGCAAGGAAGCCGAGTACTTCTCGCTTTATGAGATCAGCGACAAAGGCACCAGCTGGCTGGCTCCGCTGATGTTCGGCCTCACCCTGCAATTCACCGGCAGCTACCAGCTGGCCATCCTGTCGCTCATCGTTTTCTTCGTCGCCGGCATCGCCGTACTCTGGAGAGTGGATGTCCGCCGGGCAGCCACTGAAGCCGGAAATACGATCTGATCCTATGAGCCAAATTGAAGCTTTCCACGGCGGCGCATTCTTCGATGCGATCGGCGTGGACCTGCGCCACCTGGAGCGCTCGGCAAACGTAATCAGCGCCGATGTGCTGGACGCCTGGTTCGATCCCTCGCCGCGCGTCATCGCGCTGTTGCGTGAGTATCTTCCATTTCTTCTGCGCACTTCGCCGCCGAATCACGCGGAGGGCTTCGTCCAGGAGGTGGCCCGGTTGCGCGGCGTGGCCGCCGAATGCGTGCTGCCCGGCTCGGGCTCATCCTCGCTGTTGTTTGCCTGCCTGCCGCGGCTGCTGCCGGAAGGCTGCCGGGCGCTGCTGTTCGATCCGATGTATTCCGAGTACGAGCACATTGCCGGCAGGCTCATGCGGGGTGAGGTGCTGCGGCACACGCTCAGCCCCGATAACGGCTTCGCCGTAGATGCGCATGCTCTGCTGGCCGACGTGATTCGGTTGCGGCCGGATGCGCTCCTGCTGGTGAATCCGAACAACCCCACTGGACGCCTGTGGCCGCGCGCGTCGATTCTCCCATTCCTCGACCAGCTGCCGCCCTCGGTGCTGACTGTAATCGACGAAACTTACCTGGAATACACGGGGGCCGAGTCGCTGGAAGGAGAGGCCGCGCGCCGTCCGAACCTGATCGTGATCAAGTCCATGTCGAAGGTTTACGCGCTCAGCGGTGCGCGTGTGGCTTATCTGGTGACTCATCCGGATCGGGCTGAACTGCTGCGCCCCTGGCTGCCGCCCTGGCCCGTCGGCCTTCTCGCCCAGGCCGCCGCCATGGAGGCTCTGCGAGATCCCGGCTACTATGCCGCCCGTTACGCCGAGACGCAGGCGCTGAGGGAAGGCATGGCCGCCTCGCTGGCCCAACTGTCGCCGTTCCCCTCCAGCGCCAACTTTTTCCTGATCCGGCCCAGGCGGCCCGCCGTGCTCGCCGCCCATGCGCGCGGCCAGGAGATCTTCCTGCGGGAGTTCCGCTCAGGCCTTCTCGCCGGTGAGTATCTCCGTATTTCCGTGAAGGATGCCGCGCAGAACGCCCGCATTGTCGGGGCGCTGCGATGAACCTCCAGTTTCGTACCGCCCTCCCGGAAGACCTGGGCGCCATCCGCCGGCTGAACCACAGCGCCTTCGCGGCGGAACTGGGCCAGCACCAGACTACGGAAGACGGACTTCTGGCCGATGCCCGTGAAGGCGTCAGCCGCTACTTCGTGGCCGTGTATGCAGGGCGCGTGGTCGGCATGGTCTGCGCCTCTTTCGAGCGGCCGTTCTCGGTCGAGTCGCGCCTGGAGGATGCTGCGATCCTTGAGGCTCTTCCGGCGCGCGTCTGCGAGGTCCGGCTGTTGACCATTGAACGGGAACACCGCAACACGCTGGTGATCGCCGGCCTGCTCACCTGCATGTTCCGCGACATCGTCAGGGCGGGCGCCGCGTGCCTCGTGATCTCCGGCGTCACCACCCGCGTGCCCATGTATGAGCGCATGGGATTCCGCGCGCTCGGGCCGGCTGTTCCCCAAGGCAACGCGGCGTTCGTGCCCATGGTTCTCCGCCTGGCGGATCTGCCGCCGCAGATCCGCCGCGGCATCGAGAGATTCTGATTGCTACTTCTGCCCGCCGAGCAGATCGCCCAGCAGAGATGCGCCCAGCGACGTCAGGTCTCCCTGCGGCATTGCCCCGCCGGGCGTCAGCTTGTCGACGAGGCCGGGCAGTAGCTCCGCCAGTTGCGGGGCCACGGCATCGGGTTGCAGTCCTACCTTGGATCCCAGCGACTGCAGCACCCCGCTGCCCAGTACCTGTTGCAGCTGGTCGGCGGAAATCGGCAGATTGGCGCCGGTGCCGATCCAGGACGCGGCAACTTCGCCCAGGCCCTTCTGCTGGAACGCCTGAGCCAATCCCTGCAGCCCGCCGGGCTGGTTGTTGAGCATCTCCAGAACGGCCGGAATCAGCGACTTGCCGCCGCCCTCGCCGCCGCCCATCAGTCCACCGATCATGTCAGTCAGGTTCATCACTCCTCCTCTCCCCAGTATCTCTGAAGGAGCGCCCGGGCGACACGCGGCAACGCCATCCCGCCCGCGGCCCTACTTTTCGAAAACCAGCACTTCGTACTCCGCCGCGCGAGGCAGCGTCACTTGCAGATCGCCGTTGGCAGTCCGCGTTACCGGCAGTTCGCGCGGCTCCACCAAGGTGTGGACCCGCCGGTAGGAAGCCGGCGCGGGCAGCGTCACCCGCACGTCGCGCAGCGGCACCACCTGGGTGATCGGGCGTGTCATCTCCCCCGTGAAGTTCACCAGGTGGAGCATGTTCCGCCCGGGCTGCTCCCGCCACACCACCTCCACGGAGCCTGGGACGCTCTCCAGTTGGAAAGGCGGCGCGGAGAGCCGGCGCGCCGCGTTGGCCACAATCCGGAAATACTCCGGCAAGTGGAACCCGGCGGCCATGGCCCCAAGGTCCCCTGCGAAATAGACCGCGGTGCCCGACCCCACTTTGTTGGCGACCAGCGCGGGCTCGGAGGAGTCTTTCGGGATACCGTCGTAGCGCCCTTTGAGCGGCTCTGTAAACCGCAGCGCCACCGTCCCGCCATTTGGGCGGACGCGCGCGTGCCACGTGGGCGCGGCCAGCATCTCACGCTCCACGCCGCGCAACAGCCAGTGCGGTTCCAGGGGCTTCATGAAGTCCCACTGCAGCGGACCGGTGATCTTCTTCTCGTCGGCCACACCGAAAAGCGAGCCCAGCGCGAAGTCAGGGCGCCGCACGCCCGTTTCGTCGTACAGCGAGGTCTCGAATGTAGCGAAGATGCTGCCGCCCGCCGCGACGAACCGTTTTAGCCGCCCCGCCGCCGCGTCGCTCATGCAGGCTACGTTGGGCAGGAAAATGATGCCGTAGCGTTCCAGCGGGTCGCGCTCCAGCGTGACGTCGTCGATCACGTCGAAGGGAACCTGCGCCCGGATCAGCGCTTCGGCGAGGCCATTGAATTCCGTGTCCACATTGCCGATGGCGCTGCGCTGCGGCACGCGGTCGATGTCGATCATCTGCGCAGGCGAGCCCTCGTAGTGGTTGGCCGTCGTGTCGGACCACACGATGGCCACGTTGGCCGCCGAGCGGCTGCCGGTGTAGTAGCGCCCGTTTGCCGCCACGAAGCGGTTCATGGCCTCCACGGCCTTCATCTCCGGCTGCTTCATGTCGAACTGCGTGATGCCCATCCAGACGCTGGCGTTGTTGGCGATCGTGTCGGCGTACAGCAGGCGCACTTCGGGCTCCGGCAGCAGCGTGAACGTCCAGGGCTTGTGTGCCGCCGCGGAGAAGATCACGGTGGGTTTGCCGGAGGCCTGTGTCTCCAGCAGGCGGGCCGTCAGGCCGGGCTTCCACATCGGCAGGCGCGTCAGGTCGCCATAGATGAAACCGCCTTCGCTGCCCAGCAGGTCCTGGTGCTCGATCAATGCCCGGTTCAGCCGCGCGGTGGCCCAATTCGCTCCCCGCACGCCGCCGTTCATGTAGAAAGCGATGCCCGGGTTCGCGGCGCGGAGGACGCTGCGGGATTCCCGCAGGAATTCCGCCATGCTGGCCGTCTGGAAATCCAGCAGACGCTGAAACGCCGCGCCCTGCCGCGTGCGCTTTGAGGGCATCTCCTCGTGGTGCGCGGCCCGGTACTTCGCGCGGCAGTAGTTGCAGTAACAGGAGTCGGCGCGGTACACCGGACCGTCGTAGAAGATCCCGTCAACGCCGTAGGAGGCGAGGTCGCGCAGAATCTGGAAACACCACTCGCGCCACGGCGTGTTCAGGCAGAAGTCCGTGCCGTTTTCATACACTCCGTCCACGGGCTGGCCGTTTTCGCGCACCTGGCGCCACTCCGGATGCCGCTCGCCGAACTTCACCGTGTACCAATGAACGTTGAAATAGACGATCACCCGCACGCCCCTGCGGTGCGCCTCGGCAACATACTCCTTCAGGAAGTCCGGGTGGACCCGCCCGGCCTCCTTCGACTGGAAATAGAAGCCCTGATCGTCCAGGCCGCCGTGCATCTCCATCACTTCCAGGTGCTCGGCGTTGTAGCCCTGCGCCCGCTTCCATTCGGCGAGTTCAGCCGCCGCAATGCCGTCGATCTTGCCCAGGCTGGTGATGACGTGAACGATGCGGAGAGGCTCCTTCGTCCACCACTGTGCATCGTCAGTCCGCTTCTGGGCGGAACAAAGCGCCGCCAGCGCAGTCAGCCAAAAGAAGAGCCGCTTCATACCAGCTGCGATTGTAACGCCTGCCGTGGTTGCTTCAATCCCGGAAGCGGAATGCGAACAGGTCTGCGTCTCTCAACAGAAACCTGAGGCGCACCGCGCGTCCGCGCAGGGCATGGACGCTTTCGCCGCCGCTCCACGAGTACACGCGCTCGACTTCGTCGCCGATCAACTCGCGCCCCTCGCCGGCCGAATAGCCCGGCACGGGCTGGCCGCCCGCGTCCTGGATTTCCACCCGCACGCTGCCGGGGGCGGAGGTGGAGTAATTCAATTCCAGGCGCGAACCCTCGAATGCCAGTGGCCTGGTCACTATCTCGCCGCCGGCATAGCCGGCGCGCGCCGACGCCAGGCCGTCAAGCCGAAGTTCGTAGCGCCGCAGATAAGCCGTCGGCTGCCCGTAGTTCCGGTTCACGTAAAACGCCATGGTGGAGGCGCCGGTCTGCACCAGGTTCAGCGCCGGATAGTTGGAGCGAGACACCCAGTTCTCATAACCGACGCCGGGCCGCAGGAACGCTTCCATGAACTCCCGGCGGTACTGGTTGCCGCCGCGCGAGGTGACCAGCACCGCGTCTGAACAGTCCCGGAAGTATTTCGGGTCCACGCCCACCGCGGCCGCCTGCTCCGCGTTCAACACCTGCCTGCCCGGCATGAACCGCGCACAGATGCCCACATAGATGTGCGGCGCGCGGAAGTAGGGTGACGTCTGGTTCGTGTACAGATGCTCCGGCGGGGCATCGCCATACGTCATCTGCTCCGGGGCGGACCAGTCCACGAAATTCTCGCTGGTCGCCCGCGAGACCCAACGGTAGTTCTGCCCGCCGATCTTCTTCCAGGTCCGGAAGTACAACAGGTATTTCTGCTCCGCTTCCGACCAGAACGAGATGTTCTGCGAATCCAGCGCAAACTCCTTGGGCGGCGGCAGCACGGGCTCCTCTCGAAGCGCCTTCCATTTCAGTCCGTCCGCCGAAATAAATGCGCGTAGCCCTGTTTTGTGAACTCCGGCCAGCGCCTTGTAGCGTTCACCTGGCGGAACTCCGGGCCGGCGGTCCACAAACGGGCTGAAGTTGTGGCTGTACGGTGCGCTGGCGGCCAGAATCACGTTGTTCACCTGGGCGCCGCGCACCGTGTAGAAATCCAGTTCCGGGCGGCGCCAGGAGATTCCGTCTTTCGACTCGGCGCAGCAGGTCACCTCCTCCGGGTTGCCATCCTGCCCGGAGGCGGGTACGCCGCGGTAATAGAGCCGGAACAGGCTGCCGTCCTGAAGCGCCGTCGTATAGGCGCTAAAGGCCCCTTCCCAGGGCCGGTCCAGAACCAGCGCCGGTCCGGCGTCAACCGGCCGCGCCAGTTCCAGCCGCACGCCGCGCAGTTCTTCAATCAGCTCCCGGTCCACAAAGAGTTCGCGCCGCTGCCGGATGTTCACTACGGGCGCGCTCCAGCGCGCCAGCGAGACTGCGCCAAAAGTTCTGCGGGTCATATCCATGGCAGATTGTCTTCCCTCTCCGCTTGAGCGATCTGTTCCACGAAAGACAATCATGACATGCGCGACGCGGCGCTTCGCCGCGCGGCCCAATCACATCCGAAATTGCGGCCGGCGCGGAACGCCGCCCCCCCGCTCGCCTACCAAACGGGATCGAGCCGTTAGGCTTGTCTGGCGGCCATGGTACTGCGGCCCCCCTTCCGTTCCAATCCGGGCACCGCGGCAGGCTTGAGCATGGGCGGCACTCACACCGGAAGCGCACAAACTGCCCGCCCCATGTAGGTAAACTCCCGCATTTTCGGCACTTCCGCTCGGTTGCTCTCGCCTTGGACTCAGGTCTATCCCCATTCGAGTGGCAATTTTCTTCTAAGGTCTTCATAATAGGACGATTGGACTAGAAATATCCCTTGTCGAGCGGCGTCGCCGCAACGTACAATGGGGGCACTTCATGTTTTGGAACCGCCCCGGTGGGGGTGGTGGAGGAAGAGTGAAACCATGCGCAGTCTGAGAAGCGGTGTCCTCCTGGCTCTCTCGATCTGTTGGCCCGCAGGCGCGGCCTACATTACGATTGCAGATCACTCCGCGGACTACACCGAAGTTGTGGCTCCCGCCGGGTGGGCCTACCAATGGAGTACTGCCGCCAATATCGGCACCGGCAGCTACACCAATCTCCTGTGGAACTCCTCCGGATTCCCCGACGTTCCAGCGGGGCCGCGCTTTGCCTTTTCGGCGTCCGGCAGCTGGCCGTGGGACGGCCGCTACACTTACATCCGGCAGCTGACCATGAATGTCGGCCAGCCCGGCGAGTTTACGATTCTCGCCTACACCGTTCAGCCCGGTGAGGCCGGGCCCAGCCTCTTCCACGGCACTTTCGCCGGTGACGACCCTCTGGGAGAGAACGGAAACTCAGATGGCTGGGACCTGCGCGTCTACGTCAACAACAATCTGATCGCCCAGATCGCCTACGGCTGGACAATGTCCGTCCTGCCGCTTGACTATGACCTCGGCACGCTCGTCGTCGGCGATCAGGTCATCCTGGCCATGGGAGCAGGCGCCAACAATCTGTTCGATCGCGGCGCGATGACTATGCAGGTGCTTACCGATGTGCCGGAGCCGTCCACCTTCGCCCTGGCCGCTGCCGGTGCCGCCGCACTCGCTCTGCTCCGCAGAATGAAGAAGCCCTAGCGGTCTTCGGACGGCCCCACGCCAAACAACCCGCGGTAGGCCGCGGCTGTCTGTTCAAAATCGAACTCTTCAGTAACAGTTCTCCTCGCCTCAGCCGAGATGCGCGCCCGCAATTCGGGTGAGTCCGCCAGTCGCCGGATGGCCGCGGCGAACTCTGCAACGCTGCCCGCTGTGCATAGGAATCCACTGCTTTCGGTCCGGATCATCTCCGGAATGCCGCCCACCCGGCTCGCCACCACCGGCACGCCCGCTTCCATCGCCTCCAGGATGACATTGGGCATCCCGTCCATCACCGAGGGAACCACCAACGCCTGCGTCTGCTGCAGATAAGGCCGCAGGTTGGCCACCATGCCGCACATCAGCATCCGGTCTGCGAGCCCGTGCTTGAGAATCGCGCACTCCACGGCGTCCCTCTCCGGCCCATCGCCCACCATCATGAACGCGAAGCGGGGATCTGTGGAAAGCGCGGCGGCCACCTCCACGAAAACGCCCGGGGCCTTCTCCGCCGAGAGCCGCCCGGCAAAGGCCACCAGGAACCGTCCGTGACCCAGGCTGGGCAGCTCATCACCAGCGTCTCCGGTTGCAGCGGGAGCCGGCAGCAGGCCATGCCGCAGCACACGGACCCGCGCCGCATGTTCGCCGCAATCGTCCGTCAGGATGCGCCGCAAAAACTCCGAAGGAACCAGGGTCAGGTCGATCTCGCCGGCGAATCTGCGATTGGATGTCAGGTGGCCGACCTCGTTGAAAAGCTGGTCATAGACCAGCAGCCGAGGATACTCCGCCCTCAGTTGGGGCAGTTGCTCGTACCCGTATTGGCTGCCGCAGATCATCAGCCGGCCGACGTGGTGGCGCCGGACCAGCGAGATCAGGAAGTCCTGCCAAAGTGATCCGTCGGGAAAAAGCTCCGGCAGGGCGAACACACGGATGCCGGCCCGCTGAAACGCTTCGGAATCATCCTGCATGAGAGGCAGCAGGTGGGCGGTAGTGACGGCCAGCACCGGCGCCCCGCCCGCCGCCAGGGGCCCGAACAGGCTCAAAAGGAGGCGCTCCGCACCTCCGCGCGTGATCCACGGCAGGCACAGCAGGATGCCCGGTTGCTCCGGAGCAGCCTCCCGCCGGATCATCTCCACCCCCTGCGGCGCAGGACGTGCCTGCTTGCGCGGTGTTACCGGATGGGCCAGCACTCCTTTGTTCGCCTCAACAATCCCCGCTTCATACCTCGATGGTTTGGATCTGGCCGTCAGGCTCCCGGAATGCACACGGTATTCGTACAGAGGCGTGGGCAGCGCTCTCACCAGGTAGCCCGCGGCCACGGCCCGGAGCCAGAAATCCCAATCCTCCGGCAGGTGATCGCTGCCCGACCCCAGATCACGGAAGCCGCCCAATTGTTCCCACATCTCCCGCCGGAAAAGCGATGCCGAAGCGAGGGTGTTCGTCCGCGCCAGTTCCGCCAGAGTGGGTACCCGGCAGTACCATGTGCCCTGTGCATCGCCAAAACGTCGCAACGATGGCGAAACCACATCGTAGTCGCCCATCTCCGCGGTGAATGCGGCCACCTCCAGATAGCTCGGCAGCAGCCGGTCATCGGCGTCCAGGCAGCAAATGTACTTGCCCCGCGCGCGGGCCATGCCGAAGTTCCGGTTGTCGCCCGCCGCGCAGGCCTGCCGGCGATACAGAAACGTGGCTCGAAACCGGCCGGAGCGCTCCATCTCCCGCACCTCTTCCACGCTCCCCGCATCGCTGGAGCCGCCCTCGACGACGATCACTTCCACGTCCGTGAACGTCTGCGACTCCACGGAAGCCAGCGCCTCTTTCAAATAGTGGCCGTAGTTGAAGCAGGGAATCACCACCGATACCAGCGGCGCATCCGCCGGCCACGCATTCTGCACGTCATCGCCCGCCGGCCGATCCCTTTCAAACGCCTCCGCCGCCGCCACCGGGCGGCCCTCTTCGCGGCCCAGGGCCGCGTAGTGCAGAAGCGGGCAGATCATCTGCCGGAAGACGTCCGGGCTGTGCCGGAAGTAGAAAGCGGTGCTGAAGGCGGGCGACGGATCGCGGTACTCCTTGTAACCCGCCCAGGCATAGTGCAGAAAGGCCGGCCAGTGGCTGCGCTGCACGTCCGGGTAACGCGCATAGTAGAATTCGCTGTCAAAGCAGTCGCGTAGCACCAGCCGGCCCAGCGGATTCGCCAGCGTCCGGGTCAGCAGGTAGGCGTTGATGGACAGCTCGCGCAGTCTTGTCACGGTTCACCAGCGGCTCCGGCTTGCGCGGGCGCGGGCCCGTCGCCCTGTTCCTGGTCGTCCTGCCCCAGTCCGCCCGGTGGCCCTTCCAGTTCCTCGACGCGCGCAGCCCAGCTCTCTGCCTGCTGGCGCCAGTACGACGCCTGGTCCTGGTGGAACTGGACGGCCTTCTGCAACTCCAGGATCCATGCCTGGCTCTCGCGAAAATACTCTGCGGCGCTCTGCCCGTCCGAAGAGGTTTCATGCTGGGCCGATTGACGGATTCTGTCCAGTTCAATGAGCTGATCCTGCAGCGATAGGTTGGTGGCGTGCAGGTTGTGGCTGAGGCGCATCAACTCTTCCAGAGACTGGGCGACACGGGCGGGAAAGGCGCGGGCCAGCCTGACCAGGGCCAGTTGCCGGGTCTCGGCCATGTGCCGCAGGTCGAGGCTCATGTTGTCGCCGTGAATCCGGTAGTAAGCCAGCCGGCGGTCTACATAGCGGGCCAGATGGCCTGAAGCGGCGAGGCGCAGCCAGAGGTCGTAATCGGCATGGCCCCCGAGTTCAGGGGCGAAACCGCCCAGGTCCTTCACGGCCTGTGCCCGCACCAGCACTGTGTTTGGCGTGAAGTAGCCGCCGCATAGCAACGCGGGCAGAATATCCCCCGACGTCCCAGTGCGGCTCCGGCCTACGGAAAAAGGCGCCGCCTTGGCTAAGCGCCGGCCTGTGCCCTCGAACACCTCCTCCAGGTCGCAATAGGCGAAGCTCAGGCTCGCGTCGGACCGCAGCGGCGCCAGCAGTTCAGCGGCGAACTCCGGCGCCAGCCAGTCGTCCGAGTCGAGGAACGCCAGGTACTCCCCGCTGCTCGCTTCGATGCCCCTGTTCCGTGCCGCGCCCAAACCCTTGTTCTCCTGCCGGATCACCACCAGCCGCGGGTCGTCGTGAAGCTCATTCAGCGCGCCGGCAGGATCGTCCGGGGAGCCGTCATCCACGACAATCGCTTCCACGTCCGGCTCAGACTGCGCCAGAACGCTGGAGACCGCCTGGAGCAGGAAGTGCGCCTGGCGATAGCACGGGATGACGAAGCTCACTAGTGGCACAATTCCTCCCAAGTCTCCACGGCTGCGCGGCGCAGTTCGCCATAGAAGGATAGCGTGCCCGTCCCCGGCTCGGGCGCGTTGGCGATGCCGAATGCCGTCAGGCTCGCCGCGGCCTCTTCCAAGCGGCCGGGTACTGGGCGGAGCTGGCTATCGAGAATCTCCGGTAGCATTGCGGCGGACCAGCGGCAGCGCAGCTCGGCCTGCCGCTCCCCGGCCGGTTCAGCCTGCGCCCGGCGGGCTGCTGCTGCCGTCAGTTCGTCCGGAGGGCAGTTCAGCAGTCCGGCCAGATCCTGGCGCGC
>JACQZS010000086.1 GCA_016213725.1 Acidobacteriota bacterium | reverse complement strand
TTTGCGATACAGCGGGTTTGCATCTAACTTCCTGCAATGGAGGGAGGCTCGACTGGAAAACGGAGCCTACTCGGATCTATCCCGCGGGTTGTTCACCGACCAGAAGTGGATCGATCTGATGCCGTGCTTCTTTCCTGGTGTGAGGATTGAGAGGTCGACGCGATTTAATGTAGCCTATTGGAATCTCGCAAGCCGGATAGTGGAGTTTGAAAATGGAAAGTGGACGGTGGATGGCCAACCACTCGGGTTCTTCCACTTCAGCGGGCTCAACCCCGAATCGCCGAAAGCGTTCTCCAAGCACCAGAATCGCTTCACCCTCGACGGGATTGGTGAAGCCAAGGAATTGGTGCTGATGTATGCGCAGAGCGTCCTTGAGCAGGGACATCGAGACTCCAAGAAGTGGAAGTACACTTACAACTATTTCGCGGGTGGACAGGAGATTCCGTTGCGGACTCTACCGTCCACTGAAGATCTGTTTGAGGGGATAGCGGATCCATTCTCGGACATTGGGCGCGACCGCTTTTTCTCGTATTGGAATGGACCGGCAACAGGATTCGCGGGGGAGACGGCCGATGGCGTCACCCGGCATGCGTTTCTCATTTACAACATGCGGCCGGATGTCCGTGCGGCGATGCCGATGATCTTCAGCCTCGACAGGACCCAGTTTCTCAATTGGATGATCACATCGGGACAACGTGAGCACCGGTTGAAAGAAGGTACCTTGGGACCGATCCGAGCGGCGCTGGAGAGATGCTGCCAGGAGCAAGCAGATGGCCCGGGCCGGGCGCCCGAGAAAGATCCCAAGGGGGGGCGACAAAGCGAGCCGAGGCCGCCATCCGGAGGCCAGTTCGTTCCCCACGCCCTGAAGAAACTTGCGTCTCATGTCCCGCCAGCCGTACTGGCTCTGCTGCTGAACAATTCAGTGGAATTGGAGGATGCCATCGAAGCGCTCGATGCCGAAGGCACCCTGCACCAATGGTTGCTGGAAACACCAGTAAGCGAGCCCCTGCTTCCGCGCCTGAGTTGCCTGATCTACGATAGCAGACCGGATCTTCAATACAAGTTTCCCCGCTTTCGCGCCGGTGACATCCGCACTTTTGGACTGTGGCTGGCGATTCATGGGAAAGCCGAATATGCATTGCCCGATTCGCTGGTGACCGACATGATGAGGAAGATGACGGTGCCACTGGCACTGCGCGGTGGAATCGGCAGCTTCGTTCTCCGAGCGATTCTGCTCCTGAATCCGCCACCGAAGCAAAGTGCAAAGACGGCATGAGCAAGCCGATTGAGACTCAGCGCTAAGGAAAGGGCAAATGGAATCTGGCCGCTCCTGCCTGACCGTTCCCGCTGTGCCGGCCCATCCAAGTAACCCACCTCATTGCCGTCCTTTATGAATGCAAGGAAGAGGGCCGCCGCCGGGTGGCGCGCACGGAAGCAAAAGAGTACCCGACCAACTTGCGACCGAAGGGAACTTGTATATACTAATGGTCAGAGGAATCGGGCGCAGTGGTAGTATCAATGTGGCGATGATGGTGATGTCAAGGTGGAACAGTTAAGGAATCGCGGATCGGCGAATTTGCAGTCAGGTGCACGGGAAGAAATGGCCATCTCTTGCGAGCGGCTAATATCTTGAAGAAGTCGGCTCAAAATCCGGCCAAACGTCGAGCGCCGCGTCGACCGGCCAGCAATGAGCCAACCTTCGAATCCTCTGTTGCATTATTGCATGAGAATACGCCGCTGTATTTTCTTCATATGCTGGGGGCAGCAGGAACCGCCCTGGAAAGATTCCTTGAAGCGAAGTATTTCGCCGGCGATGTCTTCCCGGGAAAGACCTGGGATGAGTACTTCGCGTTGCGGGCGGAGCACCCTGAGACTGCGGCAAGAGCCTATGCGTTCTACCGCGGCCACTTTGGCTGCAATCTGAGGTATGCAGTCCAGCGGAAGTTCAGGTACGTCACGATGTTGCAGCACCCGGTGGAGCGCGCGCTCTCATATTACAAGCAGGTTCTGCAGAATCCCGCCCACTACTTCCATGCGAAGGCATGCCGGACTGGAGGTTTTTCGACATATTTTGAGGATCCTGAGACGCGCCGTACGGTTGTCAATGCCCAACTCAGGGCGTGGGCGTTCGATCTCGATCCGCTGGCTACCTATGACACCTGGGACAAGAAAGGCACTTTGATAGAGCAGTATTTCGACACAGTCCCAATGGATCTGGCAGAGGCTGATCTTCTAAAGAGAGGGATCTCCAGGCTAGAACAGTGTTGTTTTGTCTGTACTACGGAAAGCCTGAACGAATCGATTCCACTGTTATCTGAGCTCTTCAACTGGCCTGTGACGGGGCACCCGCTGCCTAACGATGTGATCTCGCACGGAACTGAAGACCTTGATGCTGGCTTGATTCGCAAACTGGCAAGTGCGAACGAGGCTGAAGTCGAGTTCTACGAGAGCGCAAGACGAATCCAGGCATCGCTGGAAAAGCGAACCAGACTTTCCAGGCCTTACTACGGGGCATTTGTCAGCTACGCATCTAATCAGGAAGACGTTCTGCTCCACAGGGCCTTGGGGAACCTACCCCGAGGATTCTATATCGATGCTGGGGCACAGCATCCGACAGACGATTCGGTCACCAAGGCATTTTATGACCGCGGTTGGCGCGGCATCAATATTGAGCCAGTTCCAGAGTATTTCGCTGACTTGCAATTACACCGACCGGAAGATATGAATCTGGAGTGCGCGGTTGGCGCGAGTCCTGGGACGACGAGGATCCACGCATTCGAACACACTGGGCTTTCAACGACCTCGAAAGAATATGCTAAGCGGCATCGGGCACTTGGCTTCCGATCACGAACAATTGAAAGAACACTCGATACTTTGAGTGCAATCTGCGAGCGGTACGTCTCTAGCGATATTCACTTTCTGAAAATTGATGTCGAAGGCGCGGAGCAAGATGTTCTGCGTGGGCTGGATCTGAAGAAGTATCGCCCTTGGATCATTCTGCTGGAAGCAACAGTGCCAAACTCCACAGAATTGGCGCATTTCGAGTGGGAGCATCTCTTACTGGAGCGGAATTATTCGTTCGTCTTTTTTGACGGCTTGAACAGATACTACATTGCTGACGAGCACCGCGAGCTGTGCCGGCACTTTGAGCGCCCGGTGAGTGTATTCGACCGGTTCATCAAACGGGGCGAAGCCGAGTCACGTGAACTGGCCCGGCGCGAACGGCTTGAGCGGGAATTGGCGGAAAGACAGTTACAGTGCCTTCTCTTGACTTTCGAACGAGAACGGAATGAGACGTCAGAGCAGATTGATGCTTTGGACCAGTGGGCCAAGTCCGCCGATTCTCATGCAAAGAGCCTGCTCGCAGAGGTCCAATGCCTGCAGTCGACGAGGGAGAGAGAGCAAGATGAGGCGGAGAGGCGAATTGCCGAGTTAACCCACTGGGCAACAAGCGCCGAGACGCACGCCAAGTCGCTCCAGCAGGAATTACAGAATCAACAACAGGATCGGGAGCGAGAACGGTTAGCGGTTCAGACACAACTTGCGGATTTCGAAAAGTCTTCGGAAAGCATGGGGACATACATCCAGTCACTCCTGGCGGCGCTCGAAACGGCCAGTGCCGAAGCGTTACGGAATCAGGTGGAATACGCGGAACTGGAAGCCGCGCGCAAGATCGAGAATGCGAATGCGCTCAAACAGATCGAAGAACTGACCAAGTGGGCTACAAGCGCGGACGAGCACGCCCGGTCTCTGGTGGCAGAACTCGAGCGGGTTCGAGCGGAAATGGAAGCCCGCAGTTCGGAGGTCGGGCGACTGAACACGGAACTACACTCGTTCCGCAAGCAACTAGAAGAGTTGCATCGGGATTCACCGAAACAAATCCGCTTGAAGGATCAGCACGTTCTGGAGATCTCGGCACAGCTTGAGGGGACCCGACAGGCAGGTTTCGCCCTGCATGACGAACTGGAGAGCGTGAAGGCAGAACTCGAGAGTAACCAATCCGAAGCTCACACAACCGGCGTGAATTTAACAGAGTCGTTGCGACAAGCGGAGGAGACTGCGCAGAGACGTTGGGAAACCATCTCCCGATTGACTGCCGCCCTTTCTCTGGCTGAAGAACGCTTGGGCAGGGCAGTGAATGAGATGAGTGCAGCAACGGAGCAGCACTCGGCGAAAGAGCGTGAGTCGCGAAGAGAGTTGAAGAGGCTGGCGGAACAGCTCAAGTTTTCGGAAACGACCAGATTATCAGTGCAGCGCCTGCTGAAGGAGTCTATCGAGACGCGCGAGCAAGAGCGCCAGGAAGCCGAGAAAGAGACGGCGCGCCTTCTGAAGATTCTGGAAGCGAACTCAGCTGAGATCGAGAAGTCACGAGCGAGATTTTCCGAAAGCGAAATTGATCATGCAGCGGCCCTAGCCTGTGCAGAAAAGCGGATCCGCGAAACACGTCTATGGGCACGGGATGCAATTGCGGGAGCCCGGGAGGCAGAAGAGCGGTTCCGGGTGCGCCTGCTGTCGCTGGAAGAGCAGCGACGGCAACTGCAAGAGTATCTCTTGGAGAGCGAGGCACAGGGCTCACAACTACGGGCGGTTGCCGGGATGTCCTCACTAGCAATTGAGCAAGTATTGGCCGAGTGGGATGCTGAACGGCAATCAGGCGGACTTTCGAGGATTCTCTTCAAGGCGATGAATCGCCGATTCAAAACTCAATGAGTGAGAGGAATGTGAGGGACATGCTGGAAACAGTTCACAGGCGATCATTTGCTGAAATTATGGCAGATCTGGCCACAACGCAGGATGAGGCGCTGATGAGTGGAGTACCGCGGATCCCCGCACTAATTCTGAGCATCCGTCATTCCAGACCAGATCTTCGGGCAGTGTTCCCATTGACTTCGACCGAGGGCCGCCAAGGGCTCATTGACTGGTTCAAGTTCGCAGGTCCGCGGGAGTATGGAATTGACGAGCCGACTCTGGCCGCGGTATTGGCTGAATCAAAGGGGTCCTACGACCCGGCAGTTCCGGTCAGCGATCTAAGGAAGCTCCCCTTGGAGCCGGGCGCGAACCTGATTGGCTACGCCAAAGCAGAACTTGGGATGGGCGAGCAGGTGCGAATGTCCGCGATGGCGATCAAAGAGAGCACGCCGAATTTCGGCGTATATAACTTTGCGATAGGCACGCCCTCCCGTCAGCAGGACGGATTGGTAGACGGACTAATGCAAACTAGTCATCGCTATGCTGCGAACATTTTCCATGTAAATGCCGATCAGATGATGACGGCGTTCACCAATCTGGGAGCAGCGTGCTTCGGTGACCACTACAACATAGGGTATTGGGCGTGGGAACTCTCGAACTGTCCGGACGAATGGCTACCCGCAATAGCGGTTGTAGATGAGATCTGGGCGCCGAGCCGATTCATCCAGGACGCCTTCTCCAAATCCACGAAGAAACCGGTTGTCCACATGCCACTCTGCGTTCATCCCGTAATCCCGCGACAGTATCGAAAAGAAGAGTTCGGACTGGACGAAAAAGCATTCACATTCCTGTTCACATTCGACAGCTTCAGCTATTATGAGCGGAAGAACCCGTGCGGACTGATTACTGCGTTCCGGCGTGCGTTTCGGAAAGGGGATGAGCCGGTTCAATTGGTGATCAAGACCATGAACGCGAACAGCCAAGACGTCAACTGGCGAAAGATCGAGAGCGCAATCGAAGGCGACCCTAGGATTGTAGCGCTGAATCGGGTTATGTGTAGAGAGGATGCGCTCGGGTTAATTTCCGCCTGCGATTGTTTTGTTTCACTGCATCGGTCAGAAGGATTCGGGTTTGGGCCGGCACAAGCCATGTACCATGGGCGGCCGGCAATTGTGACGGGGTACTCTGGCAACATGGATTTCTGCAACGCCTCAAATTCCGCCTTGGTGAACTACTCGTTGATTCCAGTGATCGAGGGGCAATATCCAGCCGCCACGGGGCAGCAGTGGGCCGATCCCGATGTGGACCACGCGATCTGGTGGATGAAGCGACTGGCAAGTGACTCGGACTTGGCTGCACGAATGGGCAAGTCAGGCCAAGCCCACATCCGAACGCATCACAGCCCCAAGGCAATAGGCGACATGTTCGTCGGACGACTGGGCAAGCTTGGGTTGATTTGAACAGCGGGAAGTTTCTTCGAGGCAATCAGTAGGTTAGTGATAAGCGCCGCTAACGAATTGGTTTCGCCAGTTTTAGAATTGGAGGCGGCGTCTGCCACTCCGCAACCGCAAGGGTCCGCATACTTACGAAAAGGACCACGGCCTTGGCGGGAGCGAGCAGCGAAGGATCACGCAAGAAGTCCTTCACCGCTTGTGTCGTCTGGCCAGCCGAAGAAAGGTCGTTGATGGGAACGTTTAACTCTCGCGCTAGAAGCGGCAGCAATCCTCCCGCAAAGCTGTCGCCAATCATCACAACAGGTGCATCCACCTTGGTAAGCGCATATCCTGGCTTCGGCGAAACCTCCACCAAGGGCATCGTTAGAAAGCTCTCCACCCGCTCCCGCTGACGGGGATTAAGGGCTTCATAGAATGTGCCTCGCCAATACATCGATTGGCTGCGCTCGTCAAAAATCGGCGGTTTTGCCTTGGCCGCGTTGAAAAATTGATTCCTACGCAAGCGCCGGCCAATTTCCAACGTGGCCATGATTTGCGCCTCCTGCCTCCAGTGGGTATCCACAGGACTGTAAAGCAGGCTAGGGGACTTGCGCCTTGCAGCCAGGTACATAGGGAGCAAATCGATCGTTTCCACATCCTGCCGTAAGAGTTCGTTAACCAGCAACCGGGTCGGTGGGGACACGATTCTGTCTGCCGGAGTCCCAGTTGCCATCAGGTCAGGGTACACTTCTGTGAGCTTCGGAACCGGAACGACGAGGAATTCTATGCCTTTCAGCCGAAGCCAATTTGAAATGCTATTCATGGCAAGGATTGCAGTTCTTGAAGGCAGCCACTCGCGGAGATTTGCGCCATCCAGAATATGCACAAGGTAGTTCTGTGGATCCGCTTCGAAAAGAGGAGGATCCGAAAGACTCTCCAATACCGCCGACCTCGACTCAAAGCTGCCTGTTGCGGCAGGGTTGTAAGGCCGGAGAGCCTTGATGCGCCGAAGCATCTCCTCTCGAAATGGACTGAGAGCGTCATTCCATTTCTGCCAATCGCCCCCAGCGGCGCGCTGGCACTCTGCTTCTATTGCGGCAAGACTTTCCCGAATCGCTACCGCGCGGCTGCTGGGTGCCTGAACGGCTGCGGGCGAGGCAGCAAGTAGCAACGATGAGGCGAGATAGGTGATGCAGCAAATTCCGCTAATCTTCATCGAACAAGCGTCTCCTTGATGGCAAAGTAGGGGATGTGCTCAAAGTCATCCAAGTCATCGGCTCGCTGCACGCCACGCACATCGGAGACCTCCTTGAAAGGAAGGAGTTCCAGTTGGAGCCGATCACCTGGCGCGTAGGTGGCGCCGGGCAGCCACTTGTTGTCCTTCATCGCCCAAAAGAGAACCAGAAGGTCCTTGCCCGCTAGCCGGCCTGACTTGACAGTTTCCACGGAAATCAATACCGAAGTTAGGCAGTCACTGTAGGGGGCTGAGTACGGTTCGGGGACCTTGGATGTTTTGACGACTTTCCCAATCAGGGTAAGCGGCCCCACCGGCGGATTGGCACTCGCCTGTGTTTCACCTGGTTGTACTGGCCGTTCGTTGCGAGACTCCAGTGCCGCTGGCTTCTGACAGGCTGCCGGACCAGATGGAATCGAGACCAATGACCAGTTCTCCGCCGAAAGATCACGGATCGCAAACTGCCAAACAACAATTTTCTTGCATAAAAGCCGATCACGGTTCTCCGGTCGGGCCAACTCTCTCCTTGTGCCGCTTGCGCCAGCACCATTCAATGCAATGACATCGACAGGCCGCCCCAGTGCATGCGATATGTGTTCAGCGAATCCAGCCGAGGCACCCCAGCCAAGACTCGGTTGGGAGTAGATATTGGTGAAGCTATCGCCAAGGATCAAGACTTCCGATTGCCTGTCTGGTTGCCAATCCTGGCCATCCACCAGGACACGATCTACATCGACTGCCTCTTCTTGGTAGACCTGCTGCTCCGGCGTCAACCTGAGCAACTGCACCAAATCTCCGAAGGATGACCGGCGTTCCCGCCTCAACGTCATCACGGGCCAGTCCCCGGCAGTGTCCGGCAGTCGTTTCCGGATCTCCTGCGCAGTCGCCCTCGCGACCTCCTCCATATATGAAGGGAGCCAATGCGTGTCCCTGCGAAGATACCGCTGACTGGAATTGGGCTGATGCGATCCGGTCTTCCAAACTTCGAGAACCTCAACCCCGGAGTCCCTCATCTCAGTCATGAGACGCTCGTAACCGCGGTTGTTCGGAACATTCCGCCCAGAAAAGCCTTCCAGCCGTGGAGAAAGCTCCCGGCCCTGCATCATTGATTTATCGGGAATCGGCAACAGCAACAGTTTGATGCCGCGCCGGGCACACTCCTGCCTGAACTCATCCATTGCTGGCCGTGGATCTGGGGCTGGATCCAAGTTCGTTTGCTTGTCGATCGACTGTTTCGATCTGACCCAGAGATATGATGCGTCGACAACGCTCGGTCCCACTAGGTAATCAACGCCTGAACGGTAGAACAACCATCCATCTTTCCCGACTACGATCTTGTTGTTACCCGCGCCAAAACGCTTGTGCAGCCATTCCTGCACAGCGGGTTGAACGCGGGTTCTTAGCACGGAATGATCCTCAACCGAACTCTCATACTTCCTTAGGTAACCAGAAGATAGAATGGTCTTCAATGGGGACTTCCACCCTCCTCCCCCAGGTGTCGCCATGGATCCAACGGATTTGGTCAGCGGATCAAAAAAGCCCAGCACCGTGGGCCGCATGCCCTTCCGCAGCTCCAATCCACCCTCAATTAGCGGAACCGCGAAGATGATGATGACGAAACACCACGAGAGGGTCCTCGCCGTGCGCGGACTGATCTGCGTGGATGCGAGTTCCTCTCTACTTCGCTCTTCGGTATGGGATTTGATCCGGTGAGACATTCTCTGCTCAGAATTGAAAATATAGAAATGGATTCAGGCTCTGCGTCCACAAAAGAGCGACACTGGCCATAAATAGGACCAGGCACGCTGCGGCCTTGGAGGGCGTGATGCGCTGCGTGAAATCCCAAACCTGCGGGAGGAACCACACTGTGACAGCGCAACTGACGAACATCAAGACATGGTAGGGGGTATAGAGCAAAGCAGAAACTGCCCCAGTGGATTTCTCAACATTTGACAGCGAAAAGAGTGATGCCAAATACTCCAATGTTTGCCCGAATGTCTCAGCGCGGAAAAACACCCAACTGATATTCACGACCAGGAAAGTTATCAAGACCCTCAATGGCGTGGGCAATCGGTCGTAAAAACCATCCCGGCCTCGAATTCTATCGAGGGACAGCATTAGACCGTGAATTCCGCCCCACACAACGAAATTCCACGATGCTCCGTGCCATAGTCCGCCCAGCAGCATCACCGTCATCAGATTCGCGTACGTTCTGCCTTTGCTTCCTTGGTTTCCTCCTAGAGGAATATACAAGTAGTCTCGAAGCCAGGTTGAGAGAGAAATGTGCCATCGTCTCCAGAAGTCGGTGATGTTCACGGCTCTGTATGGATCATCAAAGTTTTTCATGAAACAGAAGCCCAGCATCAGCCCTAACCCAACGGCCATGTCTGAGTATGCGGAGAAGTCGAAGTAGATTTGGAAAGCGTAGGCAAAGAGTCCATACCAAGCGTCGAACCAGGAGAGCGACGAAGCCGTGAAAGCGGCGTCTGTAATATCACCCATTGGATTCGCCAGGATAATTTTCTTTGCCATCCCCAAACAGAAAAACGACACGCCACGAGCGAACTTCTCGTATGAGAAGCTCCTGCTCCTGATCTGTTCTGCAACTGTGCGATACCGGATAATGGGCCCCGCGATCTGGTGCGGAAAAAGTGCAACGAAGAGCTGAAAGTCAATTGGGTTCTTCATCGCACGAGCTTCACCCCGATAGACGTCGATCGCATAGCTCATGGACTGAAAGGTATAGAACGAGATTCCTATCGGAAGAGCAATGTGGAGCACTCCAATCTCAGCCGAGCCCCAGCCAAAAGCGCGAGCAAGGGCGTTGATCGTGGTTGCGCCAAAGTCGTAGTACTTGAAGAATCCGATGATCGACAGATTGGTAACCATGGACACCGCGAGCGTCAGCTTCTGCCATCGGTTTCTCGGCTGATCCTTGGGCAGAAGCGGAAGATCCGCCCCTCCCAGCGGAAGGCCGCCAAATTTTACTAGGCCTATTCCACAGAAGTAGTCGATGTAAGAACTCAACAGCATGAGCAATACCCATGCGGGGTTTAACCAGCCGTAGAACGCATAGCTAAGCAGGGTTAAGGTCAATGACAGCAGCCGGAACGGCAACGAGTAGTTCAGCAGCAATACAACCGGCAAGAAGTAGAAAATGAAGAAATGAGAACTAAATACCATAGGAGTTCCTGCCACTTCTAGTGACAGTTCGAGAGTTATTCAGATGTCGCAGCCAAAGTCCGGCACGAGGGAATAGGGAAGAGCAACTCTGGCTCGCCGTCAGAAGCACTATGCGAAAGAGCTTGGAGATCGCAAGCAACTCATCTCGCTCCGTCGCCGGCGGAAACATCCTGCCCCCGCCTGACGAATAGCGTTGATTCCAAACGGGTAGCCAGTGAAGATACCGGATGCCGAACAGAGGGAAGAATGGGATGCCGTCTTCAGCGCCTTGCTCTTTCGTCCCGGAGTGAGCTTGGATTCCGCTCAGGGGATGTGCGTGCACACAATTCCCGGATACAGTGAAGAAGAACCAGACGTTCTCCTGAAACTTGATACTGGCAACTCCATGACTCGCGCACATCTCTCACAATGAGTCTACACTATCCACAATTGCTGAAGCCGAGGGAGACGCTTCGACCGCAGGTGAGCGTGGAGACTGGAACGTTACCTGGCAATTCCCACTTGGAGGACACTGATTTGGCAGTGGAGTGCTAACTCGCGCGGGCGCATTGAAACCCAGCTAGCATCCAGTAGGTTACCGCGGATGAACATACGCCGCCCAACACCCTTCACAACCCATCTGGACCATAGACCGGACCGAGCTGAGCACGCGCCGCTGCTTCATCATCTAGCTAGGGTTTACAATGACAAGAAAGGCGCGCCATCCGATGCATCGCGGTGAAGGAAAGATCGGCCCGAACAGTCCCGACGCGGAACTGCGGAGTGAACTGCGACTGCTTCTGGATCGGCACACCACATTGAGTGCGGTGATCATTGAGTCGCTTCGAGAGACACAAGGTGAAACCCGGGAAACTGGGAGCGCGGAGCCAGGGGACGTTGACCGAATGGCTGCATGGCGGGCCGGTTCCGAAATGGAAGCTCTCTCCCGCAGGGTTGCCGAACTGGAGGAGGAGGTTGCCGCGGTGAAGGCCCTGGCCGCATCGCAGTCGGCAAGAGTGGACGCTCTTGCTCACAGCCGGACCTGGCGGCTGCTGACCTATTTCGGGGGCCTTTGGTTGAGAGTCACGGGACGATCGTGACTCCAGAGATCTTGATCCGGCTGCGTGAGGCCAATGAAGGGCTGGAGCGGGCACTGGCCGCATGGCGGCGATGGTCCGATGCACGGGGCGGCCATGGCGGGTCCGAGGTGGCCGGCGGGAATTGGTTTCAGGATCATCATCTTCAGAGAACTCTGATCACCGGCAGTGATGGCGCAGCTGGATTTCGTCTTGTCGGCGCACTATCCAGCCTTTGGGCGAAATTTCACGGGTTCGACGAAGTTTCCTATTTGTACTGCAATCGCGATGTCGCCGAAAACGTGGCGGGAGGGAATTTGGCGACCGGGTTTGCACACTACCTTGCGTATGGCAGGAAGGAGGGCCGGACGGGAGGGTGTGCGCCACGGATCGAAGATCGTGGTGATGTCACGGATGTGCCGGGTGTCAATTTGTTCGGCTTTCTCTCGGCCCGGAGCGGGCTTGGCACCGCAGCACGCGGCCTGTGGCAGGCATTGGAGACTCAACCGATCGAACTCGAGCGCGTGGAAGTGCCCAGTTGGGAGTTGGGCCAACTCGCAGAACTCGTTCAGCGGGGCGCTTACAGGACGAATCTCATCCATCAAAACGCCGACGTGCTGCCGCTGTTCGCGCGGAAGTACGGGCAGGGATTGCTCAAGAACCGGTACAACATCGCTTACTGCGTTCTGGAACTGCCATCCCTGCGGGCGGATTGGGCGCAGAATCTGCGGCTGGTGGACGAAGTCTGGGTTCCCAGCAGTTACGTGGCGGCGGCGTTCCGGGCGGCGACTCCGCTGCCGGTGCGGGTGATTCCGCACACGGTTGATGGGTTGGAAGAGATGGCTACTCTCGGGCGAAGAGAATTGGGCCTGCCCGAGGGAGTCTGCCTGTTTGCCTGTGTTTTGGACGTGTCCAGCGGGTTTGAGCGGAAAGATCCGATGACTGCGGTGCGCGCTTTTCAAGAAGCGTTCGGCGCGTCGAAGGACGCGATGCTGCTGTTGAAGTGCCATAACTCGAAGTACAACCCGGCGCGGATGGAGACGCTCCGGCGTCTTACGGCGGCGCCGAACATCAGGGTGGTAGACGAACTCTGGAACGATGAGCGGATCCACTCGTTGCACAAGGTGGCGGATTGCCTGGTCTCTCCGCATCGCGGTGAAGGATTTGGGCTGAATATTGCCGAGACGATGTATTTCGGCAATGCCGTAATCGCGACGAATTACAGCGCGAATACGGATTACCTGGACGAAACGAACGGCTACCCCGTGAACTACCGGCTGGTGGAGATCGAGAAGGCCGAAGGGCCGTACCTGCCGGGAAGCGTGTGGGCCAGCGCGGACGTCCATCACATGGCGCAGCAGATGCGGCGCGTATTTGATGACAACGCGGAGCGGAAGAGGCGGGGCGCCGCCGCCGCGAGGACGATCCGGGAGCGCTTCAGCGCAGAGGCGGTGGGCCGGCTCATTGCCGCGCGGCTCGCGGAGATCGACCAGCCGATGGTGCGACATCCGGAGGGGCCCAAGCGGTTTCTGCCCAGGGGTGCGCCGGAGTGGCGGCTGAGGCAGTTGAAGGCGATCCCTCGCATCAGCCTGATCACGCCGGTGTACAACGTGGAGGCGGAATGGCTCCGGCGGTGCGTGGAGAGCGTGAAGGCGCAGTGGTATCCCTATTGGGAACTGTGCCTGTGCGACGACGGCTCCACGCGGCAGGAGACGGTGGACTACCTGCAAGAACTCAGGGGCAGCGACCCGAGGATCAAGGTGATCCGCGAAGAGGAGAATCGAGGAATCGCGGCGGCCAGCGCGCGGGCCGTGGAGTTCTCCACCGGCGAGTGGCTGGCGTTTCTCGATAACGACGACGAACTGGCGCCGGATGCACTGCTGGAAGTAGCGAGGCTGTTGCAGTCCCAGCCCGAGTTGGACGTGATCTACTCCGACGAGGACAAGATCAACGCGGCTGGCGAGTATTGTGATCACTTCCACAAGCCGGATTGGAGTCCGGAGCACCTGCAGTGCGTGATGTACATGCTGCACTTGATGGTGGTCAGGAAGAAGTTGTTCTTCGACGTGGGCGGATTCCGGGCCGAGTACTCCGGCGCGCAGGACTATGACTTGGCATTGCGCTTGGCTGCCCGGACGAACCGGATCGGCCACATCCCCAAGGTGCTCTATCACTGGCGGATGATCGAGGGCTCCGCTGCGGCCAAGGTGGATGCCAAGCCGGAGGCCCTGAATGCCGGCATGCGAGCATTGGAAAACCTGGTGGCCAGCGAGCGGCTGCCGGCCCGGGTGGAAGCAGGGCTGCTGCCGGGCACTTTCCGGGTGAGGTACCGCGTGGTTGGCCGGCCGAAGGCATCGCTGGTGATCGTGGCTAGCAACCAGGCGGCCGATCTGCCGGGGCGAGGGCGAGTGGTGCTGGTGGAGAACTTCGTCAGAAGCATTCATGCGAAGACGGAGTACCGCAATTTTGAGGTGGTGATCTCGCACGACGGAAACCTGAAAGCCTCCACCGTGGACGCGCTTTCGTCGATGGGCTGCCGGCTGGTTCAGTACGAAAGACCGGAGGGAGCGTTCAACTTCGCTCACAAGGCGAACTGGAGCCTTCGGCAGGCGGAGAGCGAACTGCTGGTGCTGCTGAACGACGACATGGAAGTGATCCGGCAGGACTGGCTTTCCTCGCTCCTGGAGTATGCGCAACAGCCTTGGATCGGGGCCGTTGGGGGGCGCCTGCTCTTTGGGGATGGCCGGGTGCAGCACGTGGGCATGGTGCTGGGGGTGAACGAAGGCGCGGCGCACATCTACCATGGATTTTCGCGGGAATTCGTCGGCTATAACGGCTACACGCACATGGTGCGCAACTACTCCGCCGTGACCGGGGCGTGCCTGGCGACGCGCAAGAGCCTATTTGAAGAGATGGGGGGATTCGACGAGGATTTCCGGGTGGACTACAACGACACGGACTATTGCCTGAAGCTCGTCGATGCGGGGTACCGGATCGTCTACACGCCGTATTGCGAGCTATACCATTTCGAGGGGCGCAGCCTGAAACGCACCAAGCAGGACCCGGAGGAAGTGGCTCGATTCAAGCAGCGGTGGTCCCGCTACCTGGCCGCCGATCCCTACTACAACGTGAACCTGAGCCGGGTTCGTCTGGACTTTTCTCTTCGTTAAGCGGTGGGTTCGGAGGAGAGTTGGATGGTCTCCAACTGCCGGGCGAGGTTGGGGCTGTAATAGAAATCAGAGTTGACGAGAACGGAGCCCCACTTGTGCCAGAAGGCCACGCGTTCCCGCAGCAGGGTGCCCGCGGTGCGCGTTTGGGCCTCGTCATGGCAGAGATTCACGTCGCAGTTGAGGACGACCTCGAAGCCGGCGGCCTGGGCCTGAAGGCATAGATCCACGTCACTGAAGTTATTCGGGAAGTTGACGTCGAATCCGCCTAGTTGTTCAAAGAGCTGCCTGCGAATGGCCAAGCAGGCGCCGGTGACGGCGGAGACATTGCGGGTGGCGGAGAGCCACGGCCAGAACGGGCTGCCCAACTGGAACCGGCCCGGATGCCCGGAACTGCTGGAAAGATCGAGCAGGATCCCGGCATGTTGGATGGTGCCGTCGGCGTAATTCAGACGGGCGCCGACGACGCCGACTTCATCGCGGGCGAAGGGATCACAGAGCTTATCCAGCCATGCGTCGTCCTGGACGACCACATCGTCGTTCAGAAAGACCAGAATGGAATCGTCGAGGCCCGCCGCGCAGAGGTTGTTCATGCGGCTGAAATTGAACGGTCCCGAGAACTCCACAATTCGGGAATGGTATTCGGCGGCGACGGAACGGATATCCGCGTCCTTATTACCGCCGTCGGCGTGCAGCAGGACATTGAGATTGGCCTGGATGGCGCAGTTTCTCTGGCGAATGGAGGAGAAAAGACGCCGGAGGAGTTGAGCGTTCCGGGTGGGCACGATGACGGAGGCGGAGGCTGGCCTGGGGGTCATCACCAGGCGGTAGGTGTTGGGCAAGGGGCCATCGACCGCGGTTGCCTGGAGTCCGCGCCGCGTGAGAGTATCCGCGACGGCAGTCTGACCCGCGGCGTGGGAGTATGGCTTCGAGGAGTGGCTCTGGGCCGTCGAGTTTTCATGCCGGCGCCAGTGGTAGAGGACGCGGGGGATGTGAACGACGAGAGGCTGGCTGTCGGTCAGGCGCAAGGCAACGTCGAAGTCCTGGGCGCCGTCGTGGGCCGTGCGGAAGCCTCCGATGCCGCGCAGTTTGCGGGTGTCGGCTACCAGCATGTGCCCCATGTACATGCAGGTGAGCAGGAGGGCCGGAGACCAGCCGGGCTTAAAGATGGGCAGGCAGGGGATGCCCGATTCTGAGACGTAATCCTCGTCGGAGTAGATCAGATCCGGTTGGAGGGCCTGGATCGCGGCCGCGACTTCGGCCAGCGCGCCGTGCGCCAGGAAATCATCCTGATCGAGAAAGGTGACGTAGGCACCCGTGCACTCCGAGAGCCCGTGATTGAGGGTGGCGGAGATGCCACCCTTTTCGCCGGAAATCAGTCGAATTCGGCGGTCTGCCGCAGCCAGGCGCCGGATGCCATCGAGGATATTCTCTTCGGGAGGGCCGTCCAGGACCAGAAGCAACTCCCAATTCTGGTGCGTTTGTCCAAGCACCGACTCCACGGCCTCTTTCAGCCACTCCAGTTTCGGCCTGAAGACCGGAGTGAGGACAGAGATGCGAGTGGGCGAGCCGGTTTCCGGCGCTGAGCCGGGCGGTGACTGATGCGATGGGGAATCAGTGCTCTGTTGAGCGATCCAGCGCCGGTAGTCCGCCTCCGGAGTATTGCGGCCCATAAAGGAATGCAAGAGGCTGGAAAACGGCGTCTTCAGGAGAAAGTGGCCGAGGCGCCGGTACCAGCGGAGGGCGCGGTTGCCCACCCAGCGGAAGATGCGGATAATCGCCGCGTTTTCCAGCCTGGAAATGCGCCATTCCAGGAGTTCGAGTTCACTTATAATCGGCGCTGGCAGCGCGATTTGCGGGGAATTCGGAGAGCGATCCGAGCGTGGCACACCGGGCCGCTCCAAGGCGGAATTCGCCGCCTCGGCCCGACTCCGGATTTCTTTGTAACGGTACATGCAATCCCCAACCGAAATGCCGTGCTCAAGCGCCCTAAAGCGCCCCACACAGCAGCCGTTCCTCAGGCATAAACAGGGGTGGCCGCGCAGTCCTCAGTATACAACCGCCCGACGCGACGGTCGGGAAATTCCGGGCGGAAGGACGAAAAGCGTCTGAGGCGATGCGAGCCGGACTGCGGTAGGGATCGGGGATATACTGGCAGCCATGAGTTTCCGGCATACAGGTCTGATTCTGGCGCTGGCAGCGAGCGCCTGGGGGCAGGGAGAATTGTGGACTCCGAAGGCGGGGCCCAAGCCGCAGCTGAATGGGCCGGCGGTGTACGGTGCGCGGCCCGGACACCCGTTCCTTTACCGGATTCCGTGCACGGGGCAGCGGCCGATGTCGTTCAGTGCAAAGGGGATGCCAGCGGGGTGGAAGCTCGATGCGGCGACGGGGATCATCTCCGGCACAGTGCCGGACAAGACGGGGCCGGTGGAGATCGTGTTTGAGGCGCGGAACAGCGCCGGCAAGGACAGGCGGAATTTCCGGCTGGAGGTGGGCGATCAGCTCTCGCTGACGCCGCAAATGGGCTGGAACCACTGGTATACGCACTACGAGCGTGTGACGGACAAGACCATCCGCAACGCGGCCGACGCCATGGTGGCGTCGGGCATGGCGGACTACGGCTATTACTATGTCTCCATCGACGACTGCTGGATGGTGAAGCCAGGCTCGACCGATCTGGAATTGGGCGGACCCGCGCGGGATTCGGCGGGCCGCATCCTGATGAACAAGCGATTTCCGGACATGAAGGCGCTCACTGATTTCATCCATGCCAAGGGGTTGAAGGCCGGCACTTACACGTCGCCGGGGCCCAAGACCTGCGCGGGCTTTGAAGGCGCCTATCAGCACGAGGAGATGGATGCGCGTACCTTCGCAGAGTGGGGCTTCGACCTGCTGAAGTACGACTGGTGCAGCTACCGGAACGTCGACAAAGACACATCCGACGCAGCGCGGCAGAAGCCGTACAAGATGATGGGCGACCTCCTCAAGAAACAGCCGCGGGACATCGTGATGAATCTCTGCCAGTACGGGATGAACAACGTTTCCAGCTGGGGCGCTGCGGTGGGCGGCCAATCGTGGCGGACTACGGGTGATCTGGGCCTGGAGAAAGACACCCGTCTGCCGGGCTTCTATTCGATTGCGTTCAAGAACATGGTGCTGGACAAGTATGCCGGCCCCGGGGCGTGGAACGATCCGGACTACATCCTGATCGGCTGGTATGGCGACCCGCGCACAACCTATGTTCCGCAAAAGGCGAAGTTCACGGCGCACGAGCAGTACAGCTACATGTCGCTGTGGTCATTGATGGCGTCGCCGCTGTTCTTCTCCGGCGATATGGAGAAGCTGGACGAGTTCACGTTGAACGTGTTGTGCAACCGGGAAATCATCGCAATCAACCAGGATCCGCTGGGTAAGCAGGCGCGCGTGGTGCGGAAGACCGAGAACGAGCTGGTGCTGGCGAAGCCGCTGGCCGGCGGCGGGCTGGCGGTGGGACTGTTCAACCTGAGCGACGCGGCAGCGCCAGTGGAGGCCACGTTCGCGGATTTGGGGTTGGCCGGCAGCGTGGCGGTACGGGACGCGTGGCGCTACAAGGATCTGGGCAAAGCTCAGAGCAAACTGCGGGCGGAGCTGGCAGCGCGCAGTGTGGCCGTGTACCGGATAACCGGGCGCTAGCGTGAGTGCGGCCGGGGGGGGGCCTGGTCAGGCGACGGCGCCGAGACCCGGGCCAGTGAGGACCCCCGTCTTCATGCGGCCGTCCTTGACGATAAAGATGCCGGGGAACTTGGCCTCCCATGGCTTATTGGCAATGGGGCAGTACTGGCGGGCGTTGGCTTCAATGGCGGCGACGCCGGGGACGTGCGCGGCGAGGCCGGCGGAGTGGATCAAAGACGCGCCGGGGCAGGTGAGGTCCTGCACGCAGAGGAACATCTTCCATTTCTGGGCGGCGGCGGCCATCAACAGAGCTTGGGACTGGCCCTTGCAGGCCTTGAGTGCGGCGCCGGTGTAGCCCATCTCGCGGGCGAGGCGGAGGCTTTCGAGGTCAGTGAGCGATTCGTCGATGACCACCGGCCGCAGTTTGGCCGCCTCCTGCATGACGTTTTCGCGATGGGCCTTGAGGTCGCGTGCGGTGGGCTGCTCAATGTACTGGATGCGTACGAAGCCGGCGGGGGACTTCTCCTTCACCTGGCGGAGCATCTCCAGCAGGTAGGCGACGTTGGGGCATTTCTCGTTGAAGTCGAGGGAGTAGAACCACTGTGTGGTGCCGCGTTTGGCCATGGTATCGGAGGCGGCGCGATCGACGGCGAGAATGCGGTCGCGGTCCCAGGCGGTGTTGTCGCCGTTGAGCTTGATCTTGAGGTGGGTAAGGCCGTTGTACTGGATCCACTCGGGCAGGGTTTCGGGCAGGCCGTCGCCGACGCGCTTCTGGATGTCGGATTCGAGGATCGGATCGACGGCGCCAACCAAGTGGTAGAGCGGCATGGAGGGCTTGGGATCGGGCAGGACGTAGCGCTCCAGGTGGTCGCCTTTGAACTCGTCGCCGAGGTAGCGGCCGAGGTCCTCGCGGAGGTATTGGCGCGTATAGCAGTGGTAGACGCTGGCGCCGCAGAGCTTGCCGTAGGCGTCGTGGAGGGCGGCGTCGAATGGGCTAGCTGTGACGAGGGCGGCGAGTTTGGGGAGCGGATCGATCAGCTTCTGCTCGGTATCCACCTCGGCGGCAGCTTTGAGCCAGAGGGGTTCGAGGTGGTGATTCAGCTCGATGGGATGGCCGTAGTCCTGGCAGCCGGCAGTAATGGTCTTGATCTTCTCGGCCAGCGCCTGCATGGCGGCGAGGGTCTGGTCGTACTTGAGGTTCTTGGACGGGTAGCTCCAGATGTTGCCGAGCGGCATGGAGCCGAACCCGGTCACCTGTTTGCCGGAACGGTTGCGGGCGCGGACTTTGACGTTCAGCAGCGTGACTCGGTCGAGCACAGTGCCGCCAAACTTGATGGGTGTGCGGTAGACGTAGCTCTCCTCGGAGGTCTCCACGGCTTCAATGCGCATGTCGAGCGGATTGGAGCGCAGGACTTGTGGAGCAAATGCCAGGGACGTGAAGAATGACCGGCGGCTGAGGTTATGCACGGGACCTGCCTTTGCGCTGATGAAAGCGTTCTGAGATGCGGACGAGGAGGAAGAGGAAGACCATCAGGGCGACGGCGCCGAGGGCGAAGTGGAGTTTGTGCGCCTTGAGCCAGTCAGTCGAGTGTTCGCCGAGTGAGCGGCCCAGGTAGGCGAGGCCGAAGAAGCGGGGGATCTTGCCGGCGGCCATGACTGCGAGGAACGCCAGTGGGCTGACGCCCAGGGCGCCCGCACTGAGAACGAACACCTTCATTGGAAGTGGAACCACTGGGACGAGCGCGGGGATGAAGACGGTGACCAGGCCGTAGCGGTCGAACCACTGCCGGAAGCGCATGGCGCGGGGGCCGCTGGCCTTGGCATCGAGATACTTCTGGCCGCCTCTGCGAGCGAGGCTGTAAAGAAAGAAGCTGCCGCCGATGGCGCCCACGACGCATACCAGGGCGGAGAGGTAGGCGGACCCGGGTTGTTTCCAGGCCAGGAAGAGCAGGAGGTAGTCCGGGCCGCCTGGGTTGGGCAGGCCCGCGCTGTCGATGACGGCGACGATGAAGGCGCCGAGGGGGCCCCACGCCTTCAACAATTCCAAGAACTGAGTCATGAATTGATCCTGCTCACAAGTTCATTTTCGTCCCACACTGGGATGCCGAGGTCCCGAGCTTTGTCGAGTTTGGAGCCCGCCTCTTCGCCGGCAACGACCACCGACGTCTTCTTGCTGACTGAGCCGGTGACCTTGCCACCCGCGGCTTCTATCATCTCTTTGGCTTGCTCCCGGGTCAACGTGGGCAGCGCGCCGGTGAGAACAAAAGTCAAGCCCAGCAGAGGGCCGGCCTGGGCGCGGGCCGGGCCGTCGCTTTCGAAGCGCAGGCCGACGCCGCGAAGGCGGGCCACCAATTCCTGATTGTGCGATTCAGCGAAGAAGCGCCGGATGCTCTCGGAAACCTTGGGGCCGACCTCCTCGACGAGTTGGAGGCGCCCTTCCGGGGCGGACATGAGTTCGTCCATGCTGCCCAAGCCCTCGGCCAGGAGTTGGGCGGTGCGCTCGCCGACGAAGGGGATGCCCAGACCGGCGATGACTCGGGCAAAAGGCCGCTCGCGGGTCGTGGCGATATTGGCCACGATCTTGGCGGCGGACTTCCCGCCCATGCGTTCGAGGCCGGAAAGCTGTTCCGCGGTGAGCTGGTAGAGATCGGCCACGCTCTTCACCAGGCCGCGTTCGACGAGTTGATCGACCAGCGCATCGCCCATGCCGTCGATGTCCATGACGGGGCGCGCGGAGAAGTGGAGGATGGTTTCCTTGAGCCGGGCCGGGCAACTGGAGTTGACGCAGCGGCTGGCGGCCTCGCCCTCGGCGCGGAGCACGGGCGCGCCGCAAACGGGACACTCGGCGGGCATCGAAAAGGGGCGGCGCTCGGCGCCCTGGCGGGCGACCCTCAACACCTTGGGGATCACATCGCCGCTGCGCTCGATGACGACCGTGTCGCCGATCATGAGGTCGAGTTCGCGGATGTAGTCCTCGTTGTGCAGCGTGGCGTTGGTGACGGTGACGCCGCTGACCACGACGGGCTTGAGCCGCGCGACGGGCGTGAGGACGCCGGTGCGGCCCACCTGAACGTCTATGTTCTCGAGCACGGTGTCGGCCTGGCGGGCGGAGAATTTGTAGGCGATGGCCCAGCGGGGGGCCTTGGCGGTCCAGCCGAGGCGCTCCTGTTGGGGGATGGAGTCGACCTTGGCCACCACGCCGTCGATTTCGTAGGGGAGTGATTCGCGCTCCGCGCCGCGCTGGCGGCAGTAGTCGAGCAACGGCTCGATGCCGGCAATCCGGGCGCGCTTGGGGTTGACCTTGAAACCCATGCGGGTTAACAGCTCGAGCGAGTCCCAATGGCTGTCGAGCGCGGGACGGCCATCCACCAGCAGATAGTAGGCGTGGTATTCGAGCTGGCGCGAGGCTGTGATGGAAGGATCGAGCACGCGCAGCGAACCTGCGGCGGAGTTGCGCGGATTGGCGTACAGAGAGAGGCCCTGCTCGCGGCGGTCGTTGTTCAGACGCTCGAAAGCCGCATGGGTCATGATGACCTCGCCGCGGACTTCGAACTTCGGGAAGGGCGGGTCCGCGACGCGCAGAGGAAGAGTGCGCAGTGTTAGCGCGTTAGCGGTGACATCTTCGCCGACGGCGCCGTCGCCGCGGGTGAGGGCGAGCGCGAGGTTCCCGGCTTCGTAGTGGACGGCCATGGAGAGGCCGTCGAGCTTGAGTTCGGCGGTGTACTGGTAGCTCTCGTCGCCGAGGAGTTCCCGCACGCGGCGGTCGAAGTCCATCAACTCAGCTTCGTTGAGGGCGTTGTCCAGGCTGAGCATGGGCGCGCTGTGCGGGACTTTGACGAAGCCTTCGCGGGGCGCACCGCCGACACGGCGAGTGGGCGAATCCGGAGGGATGGGGATGCCGGGGTGGTCCCGCTCCAGCTGGCGGAGTTGCTGCATGAGTCCGTCGTATTCCGCGTCGGAGATCTCCGGCTGGTCGAGGACGTAGTAGAGGTGCTCGTGACGGCGCAGCTCGGCGCGCAGTTGCTATAATTGTTGCTGAACTGTCACTCTTTATAGAGTATCCACGTGGCAATGCCTACCGCAGCAGTCCTCATCTACAACCCAGTCGCCGGGAAGATCCGCTCGAAGCCTTGGCTGATCCCGAAGCTGCAGGGCAGCCTGCGGCGGCACCTCGGCGAGTTGGAACTCCTGCCGACGACCGGGCCCAAGACGGCCGGATCGATTGCACGCTACGCCGTGGAGCATGGAGCGCAGCTGGTGTGCGTCGCCGGCGGCGACGGCACGGTGAACGAGACGGCGTCGGGCATGGCGGGGAGCGGCGTGCCGTTGTTGGTGCTGCCGGCAGGGACGGCGAACGTCCTGGGCATGGAAACGGGACTGGGCGGAGATGCCGTGAGAGTGGCGGAGCGCTACGCCGAGCTGGTGGCGCAGGATGTGGCGCTGGGGACATTGGAGGCGCATGGTGAAGCGCCGCGCCTGTTCGCCATGATGGCCGGCGTCGGGCTGGATGCGCGCATCGTGCGGATGGTGTCGCCGGAGTTAAAGCGCAGGTTCGGCAAGCTGAGCTACTGGCAAGGCGGCTTTGCCCAGGTGGGCAAGAAGCTGCCGGAATTCCTGATCCGTTTGGATGGCGGCCCGCCGAAACAGGCCAGCTTCGCGCTGGTTTCACGGGTGAAGAACTATGGCGGCGACCTGGAGATCGCCCGGCACGCCAACCTTCTGGCGGATGATTTCGGCGTAGTCCTGTTTGAAGGGCCAGGCTCGTTGCGGTATCTCAAGTACTTTTCCGGCGTGCTGCTGAACCAGTTGGACGGTATGAGCGGCGTAACGGTGGCGCGTGCGCGGACACTGGAAGCGGAGCCGCTGCCCGGGGCCACCATCGACGTGCAGGTAGACGGCGAGCACGCCGGTTATGCGCCGATGAAGGTGGAGGTAGCGCGGATGAAGCTGCGCCTGATGCTGCCCGCCAGCTTCGTGGCGAGGGCGCAGGCGGATCTCAGAAAGTAGACTGCAAGGCCTGCATCTCCACGAGGAAAGAGGCTAGGATCGCCTCCTCGCAGGCGCACAGCCCGAGTTCGGACAGGACGATGCCAGGCGCCCGGGCAGAGTGTTCATCCTCCGGATCGACGACATGGCCCAGGGAGTCGGCGATTTCGTCGGAGGCGGCGAGAATGCGGCTGAGCGGATGGACGCCGGTGTTGGCGTGGTCACCATCCAGTTGGGGTGTGTGGTGGTGGAGCACGGCGCGCTGGATGGCGCCCGGCAGCGCCCAGCGGGTGAGGGCGGCGGAGGAGAGTTCGGGGTGGGTGAAGCCAAACAGCTCCTGCTCGCACTCCGGCAAAGGCCTGCCTGTCTGCTGACGGAGGGCGGCGATGCGGTGGAAGTCGTGGGGCATGGCCGAGGCGATCACCAGCCGGCCGAGGTCATGGAGGAGGCCGGCGGCGAAAGCGCCTTCCGGGTAGTCCGTGCGGGCCTTCTGCACGATGGAATCCGACAATATGGCGGTTGCGACGGAGTGAGTATTGAAGCGGCGCATGGACCAGTCCGGCGGAGTTTTCACCTTGGCCCAGAGGCTGGAGACCGAGAGGCCCAGCAGGAAGTTCCGCAACTTGTTCATGCCGAGAATGGAGACGGCGGCACGGATGCTGCTGATGGTCCCGCGGCGGCCGTAAAGGGCGGAGTTTACCAGGCGGAGCACGTTTCCGCTGAGGACCGAATCGCGCTCAATGACGGTAGCGAGTTCCGCAAAGGAGACGTCTTCCTCCGCCAGACTTGCCATGAGGTGATTCAGGACGGGTGAAAAAGGGGGGAGCTGTTCCAGGCAGCGGAGCGCCTGTTCCCGGCCGGCAGCGTGAAGAGCGGGGCTGGAGGTCACCTCTACCTCATCGGCAGCTGCGCCGGAAAATTGACCGGCGTGCAGCCTCCCCGGGGTAGATTTGCGGATAACATGGAGGATTCAGGTGCACGTGAATCCAGAACCAGCGTTGGAGATCAGGGATCTCAGGAAAGTCTACGGCGAGAAGGCGGCCCTGGACGGGCTTTCGCTGACCGTGGAGCGGGGCTGTTTCTTCGGCTTCTTGGGCCCGAACGGGGCGGGGAAGACCACCACGATCAAGATGCTGATGGGGCTGGCTCCGCCGACTTCGGGAGAGATGCGGATCCTGGGCCACGACATGCCGGCGGAGCATCTGGCGGTGAAGTCGCGCATCGGGCTGGTGCCGGACGACACGCTGCTGTTCGATCACCTCACGGGCGGGGAGTTCATCGAGTTTGCCGGCAGGATGTACGGGCTCGGCCGGAAACTGTCGGGGCAGCGGGCGTCGGAATTGCTGGCGCTGTTTGAGTTGGATGGCGCGGGCCGGAAGATGATCGGCGAGTACTCCAAAGGCATGCGGAAGCGCGTGGCGCTGGCCGCCGCGCTCATCCACCGCCCGGAGCTGTACCTGCTGGACGAGCCCTTCGAAGGCGTGGACGCCGTCGGGGCGCGCCTGATGAAGGACATCCTGCTGGACCAGGTGGCGCACGGGGCAACCATCTTCCTCACTTCGCACGTGCTGGAGGTGGTGGAGCGCTTGTGCAGCCGCGTGGCCATCATCAATGAGGGCCGCCTGGTGGTGGAGGGATCGCTGGAGGAGCTGCGTTCCGGGCAGGAGACACTGGAGGATCTGTTTGTGAGGGTGGTGGGTGGTCCGGCGCATGCGCCGGAGTCGTTGGACTGGCTCTGAGGGGCGGACGGCGATGCTGCTGAACGACCAGGTATTGGCGATTGTCGGCGCGCAGTACAGGGGCCTGTACAACAAGATGAGCGGCGGCTCGTCCGGCGGGCGGGTGTTCTTCTGGATTTCGTCGGCGCTGTGGTACGGGCTGATGGTGTTTGTGGCCTGGATTGCGGCCACGTCGCTGCCGGAGATCAAGAGCGTGGATACGCTGGAGGATGTCCTCTCCATCGGGCTGCTGGCCGCCACCTTCTTCTGGCAATTCGTGCCCGTGATGATGGCCACCGCCGGCATGTCGTTGGATCTGCGGCGGCTGATGGTGTATCCGGTCGCGGCGAAGCGGCTGTTTGCGGTGGAGGCGGCACTGCGGGTTTCGACAGGCGTGGAAGTGCTGATTGTGCTGGGTGGAGCCGTGGTGGGGGTGATGCGGTCGCCGGTGGCGCCATGGTGGGGCGTGCTGGCCTTCTTGCCCTTCGTGGTGTTCAACCTGGTGCTGTCGGCCGGCGTGCGCGACCTGCTGGCCCGGCTGATGGCGAAACGCGGAGTGCGGGAGCTGGTGCTGTTCGGCTTCGTGATGTTGTCGGTGCTGCCGCAGTTTCTGGTGGTCATGGTCCCGCCGGGCGAATTGACCAGCCTCTCCGGAAAGTACCTGTCGAAGATGCCGGAGATCCCGTTCCCCTGGATGGTGACGGCCCAACTGGTATCCGGCAGCGCACTGTGGCTGCCGCTGCTCGGACTGATGGCGTGGACCGCGCTGGCGGCCTGGTTTGGATATTCGCAGTTCCAGCGCGGCCTGCGGTGGGACGCCGATGAAGTGCGCGCGCGGCAGCGGGCCAGCGCCCCCAAGAGCGTCTTCGCGTTGGCCGAGGCCGTCTACCGGCTGCCGGGGCGGCTCCTGAAAGACCCGCTGGGGATCCTGGTGGAGAAGGAGTTGCGCTTCCTTTCGCGGTCGCCGCGATTCCGGCTTGTGTTTTTCATGGGGTTCACCCTGGGGCTGGTGCTGTGGATGCCGATGGCGATGCGGGGCAAGTCGCAGGGCAGTTTCTTCAGCGAGAACCTGCTGGTGTGGGTGAGCCTGTACGCGATGCTGCTGATGGGTGAAGTGCTGTTCTGGAACGTATTCGGCTTCGATCGCACGGCGGTACAGGCCTACTTCGTATTCCCCGTGGCGATGCGCACCGTGCTGGTGGCGAAGAACATCACGTCTTTGTTCCTGCTGATGGTGGAATTGGCGGCGGCCGCGGTAGTGACCATGCTGGTGCAGACGAACTTTCAGCCGGCGAAGGTGCCGGAAGCGTTCGCCGTCACACTGGTGGTGAGCCTGTTTTTATTGGGGATCGGGAACTTGACCTCCACCAGCTACCCGCGCGCCGTGGATCCGTCGCAGGGCTGGAAGAACGCCAGCAACGGGAAGGTGCAGGGGATGTTGCTCATGGTTTATCCGGTGCTGGCCGTGCCGGTGGCGCTCTCCTACATGGCCCGCTGGGCTTTGGATTCCGCGTGGGCGTTCTACGGCGTGCTGGGGTGTGCGTTTCTGGTGGGGCTGCTGTTTTACAGAGTGGCGCTGGACTCCGCAGTCCAGGCGGCGCACAACAGGAAAGAGGAGATCCTGGCGGCCCTGAGCCGCGGGGAGGGCCCGATTACGTGATGGCGCTGGGGGCAAGTCTCCGGACATTCGCGCTGGCTGCGGTAGCCGCCGGCTTCGCGCAGGCGGCCTGGATCGAAACCAAGGCCGGGCCGTTCGTGGTCTATTCCGACGCGGGCAACGACAAGGCGCGGGCGGCGCTCTATCACCTGGAACAGTTCCGGTTTCTCTTCGGCGAATCGCTGGGCCGGCGCGAGCTGAAGACGGTGTGGCCCATCACGGTGGTGGTGACGCAGAAGCCCGTGGGGCGCGTGCCGAAGAGGCTCGGATTCACGCGCGACGGCTGGCTGGCGGTGTGGCCGGCGGGCTCCGCGCCCGGGCCGGATTTCTTCCGGGACCTCGCACTGCTGTTCATTGAAGACAATTGGCCCGGCCGAATGCCGGGCGACCTGGAGCACACGTTCGCCACGCTGTTTTCCACCATGAAGCTGGAGGGCGGCAAGGTGGTGCTGGGCCTGCCTCCCACCGAGGTGGAGCGGACGCGAAGCTGGGCCGCGCTGCAGTACCTGCTGACGAACCCATTGACGGCCACTCGCACACGGGTGCTGCTCTCGAATCTTGCGGCCGGGGCCGACGAAGGCACCGCCTACCGCAACGCTTTTGAACGGCCAAAGCAGGCTCTGGATGCCGAAATCGACGCGTATGTGGCGGCGGGCAAGTTTCTGACGCTCACTTTGCCGCCGAAGCCGCTGAACCCGGAGATCGCTTTCTCCATCATCCCCATGCTGCCCTCCCGGCTGCGGGTGCTGCCTGCCGACCAGTTGATGGCGGTTGGCGCGCCGCCGGCCGAGGTGCGCGCGGCTTACCAGCACGCGATCAACGAACGTCCGGGGCCGCTCGGTTATGAGGGCATGGCGCTGGCGCTGCTGCAGGAAAAGCAGGACGCCGATGCGAAGAAGGCCCTGGAAGCGATGAAGGGGCTGCTGGACGACGCAGTGGGACCGTGCACGCGCGGGCTACTGGAACTGGGTTTGTACGAGCAGGCCGCGGCGAAGAACCCGCGCTGGGCGGAGCCGTTTGTGCGCTCGGCGGCCCGCGAGGCGGGACCGGTGCGGAAGTCGTATTTTCTAAAGAAAGCCGCGGAACTTGAGCCGCGCAATCCCGCCATCTGGAAGCAGTTGGCGGAAGCGCAGTTCGACGCCAAGCAGGCGGCGGAGGCCGAGAAGGCGTGGCATGCCGCGGCGCGCGTGGCGCGCACGGAACAGGAGCGGGCGGCGATGGTGGCGGCCCGGGAGGCTTTCGAACAGGCCCGCTATGACGCCATCGCGGCCGAAAAAGCCCGCCAGAAGCAGGAGGAGAAGGATGAGGTGGAGCGGCTGCGGCAGCAGGCCATGGACAACATCCACAAGAAAGAGCAGGAGTTGAGCAAGCCCACCGCTTCCGGCGCAAAAGTGGAGAAGTGGTGGGACGGGCCGCCCACCCAGGCCTTCACCGGCACGCTGGACAGCGTGGCCTGCCAGGGCGGGAGGGCGCGTCTGAATCTACGCGACGCCGCCGGCAAGCCGGCCGTGTTTGTGGTGGCGGACCCGGGCAAGGTGGCGGTGTTCAACCAGGAGCAGGCGCAAGTGCAGCTGAGCTGCAGGCCGCAGAGGCCGCCGCGGCGTGTGAAGATCGAGTATGTGGCCAAGCCGGGCGCGCCGGGCGAGGTGGCCACCATCGAATTCCTGAAATGACATCCCGTTTGCGCTGGGCGGCGATTGGCGTGTTCGCGCTGGCCAACGCTCTGAACTTCATGGACCGCCAGATTCTGGCCGCGCTTGCGCCCGAGCTGATGCGCGAATTCCAGATCACGGCGGCCGGCTTCGGCGATGTGCTGCTGGCCTTCTCTCTGGTTTATGCTCTGGCGGCTCCGGTGGCGGGGCTCCTGATCGATCGCGTAGGGCTGCCGGCAGGCGCCTCCGTCGCCGTGGGTTTTTGGTCTCTGGCCGGCATGGCCACCGGCTGGACCTCGTCCCTGGGCGGGCTGACGGCATGCCGCGCCCTGCTGGGGCTGGGTGAATCCGGCGGCGTGCCGGCCACCGGCAAGGCCAGCGCCCTCTATCTGCCCCCGCGGGAGCGCGCGCTGGGCAGCGCCGTGTTCCAGGGCGGGCTGACGCTGGGCGCGGTGCTGGCGCCGCTGCTGGCGCAGCTGCTGTCGCGGAGCTATGGCTGGCGCTCGGCGTTCGTGGTGCTGGGCGCGGCGGGATTCCTCTGGATCCCTCTCTGGTGGACCGTGCACAAGCGCGTGCCCCATGCGCCGGAAACGCGCAATGAAACGCAGGTGCCGGTGCGCCAGATCCTGCGCGACCGCCGCTACTGGGCGCTGCTGGCCTCCAACGCGCTGCTGATGTCGGTCTATTCCCTCTGGGTGAACTGGACCACGCTCTTCCTGGTTCAGGCGCACCACCTGACGCAGGCGCAGGCCAATTACCGGCTGGCGTGGGTGCCGCCCATCTTCGCCACGGCCGGCGGAGTGTTCGGCGGCTGGTTGACGCTGCGCTGGTCCGGCGGCGCAGAAGATGTGACTCCGGCGCGCATGCGGGCCATTCTCGCCGGCTCCCTTTTGCTGCTGGGCGGCGCGGCGGTGCCGTTCATGCCCACGCCGGGGCTGGCCGTCGCGTTCATCTGCCTCTCCTATTTCGCCTGTGTGGCGTCGAGCGTCAACATCTACGCGCTGCCGCTGGATCTGTTCGGCTCCAGCTCGGCGGGTTTCGCGGTTTCCGGACTGACCAGCGTTTACGGGCTGCTGCAAGGGGTCTTCTCGGCCATCGCGGGCCGCGTGGTGGACCGCTACGGTTTCACGCCGCTCTGCGTGGTGGTGGCGCTGCTGCCCATGGCCTCCTGGCTGGTGCTGCACCTCGCGCTGAAGGAGGAGCGGCGCGCATGAAACAGACGCTCAAGCGCTGGTTGTTCGCGCTGGCCGGCAAGCAGCCGGAGGCCGTGATCGTCAGCGTCGTTAGCGTTAGTGCCGGACTGCAGCCGGGGACTCTGGCCGAGCTTGTGCCGGACCGGCGGCATCCTGTGATCGAACCCCGGCCGGATGAGACCGCCGGCGAACTCTGGCTGCGGCTGATGCGCGAGTTGGCGCCCTATCGCGTGGCGCTCTGCGCGGCGCCGCTGGACGACCGGCGGGCGCTGCTCGCCGCGCTGCTGGCATTTCCCGGCAAAGTGCTGGCCTTCCACTCTTCCGGCGAACGGCACCACATCCGGCTGCGTACCCTGATCGCCTCCATCCTGTTCCTGCGCGGCACCCATCCGGACCGCATCTTCCTGCGCCCTGGCTGGCTGTGTCCCTGGAAGCGCGACCGCAGCCTGCTGCCGCGCGCCTGGCGCGAGATCCCCGGACGCGGCTTCCGCCCCGGCAAGCCCCGCGTGGCCGTGCTGTCGCCCTACTGCCCCTGGCCGCTCTCCCACGGCGGCGCCGTGCGCATCCATCATCTGCTCAGCGAGGCGGCGCGCGAGTTCGACATCGTCCTGTTCGCCTTCGAGGACGGCCAGAGCAGTGCGGATTTTGCCCGCGCCGGGCAATACTGCGCGATGCTGCAGATCGCCGCCAAGCCGCGCTACCGCGAGCCGCGCTGGTCCACGCTGCTGCCTCCGGAGGCCTGCGAGTTCTATACCCCCGAATTGCATTCCGGGTTGCGCGCCCTGATGGAGCAGCACGGCATCCCGCTGCTCCAGGCGGAGTACACGCAGATGGCGCGCTACGGCGGCCAGGTGCTGGTGGAGCATGACGTCACGTTTGATCTGTTTGCGCAGGTCCACCGCCGCGCGCCGTCACTCAAATCCTGGTGGGACCTCTTCCGCTGGCGGCGCTTTGAGCGGAAGGCTCTGCGGCGCTACCCGGCCATCGTCGCCATGAGCGCTGCCGACGCCGCGCGCATCGGCCAGCCGGGCAAGACGGCGGTGATCCCGAACGGCGTCGACCTGGAGCGCTTCCGCGCGCACCAGCCGCGGCCGGCGGCGCCCAGGCTCCTGTTCGTCGGCTCGTTCCGGCACTTTCCGAACGTGCGCGCCTACCGCTTCCTCACGGAAGAAGTGTGGCCGCTGCTCACCAGCCCGGACATCGAGCTGACGGTGGTGGCCGGGCCGGAGCCGCAACTCTACTGGCCGCACCGTTCCGCGGATCAGCGAATCCGGCTGCTGGGGTTCGTGGCGGATGTGAAGCCGCTTTACGAGGCGGCCTCGGTGGCCGTGATCCCGACGGTAGTTTCGGCCGGCACTAACCTGAAGGCGCTGGAAGCCATGGCCATGGAGCGGCCGGTGGTCTCGACCCCCAGCGGAGTGGCCGGGCTGGGGCTGGTGCACGAGGAGTCGGTGCTGCTGGCGGAGGGCGCCGCGGAGTTTGCCCGGGCCATCGAGCGGCTCATCGCTGAGCCGGAACTGGCAGACCGCCTGGCCGCGCGGGCTCGCTGCCTTGCGGAGCAGTCCTATGGCTGGCCGGCCCTGGGACGCAAGCAGGAGGAGCTATGGCGCCGTTGATCCGGCCGATGCGGATGTCAGACTTCCAGGCGATCGAAGAGATCCAGCGGCTGAACCCCTCCGCCTCCCAGTGGAACGCGGCGGACTATCTCGCCTATCACACCCAGGTGGCGGAGGCGCAGGGCCGCGTGGCTGGCTTTCTCGCTGCGCTGGAGCTGCCGGAAGGCGAGGCTGAGATTCTGAACGTCGCCGTCCATCCCGATTTCAAACGCCAGGGCATCGCCACCGCCCTGCTGGAGACGCTGACGGCCCGGATTCTCTATCTGGACGTCAGAGTTTCCAATGCCGCGGCGCAGGCCTTTTACCGCCGCCACGGATTTGTAAAGTCCGGCCACCGCAGGCGTTACTACGCCCATCCGGTGGAAGACGCCGTGATGATGCGCCGGGAGCGAAACCATTAGCGGTTTGACAGGATTGTAAGACTCTTCCAAAAGTGGTAGTGTACGTGTGACGGCGGGTCCGAGGGGCCCTGCCCGAGCCAAGATGCACTACTTGAGACCCACCGAGCCTGTCTCCATAGCAAGAAACGACTCGCCGTGGATCCCGACCCAAGGAGAACCACCCACATGGAGAAATTCTCGCAGGATGAGCTGAGAGCGTACCTGATGCAGTCCAATGAGGAGTTTCGTTCCCTGGCCGAAAAGCACGCTGAATACGCGCGGCTGATCGACCAGATCGAATCCAAACCTCATTTGACTGAAGAAGATGAGATGGAAGAACACCGGCTGAAAAAACTGAAGCTCCATCTCAAGGATCAGATGCACGACATGATCAACCGCCATCGCGCTTCGCAGGTGGCGTAACGATCCAGGCATCTCGCGTCAGGTGCGCGAATCCGTACTATTGATATCCCGCCCCGGCGGCCGCAAGGCCTCCGGGGCTTCTTCTTTGGGAGTGGAGTGTTCGGGGAGGCCTCGAGAAGAAGAAGCCGGGACTGAATCAGCCCCGGCTCTTTGGTCTTCTCCTCCGGATACGAATCGGTCGATGCCTCCTCTGATGTCCTGGCCGAACCGACTCCGGTCCGTCTTCACTCAGAAATGTGCCCTGACCTTCTATTTACTTTGGAAGATCCATCTCTGCGGCGAACCGGATTCGGCGTCCACGGTGGACAGCATCAACCGAATCGTCTATCACTCTAGTCCACATCCGCCAGCCTGCCTAGGAGGAAGCCGTCATTTCTGGGACACAATGTTATCCGGGCTCGGGCGGAGGAGTCAGATGAAAATCACAGAAATATCAAACGACTGATATCTTTCGGGTTATTCCATTTGTTGCGCGACCCTGGTATGCTCTCTGTAACGTTTGGTTGTCAGAAGTCGGCTATGTCGCAACAGATGTTGGGATTCGGACCGTACCGCTTCGATCGTCATTCTTTGACGTTGTTCGAAGACGGCGAGATTGTCCCGTTGACCTCCAAAGCCGCGCATGTGCTGGCCCTGCTGCTGGATCGGGCGGGCGAGGTGGTGCCGAAGGAGGACTTCCTGGAGGCGGTTTGGAAAGACACCTTCGTGGAGCCGCGCAGCCTGACGCAGTGCATCTTCTTGCTCCGCAAGGCGTTTGGCGATCAGGAAGGACAAGCCTATATAGAGACGGTGGCCAAGCGAGGCTATCGTTTTGCGGCGCCGGTTGGATGGGTGGAGGCACCGGGGCTCGAAGCCCGGGAGAGGCCTGCGCCCTTGCCAGCGAGTTCGGAAGCCGGGACGGCCAATTCGCGGCACCGGGTCCACGTGTTGTGGGTGGTATTCCCGTTATTAGCGGTAGGGGTGTTGGCGGTGAGTTGGGCGATCCGTTCCATCAGCCAGCGACCGGCCCAACTCGGGGAGCTGAAACGGCTCACCTGGAGCGGGGCTGCCTGCGATCCGGACGTCTCCCTGGACGGCCGTTTCGCCGTCTTCTCGGGCGAGGCGCCGGGCGGCGCCGGTCACGCCATTTATCGGATAGATATCCCGGGCGGATTCCCCCGGCCCATCACTCCCATCGAAAGAGAGCCCGTGGAGTCGCCCGCCATCTCCACTGACGGACGCCTGGTGGCTTTCCGCTCAGCGGCCGGCGATGGCCAGTTGATGATCGTGCCCGCCGATGGAAGCCGACCGCCGCAGCCGGTGCCGGACACCAGCCGCGCCCGGCAACCCCGATGGCAGCCGGGCCACCAGGCGCTGGCCTACTGGGTTGCGTCCGAGGAGCATATTCGCGACTTTGGCGGCGTCTACGTGAAGTCGATCGATCCTCCGGGCAAGCCTGTTCGAATGTTCGACGGCTGGGACACGGCCTTTGCACCGCTCTGGGCAACCGATGGCGCCGCCCTTCTGGCGCTGGGCACCGAACAATCCTCCGTGCCGGAGCGCGAATTCGACGCCTGGGTGAACCCGTACACCGACGGATCGTCCACGCCCCGGGCGGTGCGCACCGGGCTCTTTGAACTGCTGCGCGAGAGAGGTTTGTACAGCACCGTGCGCGACCGTGCGCGCATCACCGTGACCGCCTGGCATGAGGGTTACATCTACCTGTCCATCCATGGCGGCCATGCCGCGAACCTCTACCGCGTCGCCATCGGCTCTGACTTCCTCGTGCATGGTGTGCCGCAGCGGCTCACCTCCAGCGCCGGCCTTCTGCTGGCTCCGCGCATGTCCGCCAACGGCACCATCGTGATGACCTCTTCCGACCTGGTGCAATCGCCCTCGCGCTTTACCCCGGAGGGCGGGAATCTCGAACGCCTGTCCGCGGCCACCGGCTGGCTTTCGCGGCTCTCGGTGGCCGACGACGGGCAAAACTATGCCGCCGAGGTCTACTCCGCCGGCAGCCCGGTGAGCGTGCTGTTCAGCTCCTTTGCCGGCGGTCCCAGCCGTTTCGCCGCCGCCGGCAGCGTGGCCTTTCCGCTGATTTCGCCGCGCGGCACGCAGCTGGCGTGGCGGGCCATGGACGGCCGCCGCCAGGCCATCGACGTGGCGCCCGCGCAGGGCGGCCAGCCCAAGCGCATCTGCGCCGATTGCGGCGCGCCCGAGGAGTGGACGTCCGACGAATCCGCCATCCTCTATCACACCGGCGGCCTCCCGGCCCGCATCGGCGTGGTGGAGACCGCCACCGGCGTTGCGCGCGATTGGATTCAGCACCCCGACTATTCCGTCTTCAACCCGCGCCTGCACAGCGAAAACGGCCGCACCTGGGTGGTGTTTTATGCCGAAAACACGCCGCGCACGCGCCAGGTCTTCCTGGCGGAGGTCAGTCGCTGGGAGGCGCCGCCGGTGTCGTCCTGGATTCCGGTGACCGATGGCTCCGATTGGGATTCCAGCCCCGCCTGGTCGGCCCGCGGCGATTCCATCTACTTCGTCAGCCTGCGCGACGGCCACCGCTGCGTTTATGAGCAGAAGCTGAACGCCAGGACTCATGCCCCGGTGGGTGAACCGCGCGCCATCCGCCATCTGCACTCCGCGGCCCACCCGCTGGCCGGCTACAACCGTGCCCGCGGCGCCGACAGCCTGCGTGTCGCCGGCGCGCACATTTATCTGGTTCTGGATTCAGTGACCAGCGACCTCTGGACCGCGCGCGTCACTGCGCAGTAGCCGGGCGCGCGGCGGGAGCCGGCATCTTCTCTTTCTCGAAGCGCGGCAGCAGTTCCTCGCGGCTGGCCAGGTGCCAGACGCCTGCCGCCACCACGGCGCTGGATTTCATCAAGTCGTCCGCGATCGCCCGCTCGTAGGTGTCCAGGTTGGTGTGCCAGGTCTGGCCGAAGTATTCGATCGGGTCCTGCATCAGGCCGATGCCCGGCAGGCCGGCGGCGTTGAACGACGTCGAGTCCGTGCCGCCTTCGCGGCGGCTGCTGGAATTGGACGCGCCCAGCACGCCCAGATCGGCGAACGGATCCAGCGCGGATCTCAACACGTTGGCCGCTTCCGGCGGGCCGAACACCGACGCCGCGCGCACGCGCCCCGTGCCGCTGTCCAGGTTGAAGTAGCCGGCCAGTTTCCCGTATTCGGCCTTCTGTTCCTCAAACGTGCCGAAGTGCTCCTTCACATACGCCTTCGAGCCCAGCAACCCCTGCTCCTCGGCGCTCCACAGCGCGATGCGCACGGTGCGCCGCGGCTTCAGCCCCGCCGCCTGCAGGACGCGCACGGCCTCCATCATCACGCTGACGCCCGTGGCGTTGTCCGTGGCGCCCGTGGCCGAATGCCAGGAATCCAGGTGCCCGCCCAGCATCACCACTTCCGCCGCCTTGTCCGTTCCGGGGATCTCCGCCACCACGTTCCAGGTGGTCTTGCCCGGGTGCGTGCGGTTCTGGATGTCGAACTCAAGCGTCACGGTCTCGCCGTCGTCCAGCAACCGCGCGGCCCGGCCGTAGTCTTCGTTGCGCAGCACCACGGTAGGCACCGCCTTGGCCACATCGTAGCTGCGGTTCTGGAACGCGCGCACCATGCCGTGCTGCATGCCGGCGTCCAGCACCTTCACCAGCGCGCCGCTGGCCTCCAGCCACGGGTCCACCATTTCCGTGATCTGAGCCGCGGTCAGCCGGCCCGGTTCGGGCTTGGCCGCCTCCGGCCGCTGCGGGCCGCCCGGACCGCCGCCTTGCAGCCGCTTGCGCACCGCTTCGTCCTCCATCCGCTTCGGCATCGCGCTGAAGCTCACCGCAAGCGCCGCGGGCTTGCCGTACAGCACAATCTTGCCGCGCACCTTCTCTTTGTTGGCGTCGAGCCATGCCTGCACGTCTTCCTTCGTCGGCTTTTCCGGCGGTGTCAGCAGCACGGCCGCGCCGCGCGCCGCTCCTTGCGTCGAGGGCGTCCAGGAGAGCACTTCGAACACCAGGTTGTCGGTGACGGGCGCGACGAAGTAGCCCGCGGCGCGCACGTTGGTCCAGCCGTCGTGGCCGAAGTCCCACGGCTCCAGGTGCGCGTTCTTCAGCCCCCAGGCGGTCAGCTGCGACATCGTCCACTTGGCTGCCGCTTCATAGTTGGGAGAACCGGTGAGGCGCGGGCCGTAGCGGTCTGTCAGCATGTGCAGGTGCTTCATCACCTGCGAGCGCTCCAGCGCCTCCTTGCGGATGGCGGCGTTAGCGTTAGTGTCGATTGACTCCTGCGGAAAACACAGGACGGCGGATAACAACAGGGCGGCAGCGAGACGCATATGGAGACAGCATACAGCAGGAGTTACCATGGCTAGAGCCATGGAACTCAAAACGGTCGCCCTTGAAATTCCCGAAAACGGCAACGTCATCCTGGGCCAGTCCCACTTCGTCAAGACCGTGGAAGACATCTACGAAGCCATCGTCAATACCGTGCCGCAGATGAAATTCGGCGTGGCTTTCTGCGAAGCCTCCGGCGCCTGCCTCATCCGCGAGGATGGCAACGACTCCGCCCTGCGCGAGCTGGCCGTGAAGAACGCCCAGGCCGTCGCCGCCGGCCACACCTTCGTCGTGTGCATGAAGGAGGGCTATCCCATCAACCTCCTCACCCGGATCAAGGACGTCCCCGAAGTGGTCGGCCTCTTCTGCGCCACTGCCAACCCGGTGGAGGTCATCGTCGCCGAATCCGCGCAAGGCCGCGGCGTGTTGGGCGTGATCGACGGCGAAGCCCCCAAAGGCGTCGAAGACCAGCCCGCCAAGGAGTGGCGCCACAGCCTGCTGCGCAAGATCGGCTACAAGCGGTGACGGCCGAATCGAGAACATAATCCTCCTGTTCTCAGCCGCCGGCGCCAAATGGCGCGGCCCCTGCCCCATCCACAAGGGCGACCGCGGCAGCTTGGCCGCCGCCACCCCCCGAACCGGCTCAGACGACCTCACTCTATTCGGCATCGGCGCCCGCGCCGCCATCGTCCAATGTCATCGCCGCCCGCTTCCATTCCGGCCTCTATACTTCCCCTGCTCACGTGAACGGCCCTCTCCTCGGGCGGGATCTCCCGCCCAGGATTTTCCGCTTGCCTCCTGTTTCCTTTCGGTTACTTCGTCGAATGCCATTCGAGGAGGAGAAAATGATCATTTTGCACTGTTTCTTCGCCCTCTTCCCGCTTGCCGTAGCTCCGCCCGCTTCGGCTGCCGTGATCAACCTAGCGGCCTCTGCCAATGGAGGCGTGGCTTCCCGGAGTTCCACTTACCTGGGCGACACCGCCACGTTGGGACCACAGTGGGCCAACGACGGGGATACCAATGGCAACTACACGGGACTCGGCCACATCCAGCCCACCGGCAACGAGACCAACCCCTCGCTGCTGGTGAGCTTCAACGGCGCTTATGGAATCACCGAACTGAACGCCTTCAATCGCACAGACACCTGCGCCGACCTCGCTACCCCGTTGCGCTCCGAACTCCTGCTCAGCAATGCCCCGGTCTTTCCCTAAGATTGGCCTATCCCGTCCAACTGGGCCACCGCAACCATCACCTTCGTCAGCCCTCAAAACGCGGACGCCATGCTCGTCACCTTGTTGACAAGCAACATCGACCAGAGCTTCCTCCACCTTGGTGAGGTCCAGGCCTGGGCCGAAGCCAATGGCCAGATCCCTGAACCTGCCACCTACGCGCACATGGCCGCCGGACTCGGCGGCCTCGCTCTCCTGCGCCGCCGCAAATAGTCCATCCTCGAACCTCCTTCGCGGCCCGCCTGACTTCTCGTCGGCGGGCCTTTCTCTTGCTTCTGGACAAATCTGCCGCACGTCGATAGACTATAAGGACAATGTCAAAGCTGCAAGACCTCAACCGCGAACTGGGCTTCAATACCCGCGCTCTCCACGCCGGCTATGACCCCGACCCCACCACCAAGTCCCGCGCCGTCCCCATCTACCAGACCACCTCTTTCACCTTCGACGACTCCGCCGATGCCGCCGCCCTCTTCGGCCTCCAGAAGTTCGGCAACATCTACACCCGCATCATGAACCCCACCACCGACGTGCTCGAAAAGCGCGTCGCCAGCCTGGAAGGCGGCGCCGCCGCCCTTGCCGTCAGCTCCGGTCAGGCCGCCCAGTTCCTCGCCCTCAACTCCCTGCTCGAAGCCGGCGATCACTTCGTCGCCTCCTCCACCCTCTACGGCGGCACCTCCCCCCAGTTCGACGTCAGCTTCCGCCGCATGGGCTACGACGTCACCTTCGTCGATCCCGACGATCCCGAAAACTTCCGCAAGGCCATCACTCCCAAGACCAAGGCCATCTACGGTGAAACCGTCTCCAACCCGCGCGGCAACGTCCTCGATATCGCCGCCGTCGCCAAGATCGCCCAGGAAGCGGGCCTGCCGTTCTTGATCGACAACACCTTCGCCAGTCCCTACCTCTGCCGCCCCATCGAGCACGGCGCCAACATCGTCCTGCACTCGCTCACCAAGTTCATCGGCGGCCACGGCACCTCCATCGGCGGCATCATCGTCGACGCAGCGAAGTTCGACTGGGCCAAGGGCCCCTTCCCGCAGATCAACCAGCCCTCGCCCGCCTACCACGGCATGAACTTCGCCGAGACCTTCGGCCCCATCGCCTTCATCCTCCGCGCCCGCGTGGAAGGCCTGCGCGACCTCGGCCCCTGCGTCTCGCCCTTCAACGCCTTCCAGTTCATCCAGGGCATCGAAACCCTCGGCATGAGGATGGACCGCCATGTCCGCAACGCTCAAATCGTCGCCGAACACCTCGAAGCCCACGGCCTGGTCACCTGGGTGAACTACGCCGGCCTCAAGTCCAGCCCCTACTTCGAGCTAGGCCGCAAGTATCTGCCCAAGGGCGCCGGCTCCATCTTCAGCTTCGGCATCAAGGGCGGCTATGACGCCGGCGTGAAGTTCGTCAACTCGCTGCGCCTCTTCTCGCACCTGGCCAACGTCGGCGACGCCCGCTCGCTGGTCATCCATCCCTCTTCCACCACGCACCAGCAGCTCAGCGCCGAACAGCAGAAGGCCGCCGGCGTCACCGGCGACATGATCCGCCTCTCCATCGGCCTGGAAGACCTGGACGACATCCTCTGGGATCTCAACCAGGCCCTCGCCGCCAGCCAGAGCTAAACCCGCTCCGCCGGCGTAACCTTGAAAGTCCCCGGGCGCAAGCCCGGGGCTTCTTCTTTAGGGCAGGAACTGCGCCAGGTACCCGCCGCTCTGGTGCAGCGCCGCCTGTCTCAGCTCCAGGCTCCCCTCGTAGGCCCGGTCCTCCACCTCGATGCAAACCGGCCCGTCGTAGACCTCGGCCAGCACGGAAAACAGCTTGCTCCAGTTCACGTCGCCCAGGCCCGGCAGCTTCGGCGTGTGGTACTGCGCCGGGAAGGCCAGCAGGCCCACGTCGTTCAGGCGGTCGCGGTCCAGGCGCGCGTCTTTCGCGTGGAAGTGGAACAGCTTGTCCTGGAACTCGCGCAGCACCTTCACGTAATCCATCCCCTGCCACACGAAGTGCGACGGGTCGAAGTTCAGCCCGAAGTTCGCCGAGGGGATGTCGTTGAACATCCGCCGCCAGATGGCCGGCGACGTCGCCAGGTTCTTGCCGCCCGGCCACTCGTCGCGCGTGAACGACATCGGGCAGTTTTCGATGCCGATCTTCACGCCGTTGGCCTCAGCGAAGGCGATCAGCGGCTTCCAGGTCTTCAGGAAGCGGGGCCAGTTCTCATCCACGCTCTTCACCGGATCGCGGCCGATGAACGTATTCACCACCGGCACTTTCAGCAGCGCCGCGGCCTTGATCACTTTCTTCAGGTGATCGGTGTAGACCTTCGCTTCGGCCACGTCCGCGCACAGCGGATTCGGATAGTACCCTAACCCGCTAATGCTAACGCCTGTGATCTCGCACAGCTCCAGAATCTGCGCCGCTCCGCTCTTGGTGAGCGTGGCCGCGTCGATGTGCGTCACGCCGGCGTAGCGCCGCTCGGCCTTGCCCACGGGCCAGCACATCACCTCCACGCAGTCGAAGCCGCTCTCGGAGGCGAACTCCATCACCTGTTCCAGGCTCTGGTCGGGAAGAACTGCGCTGACGAATCCAAGTTGAATCATAGAAGCACTCTCCACATTTACTCTACCCCGTTGAACCCGCCGCGCGAATTCCGCGTATCATTTTACGGATAGGTATGGACGCTCTCCAATTGCTGGCCACCACGCTGGGGCTGGGCTTCGCCTCCGGCCTGCGGCTCTACTCGACGGTGCTCGCCCTGGGGCTGGCCCTGCGGTTCCACTGGATCACGCTGCCCGCCTCCATGAAGGGCCTCGACGTGCTCGCCCATCCCGCCGTGCTCATCGCCGCCGGCGTCGCCTTCCTGGTCGAGTTCGTCAGCGACAAGATCCCCTGGGTGGACAGCCTGTGGGACGCCCTGCACACCATCATTCGCCCGGTGGGCGCGGCGCTGCTCGCCTTTGCCGCCTTCGGACAGATGGACCCGCTGGCCCGCGCCCTGCTCACCATCGCTTGCGGCAGCGTCGCTCTCTCCGCGCACGCCGCCAAAACCGCCACCCGGCTGGCGGTGAATCACAGCCCTGAGCCGTTCTCCAACCTCGCCCTCAGCCTGGCCGGCGACTTCGCCGTCCCATTCCTGCTCTGGGTGGTGTCGGCGCACCCCTTCCTGGCTGTGGTGCTGGTCGCCGCGTTCCTGGTTGTCTTTCTCTGGTTGGCCCGCAAGATCTGGGGCGTACTGCGCCGCGGCGCGGGCTGGCTCAGCCGGCGTTTTTCTTCCGCCGCTCCAGAAACCGCTGAATGAAGTGCGTGTCGATGGCCGCCCGGCGGAACTCGTCGTCGGCCATGATCTCCTGGTGCAGCGGCACCGACGTATGGATGCCCTCCACCACGAACATGTCCAGCGCCCGCTGCATGCGCGCGATGGCCTGCTCGCGGTCCTTGCCGTAGGTGATCAGCTTGGCCGCCAGCGAATCGTAGTAGGGCGGGATTACGCCGCCCGGGTACAGCGCCGTGTCCACGCGCACGCCGATGCCGCCCGGCAGCGAGAGCGATTGGATCCGTCCCGGTGATGGTACGAACGTCACCGGGTGCTCGGCGTTGATGCGGCACTCCAGCGCGTGGCCCTTCAGCGTCACCGGCCCATCCAGGATGTCGGTCAGCTTCTCGCCCTGCGCGATCCTGAGCTGCGCCTGCACCAGGTCCACTCCCGTGATCAGTTCCGTCACCGGGTGCTCCACCTGGATGCGCGCGTTCACTTCGATGAAGTTCAGGCTGCCGTCCTCGTCCATCAGGAACTCCACCGTGCCCGCGTTGGTGTAGCCGATGGCCTTGAACGCCTTCTTCAGCGCTCCCGCGATGCGCTTGCGCAGCTCCGGCGTCACCGCCGCCGAGGGCGCTTCCTCGATCAGCTTCTGATGCCGCCGCTGCACGCTGCACTCGCGCTCGCCCAGCACTTCCACGTTGCCGTGCTCGTCGGCCAGCACCTGGAACTCGATGTGCCGCGGCTTCTCAATGAACTTCTCGCAGTACAGGTCGCCGTTGGAGAACGCGTTCAGCGCCTCCTGGCTCGCCTGCGCAAACAGGTTCGGCAGCTCCTCGGGAGTCCGCACGATCCGCATGCCGCGCCCGCCGCCGCCGGCCGACGCTTTCAGAATCACCGGGTAGCCGATCTGTCCGGCCACTTCCAGCGCCTGCTCGGCGTCTTCCAGAATCCCGTCCGAGCCCGGCAGAATCGGCACTCCGTGCGCCTTCATCGTCTCGCGCGCGATCTGCTTCAGCCCCATCATCCGTGTCACGTCCGGACGCGGCCCGATGAACTTGATCCCCGATGCCTGGCACACCTCCGCGAAGTCCGAGTTCTCCGATAAGAACCCGTAGCCCGGGTGGATCGCGTCCACGTTGGTGATCTCCGCCGCACTGATCACGGAGGGAATGTTCAGGTAACTCAATGCGCTCTTGGCCGGGCCGATGCACACCGCTTCGTCGGCGAAGCGCACGTGCAGCGAATAGCGGTCGGCCTCGGAGTACACGGCCACCGTCTTGATGCCCAGGTCCTTGCAGGCGCAGATCACGCGGAGGGCAATCTCCCCGCGGTTGGCGATGAGGATCTTCTGAAACATCGCGCTAGTTCGGCTTCACCAGGTACAGCGTCTCGCCGTATTCCACCGGCTGGCCATTGTCTACCAGCCTCTTCACGATCGTGCCCGAAATCTCCGACTCAATCTCGTTCATCAGCTTCATCGATTCGATGATGCACAGCACCTTGCCCGGTTTGATCGCGTCGCCTACGCTCACAAACGAAGCGGCGCCCGGCGCGGGAGCTTCATAAAAAGTCCCCACGATCGGCGACGTCACCGTCATCAGCGATGGATCGGTCAGGTCCGGCGATCCCGCCGGTGCGACCGCCTGTGGCGCCGCCACCGTCACGCTCTCCGGCGCCGGAGCCACCACCGGAGCGGCGCCCGCCGTGTGTATGTGCGGCGCCGGCGCATGCTGCGCCGGGACGTGGATCTCTTGCGTCACCACGCCAGTTGTGCGCCTCACCCACACCCGGTTCTCGCCCCGCTGGACTTCAAGCTCCGCCACGCCCGAGGCTGTGACGATCTGGATGAGTTCTCGAATCTCTTCAATGGTCATGCTATTACCGCGAATTCCTTAGACGTCGGCGTGAGCACTTCCACGCCCGATTCCGTCACCAATACCGTGTCTTCTATTCTCACACCGCCGAATTCCGGCAGGTAGACGCCCGGTTCGATGGTCACCACCATCCCGGGCTTCAACTCGCTCTCCACTTTCCCGCCCAACCGCGGCGTCTCGTGGATTTCCAAACCCAACCCGTGGCCCAGCGAATGCGTGAAGAACCGGTCCAGGCCGCGCTGCTTCAGGCTCTTGCGGGCCGCCGCGTCCACGTCTTTGCAGCGCGCGCCCGGCTTCACCGCCGCAATGCCGGCTAACTGCGCCTCCAGCACCGCGTCGTACACCCTCCGCGCCTGCGCCGAAAGCCGCCCCCCCAGCCGGCCAACATAGGCCACCCTCGTCATATCGCTCATGTAGCCGTCCAGGCACGCGCCCATGTCCACCAGCAGCAGCTGGTTTCTGCGGATCTTCGCGCCCGTCGGCCGGGCGTGCGGCAATGCGCTGCGCTTGCCCGCCGCCACAATCGTCTCGAATGCCGGGCCTTCCGCCCCCAGCAGCCGCATCGCGTGGTCGATCTCCGCCGCCACCTGCTGCTCCGTCATCCCCTCACTCACTAACGCTAACGCCTTCTCGTAGGCAGCCGATCCCAGCAGCACCGCCTTCCGGATGCGAGCCACCTCGTCGGGCGACTTCACCGCCCGCAGCCCCTCCACCACGCCCTTCGCTTCCGCCAGCTTCACCGCCTTGCCGAATTCCTTCGCCAGGGCCGTCCACTGCGCGTGCGAGAGATGCTCGGATTCCAGCGCCAGCGACGTGAGCCGCTTCCGCCGCACATCCTTCGCCACCGCCTCCCACACCGGGCCCGTCACCACTTTCACCGCGCAGTCGCACTCCTGCGCAGACTGGATGTCGTACCTCGGATCGGTGTAAAACGTAGCCCCGCGCCCGGTCAGCAGCAACACGCCGTTGCTCCCCGTGAAGCCGCACAGGTAGCGCACGTTGGCGAGATGGGACACCGCAATGGCGCCGGTCTTCAGAGACTCACAGGCGGCGAGCACCGCCGCGCGCCGCTTCGGGCGGAAATCGGCTAGCTTGGTCAAACCTTACAATTGTACCATCCGGCCCGCGGGGCGCTCCGCTCACCAGGGCCGCTGCCAGCTGCGCCACCACGCCGCCGAATCCAGCCCCAGCGCATTCCAGCACTGCTCCAGCGCCCGCGCGTCGGAGGCCAGAATCCGCTCCTCCGTCGCCTCCTTCGGCAATGCCACCAGTTGCGCCAGCCGCCGGTAGACTGCCGCCCTCCGTTCGCCCGCCGTCCGCGGCAGCAGGTGCCACAGCGAGAGCGCGTCCCGGCCGCGCGCGCTGCTCAGCGCCTGCTCCAATCCGCCGCCGCGCTCGTCAAACTCGTTCAACGCCCGTTCCAGCGCCGCCGGCGCGTCGGCAAAATACGGCGTGCCCGGCCCGCCCACCCGCCGCGTCCTGCAGCGTGCTCCCGCCGGAATGAACGACTCTCGGCCCTGATGCTCGAACGACACCCAGCCCGTTTCCACCTCCAGCAGCCCGTCGCCCGTCCGGTCTACCGTCAGCGTGTACTGGCATCCCAGGTCCACCGCCGTCGCCGCCGGCGTCTCCACTACGAACTCCCGCGCCGGCGCCCAGATCAGCGCCCGCATCGTCCCCACCCGCAGGCCCAGCCGCTCCTGCCCCGGCTTCGATTCCAATACCGCCGCCTCCGCGCCCGGCTGCAGCGATACCCGGCCCACCTCCGCCGCATCCAGCTGAACCTCTTCCGCCCCGGCCCGCAGCACCTGCCCGGCATGCACGAATCCCTGCGCCGTCTCCCAGCGCGTCTCCGGCGGCGCCGCCACGCGCACCTGCCACCCCGCCAGCGCCACCAGCACCGCCGCCGCCGCCGCTAGCGGCATCCACGCCTTCTTCCTGGCCGGCACCGCCGCCGCCGGCAATCCCAGCGGCCGCAGCAGCTCCTCCAGATGCGCGATCTCGGCGTCCGGTTCGCCCGTCCCGTCCCACAAATACCGCTCGCTCATCGCCCCTCGCCTCCTTCCAGCTTCTGCCGCAGCAGTTTCATGCCGCGCGCCAGGTTCACCCGCACCGAATCCGGCGTCAGTCCGGTCTGCTCCGCGATCTCCGGCCCGGTCAGCCCTTCGGCCAGCCGCAGCACCAGAGTTTCGCGGTACGCCTCCGGCAGGCGGCGGATCGCTTCCAGCACCCTCGCCGCCTCAGCCTGCTGGTGCGCCGTCGCGCCGCGGCTCGGCAGATTCTCCGGCAACTCCTCCGAACGCCGCCTGGCTCGCAGGTGATCGATCGCCTTTGCCCGCGCGATGGCCGCCAGCCACGCGCCGAACGCCGCCTGCTCCCGCAACGCGGGCAGACGGCGCATGGCGGACAGAAACACGTCGTGCAACAGATCCTCGGCATCGCCGGGAGGTACCCGGGTCAGAAGCACCCCGTGCACCATGCGCGCATAGCGCCGGTACAGCTCCCCGAAGGCCGCGCGGTCTCCGAGCTGCGCGCTCTCTACCAGGCGCGGCTCTCCGGCGGCCTCCCTCGGCAATGCCATCGTGGGGCTCATCGTATCAGTTGGGGCGTCAGTTCGACGAAAGCGCCGCCGCAATCTGAGTCTCCGCCGGACGGCCTTGCTGGAACTTGGCCGCCTTGCGGTCCGCCGTGCTGCCCTCCACCGGCACCAGTACCGACGTCTCCGCGCCCTTGTACTCCGCAATCACCCGCACCGCCCACTTGCCCTCCGCCGGCCACTGCTTCGTCACCGCGTACAGCCCCGGCCGAACCGCCGAGAGCTTCACCGTCTGGCTCACCCGTTTGCCGTTCACCATGCCCTCCGCCGTCGCCGTCACCTTCGCGTTCGTCGGCTCGCCGCAGCCCGAGGGCATCACCGTGAACAGCGCGTTCATCGCCTTGGCCTCCGTGTTCGCCTCGGCGTTGCCCACATTCAGCCAGAATCCGCCGGCCAGCGCCGGCAGCGTCATCATTGCGGCCGCGGCCGCCAGTTGCATCAGCTTCTTCATCGTTTGCGCCCCTCCTGTTGGGCGGTCTGACTCTAAAGTCGCCGCTCGCGCCGCTAACGCTAACAGCGTTTGAAAATAAACTTCCGGCTACAATGGCCGAATGAACCGACTGGTGCTCTGCTTCGCCGCTGCCTGCCTTGCCTTTGCCCAAACTCCCCCCGCCCAGTTCCCCAAAGCCCCCACCATCGACCAGGCACTCGGCATGAAGGCCCCCGGTTCACCCCAGATCTCCCCCGACGGCCTCTGGGTCGCCTACACCCTCTCTGAAACCGACTGGGACGACAACGAGTTCAAATCCCAGCTCTGGCTCGCCCGCGCCGACGGCAGCGAGCGCTTCCAACTCACCCGCGGCAAGAAGAGCGCCTCCAATCCCCTCTGGTCGCCCGATGGCAAGTGGCTCGCCTTCACCACCGATCGCGACTCCAAACGCCAGGTCTGGCTCATCTCCCCGCGCGGCGGCGAAGCCTGGCCCCTCACCAGCGACGAATCCGGCGTCGGCTCCTTCGACTGGTCGCCCAACTCAAAACGCATCGCCTTCACCTCCGACGGCCCCGAATCCAAAGCCCGCAAGGAGCGCAAAGACAAGTACGGCGAGTTCTCCATCATCGGCGACGACTACACCTTCTCCCACCTCTACGTCCTCGACGTTCCCACCGAAGCCGGCGCCAAACCTAAGGCCGAACAGATCACCTCCGGCGAGTCCTTTACCGTTCAGGGCTTCCACTGGTCCCCCGACTCTTCCCGCATCGCCTTCGCCGCCACCGTCAATCCCGACCTCGGCAGCGGCGACACCTCCGACATCTACACCGTCACCCTCGCCGATAAGGCCGTGCGGAAGATCGTCTCCACTCCCGGCCCCGACAACAACCCCGTCTGGTCTCCCGACGGCGCCCAAATCGCCTACAGCACCGCCAACGCTGAGCCATACAACTACTTCAAGAACTCACGCATCGCCGTAGTCCCCGCCGCCGGCGGCACGCCGCGCGTCCTCACGCTCAACTTCGACGAAGAGCCGGACCTCAGCGGCTGGTCCCGGGAGGGAATCTGGTTCGGCGCCTTGCAGAAGACCAGCGCCGCCCTCTTCCTCCTCGATCCTTCCACCGGCAACTCCCGCCGTGTCCTCGGCGGCGATGGCCTCGCCATCCTCGGCGGCTCGTTCACCAGGGACTTCAAAACCGCCGCCCTCCTCGCCTTCAAACCCAACGAATATCCCGAGGTCTACGTGACACCGGTTGCCTCGCCCAGCCCGCGCGCCATCACCGACAACCGCGCGCAGTACGCCCAGTTCACGCCCGCTGACCGCGAAGTGATCTCCTGGAAATCTCGCGATGGCGCCGTCATCGAAGGCGTCCTTATCAAGCCCGCCGGCTTCCAGGCCGGCCGCCGCTATCCTCTCCTCGTCGTCATCCACGGCGGCCCCACCGGCATCGACCGCCCCATGCGCGCACCCGACCGCACCTACCCCGTCGAACTCTTTGCCGCCAAAGGCGCCATCATCCTCCGCCCCAACTACCGCGGCTCCGCCGGCTACGGCGAAGCCTTCCGCTCCCTCAATGTCCGCAACCTAGGCGTCGGCGACATGTGGGACGTCGAAAGCGGTGTCGACTACCTCATCCAGCAAGGCATCGCGGATCCCGACAAAGTCGGCGCCATGGGCTGGAGTCAGGGCGGCTACATCAGCGCCTTCCTCTCCACCAACTCAAAGAAGTTCAAGGCGCTCAGCGTCGGCGCCGGCATCAGCGACTGGATGACCTACTACGTCAACACCGATATCCACCCCTTCACCCGCCAGTACCTCAAGGCCACGCCCTGGGATGATCCGGCCATCTACGCCAAGACCTCGCCCATCACGAACATCAAAAGGGCCGCCACGCCCACGCTCATCCAGCACGGCGAAAACGACCGCCGCGTCCCACTCCCCAACGCCTTTGAACTCTACCAGGGCCTCCGCGACGTCGGTGTGGAAACCCGCCTCGTCGTCTACAAAGGCTTCGGCCACGGCATCACCAAACCCAAGCAGCAGCGCCACGTCCTCGAAGACAACCTCGCCTGGTTCACCCGCTGGATCTGGGGCGAGAAATAGTCTCCCCGCGCCCAAACCACCGCAAAGCGAATCGGGTCCCCACCTCTACCGTCACGAGGATTCCCGGAACCACAAACCACACCGGCATTCGCACCCACTCTGAGCCCTGTATTACTCCATAACCGGCTGCTCCGAGAAACACGGTGAGCAGTACTCCCCACGCGCCCCAGAACACCCTCGTCCGCTCGCGGCCTGGAGTCCCTTTCACTCCGTATCCAAAGCCCACCGCCGCCGCCACGACAACCCGCAGCCAGTCAAACGCCGTTTGACCCTGCTCGTACGTTGCATACTTTGCCAGTGCTCCGATGAACGCGAGCATCGCCGCGCCCACTGCGCCGTAGATGGCGTAGTCGATCACCCTCCGCCGCCAATACGGCTGCGCGCGGTACCACTTCGCCACTTTGCGCATCGCCTTAGTGCCCCAGCACCGCATGCGGCTGGTACGGCTCCTCCAACCGCCTCATCTCCTCCTCGTCCAGCCGGATCGACAGCGCCGCCACCGCGTCTTCCAGATGCCGCATCTTGCTCGCCCCGATAATCGGCGCCGTCACGCCCGGCTTCGCCAGCAGCCACGCTAGTGCGATCTGCGCATTCGGCACCCCGCGCTTCTCCGCGATCTCCGTCACCCGCTCCACCACCGCGAAGTCCGACGCCTGGTAGTACAGCTTGTGCGCGAACGCATCCGTCTTGCTTCGCACCGTCTCGCCGTAGTCCTGCGCCCGCCGGTTGCCCGCCAGAAATCCGCGCGCCAGCGGACTCCATGGAATCACTCCAATCCCCTCCTCCCGGCATAGCGGCATCATCTCGCGCTCCTCTTCCCGGTAGACCAGGTTGTAGTGGTTCTGCATCGAAACGAACCGCGTCCTGCCTAGCCCGTCCGCCAGGTACAGCATCTTCGCGAACTGCCACGCGTCCATCGACGAAGCGCCCACATACAGGGCCTTGCCCGCCCGCACCACGTCGTCCAGCGCCGCGATGATCTCCTCCATCGGCGTCTCCGTGTCCAGCCGGTGGATCTGGTACAAGTCGACGTAGTCCGTGCCCAACCGCCGCAGGCTCTCGTCGATTGCGTGCAGAATGTGCTTCCGCGATAGCCCGCGCTCGTTAGGCCCGTCGCCCATCGCCTGGAATACCTTCGTCGCGATCACCACCTGGTCCCGCTTCGGCGCAAAGTCCTTCAACGCCCGCCCCAGAATCTCCTCGCTCACCCCCAGCGAATACATGTCCGCCGTATCGAAGAAATTGATCCCCAACTCCAGCGCCCGCCGGATGAATGGCCGGCTCTCTTCTTCTTCCAGCACCCACTCCCGCCACTTCTTCGACCCATACGTCATCGCCCCCAGGCACAGCCTGGACACCTTCACGCCCGCCGAACCAAGCTTCACGTACTCCATCTTTCAATTCTCCCCCGTCCGGCCGGGCGTAGGATATCAGCATGACTTCCCGCGAGCGCATCCTCGCCACCCTCGACCACACCCAGCCCGACCGTGTCGCCGTAGATCTCTCCTCCTACCGCTCCTCCGGCATCTCCGCCATCGCCTACCCCAAGCTCCGTGCCGCGCTCGGCCTCCCGCCTCGCCCAACCTACGTCTACGATCCCGTCCAGCAGCTCGCCATCGTCCACGACGATGTCCTCGATGCCATCGGCGCCGACGCCATCGAACTCGGCCGCGGATTTTGCCTCGAAGAGAAGTGGTGGGCCGATTGGACCCTGCCCGGCGGCGAACCCTGCAAGATGCCGGTCTGGGCCGTGCCGGAACGTGCAGGCGAAGAGTGGGTCTACCGCAACCGCGATGGCCGCGTCATGGCCCGCATGCCCGAAGGCTCGCTGCACTTCGATCAAACCTGGTGGCCCTTCCTGGACGATCCCGAAGACCTCTCGCGCATTGCCGATCTCTACCCCGATCACATGTGGACCGGCATCGCCTCGCCCCCCGGCCCTTCCGTCTCCTCCTCCCAAGAGCTCGCCGCCGGTGCCCGCGCCCTGCGCGCCCGCACCCCCCGCGCCCTCGTCGGCCTGTTCGGCGGGAATCTCCTTGAAATGGGCCAGTTCTACTACCGCATGGACGGCTTCCTCATGATGCTCGCAGGCGAGCCCGAACGCGCCCACCGCTTCCTCGACGCCCTCACCGAAATCCACCTTGCCAACCTCGAGCGCTTCCTCGGAGCCGTCGGCGATTCCATTGATGTAATCGTCTTCGGCGACGACCTCGGCGCCCAGAACTGCCCCCAGATCTCCCCCCGCATGTACCGCGAGTTCTTCAAGCCCCGCCATTCGCTGATGTGGAACCGCGCCAAGCAACTCGCTCCCGTCAAAGTGATGCTCCACTGCTGCGGCGCCGTCCGTCCCCTCATGCCCGACCTGATCGATGCCGGCCTCGACGCCATCAACCCCGTCCAGATCAGCTGCCGCGGCATGGAAGCCGAAGGCCTCAAACGCGACTTCGGCAAGGACATCACCTTCTGGGGCGGCGGCTGCGACACGCAGCGCATCCTGCCCAACGGCACCCCGCAAGAGGTTCGCGCCCATGTCCTCGAGCAGTGCCGCCACCTGGCTCCCGGCGGCGGCTTCGTCTTCCAGCAGGTCCACAATATTCTGGCTAACGTGCCGGCCGAAAACCTCCTGGCCATGTACGCCGCCGTCCGCGAATACAACCTCCAGCCTGCCTAGCTCAGTCGTAGTGGAAGACCTCTTCCATGTTGGCCCACCACTCGCCCTCTGCCCGCGTCGCCAGCGGCTCCTGCATCGGCTTCATCCACGCCCACCACTCCTGCGTCTTCGCATCGGTGGCCATCCTCGCCATGTCGGCGCCGAAGTCCGCGCCCACGTATTCGAAGTAGCTGAACAGGAAACCGTCTTTGAGGTAGATCGAGTAGTTCCGGATGCCGCACGCGGTGATCATCTGGAGCACCTCCGGCCACACCGCCGCGTGCGCTCTTCTGTACTCCGCCTCGGCCTCCGGCCTCAACTTCAGAACCATGCCGTATCGCTGCATGGCTCAGAACATATCAGAGATTGCGCAGCACGAAGTTCACCAGGTGGTAGCCGTCCATGAACTTGAACGGGCTCTCGCCCAGCGTGTAGTGGCCGCACGGCAGCACCACTTCCTTGAAGTCCAGCCCGTACTTGCGGCACATGACGATCGTCTCCTTCGACAGCTCCAGCGGAAACGTCGTGTCGTAGCGGGCATACAGGAACATCGACTTCTTCTTCCTTGCCGCAAACTTGTCGAAGTACGCCGTCGGGCTGATCGACATCCAGATCTGCCGCAGCCGGTCCAGGTCCACGTTGCCTTCCAGCCCCTGTTTGACGTGGATCGTCGAAAGCCCAGTCCACACCACGTCGGCGAAGTACGTCGAGCAATGGTTGAACGCGTTCACCCGCAGCCGCTCGTCGTGCGCGCTCGCCAGGAAGGCGTAGCACGAGCCCAGGCTCGTGCCGACAATCGCCACCTTCTCCGCGCCCTGCGTCTCCAGCCAGTCCACCGCGCAGCGGATATCCAGCACCGCCTGCCGCGTCGCGTCGATCGTCCGTCCGATGTTCGAGCTCACCGCATAGTCGGCCCGCTGCAGTTCGGCCGGCATCCGGTAGTCGTGGTAGGGCAGGCTCAGCCGCAACGCGCTCGCGCCGAATCTTTGGAATGCCTGCGCCAGCGCATTGTGCGCGTCGTGCGGAGCGTTCCAATGCGGCAGCACCAGCACGGCCTTCTTCCGGTTCTTGCCCGGAAACCACTGCCCGTGCACCACGTTGTTCTCCGCGTACGGCGTCTTCACCATCGAACTGAAGCGCAGCAGCGGTCCGGCTAGGTGGAAGTCGGTGGGCGTCTTGTGCGCGAAATACTCGTCGCTCCCGGCGATCGCCTTGTGGCTCAACGCCACCAGCCACTCTTCTGGCTCCTGCCCGTTCTGAGGTAGTTTGGCGGCCAGCGGCCAGCGCTCGGCCCAGTCCAGCCCCCACTCAAACGGCCTTACCACGCGGTTGGTCGCCGCGAAACACAGACGTTCTTCCCACTGGTTCATCCAGCGGGCATACAAAGACCCCAGCAACTCCATGATGAAGGAAATTCCAGGGTACCACCCCCGGTGTTAGTAAGACACGCCCGGCGGGAGAATCAGGGCTGCCGTAAACAGCCCGGAAAGCACGCCCTTCCGCTCCCGGAAGTTCGCCCATTGGATTCCCGCGCTCTCACCCTCGTCCGAGAAGAACCCCACGCCGCCCTTCTTCAGCCGCCCATCCGTCCATTCATCCACTACCCGGCCGTCGATCAGGGTCGTAAAGTGGTCGCCCACCGCCATCATCGCGATCCTGTAGTTCTTCTTCGCCTGCAGCATCGCCGGCAGTGGCAGCTCCACCCGGGCAAACTCCCGGTTGTTGTCCAGCCCGTACCTCAAAATCGTCGAGCCGCCCGCTTCGCCTCTGCCCAGCAGGATCTTCGTCGCGTAGTAGGACTTGGAGTCCTGCGCGCGGTAGACCCAGCTCACGCCCCGCTTCTGGATCGCCGCTTCGAACTCCATCTCATAATCCTTGGAGTTCAGCGTCGGCTTCCATAGGCGCAGCTTGCCCGGCTGCATCATCCCGTCCCGCTTCAGCCAGCCCACCGCCGTCCCCGTCCAGTCGCCGTCAGATTTCCCGGCGTCCCACTTTGCCGTCACCGGCTTTTCGCCCGGCAGGTGCTTCTCCAGCCAGCCGCTGATGCCGTCAGCCTGTCCAGGCAACGCTTGGTCTTTGTCGGCGCCTTGATTCGGACGCACCGTCGGCACCGCCCGGACCAGCGGACTCGCTCCCCCCGCATCCGGCATTGCGTCCGGAAATACGATTCTCGCCAGCACCATCGCCCCCAGCAGACCCGTCACCAGCCCCGCCACCAGGACGTTCGATGCCTTCCCGTGCGGCTTGTTCGCCTGTTCGTGCGCCGCCTGCCAGAACGGATCCACCTCAAACTCGGCGTCCCTTACCAGCGATGCGGACGCACGCGGACCCCGTCTTCTGCAGCTCTCACTGCAGAACTCGGAATCCGTGAGCTGTCTCAGCGGGCTAATCGCCCGCCCGCAGCGCTGACATCGCATCTAGAGACTCTCCGTTCTACCCGCATCGTACCAGTGGTCTTGGCGTTTGTATCGATTTAGGTGAAATTCAACTAATGTCTGAGGTGTCTGACTGCTGTCATGTTCTACTCGTATTCGCCTGTTCCCCTCTTTACCCTTGCTTTTGCGCCCTGCCCCCGCCGCGCCGGCCCATCTCCAGTCCGTATAAGCAAACGTGATCGAAGGCCCAGAGGCTGATTGCCGACATGCCAAGTTCGCGTGCACGTTCAACCTCTCTTCCCCACGGGTAGCCGCCCCGGAACACGGCGATCATCGCGCGCACGGCAGTCGCCGGCCATCCCAACAGCAACGGGAACTCCAGGCACTTTCTCGATAGATCTACGTTCCTGGACCATACGCCGAAATCCAGCGCCTCAATCTTGAATCGGTCGAACCCGCAAGTATCTTTAGACCCCCATTCGACAGGCAGATTTACAAACCGGTTCAACCGCCCGCCCAGCTGGTGCAGCCCCGCCGGCTCCGGATGGTTCACGTCGTAGGGGAACAGCACTTCGAACCGAGCCGAAGGGTATGCCGCCCGCACATGCGCCATCAGGGCCTCGGCGTAGTTCCTCAGCCGGTTCCTGAGGAACACGGCGTCGGCCCCGCCGTTGATTCCGGGGTCGTCCACCGGCGTTCGGAACACCTGCAGCGGCCGGCCCAGCGCCGCTGCCGCCGCTGCCGCCGTCTCGCTATCGTAGTAGCCCATTCCGCCTTCGCCGGTCTGCGCGTCGTAGTTGCTGAAATACCACCAGGTGAACTCGCCGCATTGCATCTCCGGCGTCAGTCCCGCCGCCGCCATCAGGCCCGCCACCTCCTGGAATGCCCGCTTCTGGAACTCGAACATCGGGCTGCTGAACGCGCAGTGTGTCGACCGCAAGCCGCCGAATCCCATATCGGTCAACACCGCCCGCCCGTCCGGAAACCGCGCCGCCAGCTCCAACGGCGGATTCACCAGCTCCATCGACATCGCTGCTGTCGCCGCACGCCCCCGCGCCGCGCACAGCTGGAACAGGTCCGCATGCCAGGCCCGCGCCCCGGCGTTCAGGCACCGCCCCGCCGCCACGTCCACCTGCCACTCCCCCATCGATCCGCCGCCCAGCCACCCCTCGCCCGCGGCCGTTCCCGTGGAGCCCGCCGCCTGCTCCACCGTCGCCTTCACCTGATATCCGTACGCCGCCGCCGCCGACCGCGCCGTCAGCACCAGCGTTCCGCCCTCCGCTCTCGCCCAAACCCCCACCATCGTCGCGTTCACCACCATCGCGAAATGCCGCGCCACGCTCAGCGCGCTCTCTTTGAGCAGCACGCTCTTGCCTAGCCTCTGTGAGCCGATCTCCAGGAACACCTGGTCATCCGCCGCAAACTCGCCGCCGAACTCGATCCGCAATTCCGGCATCGTGCCGTTCACGCGCTTCCGCTCGTTCCACCACAGAATCCCGATGTACTCGTTCAGCGGACCCTTGCACCCCAGCTTGTCCAGCATCCACAGAATCCGCGCCGGCGGCAGCTTGTACGTGTGGTCGGTCGAGTAGTCCAGCGCCGGCGTCACCTCCGTCTGCGCCGGGTCCGCGTCCGGGACGTCGCCGGCCACCACCGCCTCCGCCGCCGCGAAGTAGAACCGCCCCGGCCCCAGCGCCGTCAGCCGCAGCACGTGGTCCCCGGCCGCCACCCCGGCGGCCACCTTCCGCCGCGTGATGATCGCCGTGTCCGCCGCCACCGCCGTATCCAGCGTCCCC
>JACQZS010000085.1 GCA_016213725.1 Acidobacteriota bacterium | reverse complement strand
CGCCATGGCCAGGTTGCCGATGGAGGTCACAGCGGTATCCGGATTGGCTCCGGGCTGAAAGACCACCTTGATGACGCTGACGCCAGGCAGCGAGCGGGATTCGATATGGTCGATCCCGCTGGCCAGCGTGAAGAACCGCTCGAAACGGCTGGTGATGTCGGTCTCGATCTGTTCCGGCGGCATGCCGGAGTAGAACGTGGCGACGACCACGACCGGGATCTCAATCGGGGGGAAGAGATCCACCGGCATTTTGATCAGCGCATTGACGCCAAGCACGAGCACCACCAGGCAAGCCACAAGGATGAAGTATGGTGTTCGGATCGCAAAGCGGGACACCTATTCACCCCCCTTGGCGCCGCTGGCGGAATCCTCGAACTTGGGAATCACGGCCTGGCCGGGACGAAACTGGCCGCGCAGCGCGGCGACCACGATTTCGCCTTCGCGCAGGCCGGAGGGGACCTCGATGAAGTCAGGAGTTTCAAGACCGGTGGAGATCCGCCTCACCTGGAGGCGGGAGCCGGAATCGACAACCCACACCCGCTTTTGCCCCGCCTCTTCCATGATGGCGGTGAGCGGCACCGCAATCACCTGAGCGCTCATGGCCAACGACAGGCTGATCTCCGCATACATACCCGGAATCAGCACGCCTCCGGGATTGGGCACATCGATTTCGGTGCGCATGGTGCGGGTAGAGGTATCGATCCGCTCAGCCGTTCGTGCCACTTTTCCCGCGAACGACTTGGCCAGCGAGGGGACGCGAATCTCCACGCTCGACCCCTGGTGCACGATGCCGGCGGCCGATTCCGGCACGGGCACCACAACCCGCAGCAGGTTGTTCTGAGATAGCCGCACAATGGGCATGGTCTGTGTCTGCGATGCAACGCCAGCCTGGATCATCGAGCCAACGTTGGCGTAGCGCCGCGTGACCACGCCGGCGAAGGGCGCCACGACGCGCGTGTATTGAAGCATCGTCTTGTACTTGCTCTGCTCGGCTTCCGACACCTTGATCTGCTCCTGAGCGGCGGCCAGTGCGGAACGGACCGCCGCCACCTGGGCCTCGGCCATCTGATCGCGGGTCTGGGCGTCATCGATTTCCTGTTGGGCCACCAGGCCGGGCTGGTTCCGGGAGACGTTCGAAAGCCGGTGATAGGTGACATGAGCCAGCTCATGCGCGGTTTCGGCGCGGCGGATCTCATCCTCGGCACGGTTGAGATCTGCGCGGTTGCGCTGGATGGCCGCTCCTGCCCGGTTCAGATCGTCGGTCATCTCAGGCACTTCTAGGACGGCCAGAACCTGGCCCTGACTCACTGAATCTCCGACGTCGACATACATGCGCCGCACATATCCGGCCACCTTGGCCATCACCTCTACCTCCTGAAAGGGGGTGAGTTCTCCCGTCACGACCATGCCCCGATCCAGATCGCGGCGGACCACCCGCACCGCCGCAACGGCGTGCGCCGTTTGGGGCGCCGCTTCCGCCGCATGGGCGGAGTGCGGCGTGCCGCAACCCGAAAGAGACGCCAGCAGCAGCGGGCCCGCGATAATCAATAACCAGTTCTGTTTCATAGCAGAGGCTCAACAACTCCTATCGGATTCGGCCAGGGCGGAAAACGGAAACCTGCCTGCATGGCAGAGATCAATCGTGCGGCGTTCGGCGGAGGCGAGTTCGCCGGCCACGCGGACAATGTCGTCGACCTGCGCCTCGGGGATGGAGATCGCACCGTGGCAGTCGGCATAAATCAGGTCGCGAGGCTGGACTGGCAAACCGAGGATCTCCACCGGCGCGTTGAATTCGACCATGTGAATGTAGGCGTGCGAAACCGCGACATGGCACGAAAAGACCGGGAAGCGCATCCGGTCCAATTCGGGGAGATTCCTGACCGATCCGTTGGTCACCAACCCGGCGCACCCCAGAGCACGGAGCACCTCGGCGTGGATATTGCTGAGCGCAGCGCCTTGGCCGGCGACCTGGTCTATGTCTTCGATGACGGCGAGGCGAGGCCATGGGAAGCGTTCGAAGGCCGCCCACCACTCCTCCAACTCCGCGAAAGAATAGCCGCGAACCGGAGGATCCGCCGAACGAACACGGCTCGTCACGCTGTAGCCGAGCGCCGAGGCATAACCGCTGATCCGGCAAACCAGGCCCGGACGCGTAAACCCTTCATTCTTCATCCGGAGGCCCAGCCGCTCGATGGCATTGGCGATTTTGCAGGTGTCGTAAGCCCGGATGCCTTCGCATTGTGCAGCCGTGATGGGTTGAAATTCTGCCATTGCGCCTCTACCAGCAACGTTAGACGGCAAACGGCGTTTCAGCCCATCCTGCCGTGACCTGAAAAGCGGGCAGGCAGAACCGTGATCCGCGCCGGAACCGCCGTAAATACAGGCTGGACGGGATGCCGCATAACTCCCGCACTCACTAAGCTGAAGCTGGGCTCACACTGCTAGGCGGACGAAGATGCCGGACACACCGACAGAACCCGAGATCCTGTTGCTGGCGCGCGACGAGACGCTGGAGCGCGAAGTCCGGCACGCGTTGCGAGGTTTCCGCCTCAGAATCTCAGTCATCGCCAGCGCTGAAGATTGCCGGCGGGCACTTTGCCCGGGACGGCCGCAGCTTCTGGTGTTGGAGCATTCCCAGGTCCGCACGGGCTGGAGAGAACCGGTGCGGGAGTGCTTGAACGCCGAAGTCCCCGTGATCGTGGTGACGGCACGGTTCGATTCCAGGCAATGGGTGGACCTCTTCAAAGCAGGGGTCCTGGACGTCATCGCTTCCCCGCTCCCCGCCCAACAGTTGCAACTCCTGGTGTACGGGTTGTTCCGATGCCGGTGGAATGTGAGAGAGCGCGGAGATGAGCGCGCCATGGCCACCCTGCGTCGAGTGGGCGCTTGGCTGGGCTTATGAGCGCTCGACTTCCTCTCGGCCGCCGGATCAGACAACATGGGGTGAGAGGAGTCCAGCGCATGCTGCAGCGTCCCAACCAACCCATTCTGCGCGGAATCCGTCTGGCCTTGTTTCTAGGCTATGGCGGCCTGCTGGGGCTGCTCGCCTTGTTGGGCGTCTTCTCGGCACAGACCCTGAGCTATGTGCAGACCAAGAACACACAGAGCAGCGGCATCTACATCGAACGCAGCGATCACTTGGAAGCCATCCTTTCCCGGGCATACTCCGCCAGCGCCCTGGTGCGGGACTATCTGATCGACCCGGACGCTGACGCCACTGACCAACACCGCACCAATGCCCGCGGCGCCTGGGTCCAGACTCTGGCGGCCCTGGCCGAGTACCGGCGCAGGGCGGCGGATTCCAGAACCGCGGAGATCGCCCAACTCGAACACGACATGACGCGCTATTGGGCTACTGCCGAGCGGGGTCTCCAGTTGACGGGCCCCCGGCGCATTCAGGACGGCTACGAGATCCTCACATCGCAGCTGGCTCCGCAACGGGACCAGTGGCTGGCGACTCTGAATGGCTTGCGGCTGCTGGATCAACGCGACCTGCACAACAGCATCGAGGAGGCGACGGGGGAGTTGGCCGCCCTGCGCCGGAAACTGTGGCTGGCGGTGGCTTTCAGCGTGCTGCTGGGCGCTGCGCTAACTGCCGTGACCTGGCGCCACCTCATGCGTCTGGAGGGTGAGGCACGCCAGCAGTACAACGCCTCGCTGGAGTTCGCTGGCCGGCTGGAGGAACTCTCGCAACGGGTACTCGGCATCCAGGAAGATGAACGCCGCAAGCTGGCGCGCGAGCTGCATGACGAGGTGGGACAGATCCTCAGCGCCCTGCTCGTGGACTTGGGCCAGGCTCAGGGCTCGCTGGCTCTGGCTCCGGCGGAAGCCGGCGAGCGCCTGCATTCCGCGCACCACCTCGCGGAGATGGCTCTCAATACGGTCAGGAACATGACTCTGCTGCTGCGTCCGTCCATGCTCGATGACCTGGGGCTGGTGCCGGCGCTGTACTGGCAGGCGCGCGAGACCTCTAGGCGCACGGGAATGGACGTACGGGTAATCACTGAACACGAAGACCTCGACCTGCCGGACGCTGTTCGGACCACCATTTACCGGGTGGTCCAGGAGGCCTTGCAGAACGCCTCCCGCCACTCCCGCGCGGGCAATGTGGAGATCGTGCTCCAACTCGTGGAAGGCCGCCTGCGAATCCTGGTCCGCGACGATGGACGCGGGTTCGACCCGTTGAGGACAAAAGGCATCGGCCTGCTGGGCATGCAGGAGAGAGTTTCGCAACTGGGTGGGGACTTTGACGTGGAGTCTGCTCCGGGCAGAGGCACCATCCTAAGGGTGCAGTTGCCGCTGGAGGCAGGCGAGAAGCAGGAGACGTACTCCCGATGAAGACTCGAATTCTGCTAGCCGACGATCACATGGTGATCCGGGCCGGCCTCAAAATGCTGCTTGAGAAACACGACGACCTGGAGGTGGTCGGTGAGGCCGATGACGGGAGGCAGGCGGTGCGGCTGGCCGGCGAGTTGCATCCCGACGTCGTGGTGATCGACATCGGCATGCCGCAGCTCAACGGCATCGAAGCGACCCGCCAGATCGTCGCCAGTGCGCCGAAGATCGCCGTGGTCATCCTGAGCATGCACTCCGACGAAGGCTACGTCATGCGTGCGCTGAAAAGCGGCGCCAAGGCCTATCTCCTCAAGGACTCGGCCGAAGCGGACCTCATCCGCGCGGTCCGCGCCGTTCGAGAAGGCAAGTCGTTCTTCAGTCCGGCCGTGGGCCGAATGCTGCTGGAAGACTACGTCCGGCAGTTGAAGCAGCGTGGAGCGGAAGATACCTACGAGTTGCTCAGTTCGCGAGAAAGGGAGGTTCTCCAATTGATCGCCGAAGGCAAGACGAACAAGGAGATCGCCAACCTCATGAATCTCAGTCTTCACACGGTGGAAACACACCGCACGCACATTCTCCAGAAGCTCAACCTGCACTCCGTACCGGAACTCATCCTCTATGCGGTGCGGAAGGGCATCATCTCCTGATCCGCGCGCGGGCAGAAATACAGCCCGCCTGACCAAACCAATACAGCCCCGGCCTGATGGGCCTCGCAAGCCCAGGCCGCCTATGATGGAGCCGTGTTGAAGTTGGCAATCCACCGGGCCAGGGTACTTGTAGCGGCGATCATCGCCGCCGGTTGCGCAGCGGGACAGACCAGCCCAGGCAACTCCGTACTGCGGGCGGGACGGATTCAGGTGAATGCCGTCGTCATGGACCGCCACGAGCGGCTGGTCACAAGTCTGGGCCCCGGCGACTTCCATCTCACCGTGGACAAATTCCCCGCCAAGATCGACTCCTTCTGGAAAGAAGACGGCCCCGTCTCCGCCGTCATCGTCTTCGATACCAGCGGGAGCATGGCCCCGGCCCTGAAGCGGGGCCGGGACGCACTGCAGGCGTTCCTCCGGCAGGAATACCCGGGTGACGAGTACGCGCTGGTTGTGTGCAAGGAGAAGCCGTCCTTGGAAGTCGGTTTCACGAACGACGTGAGTGCAATCGCTGCTTCTCCCCACCTCGTCGCGACCAAGGGGAAGACGGCTCTCTACGACGCGCTAGGCATGGCCATGCATGTCCTCAGTGAGGCCCGAAACACGCGCAAAGTCATCTTCGTCATCTCCGACGGCATCGATAACGCCAGCCGCATCCGCCACCAGGAAGTGATGCGAATGCTGGGAGAATCCGACGTGTTCCTGTATGCCGTGGAGTTCTGGACTTCAGCCCAGATGGACGATGTTCCTCCGCCCCGCAGCTATCTCGCGGACTTCGCCGACCTCACCGGCGGCGTCTACTTCGGCGAGGTCACCCCCAATGAGTTCATCAAGGTCCTGAGCAGGCTGGACATCCACCAGCGGTATTTGCTGACATTCCAGCCGCGGCGAAGGGAAGGCGACGGCAGATACCACAAGGTGGGTCTGCAACTCACTGGAGACTCGCGCAGGCAGAAGCTGCTGTTGTACTGGCGCCATGGCTACCGCGATCGGGATTCCGCCCCCGCCGAATAGATCGATGCGTTCCAGCCAATCCGCCGGGTTGTTGCGCTACCGTCCGGCAGCGAACTAGTGGCAAAATGGGGGCGGCGGTTCCCAGGTTCCACGAAGAACTGGAGAGCCGGAAGCCAAGGAGCTCAACGATCCATGCATTTGATCCCGACCGAAGAGGAAGTCGTCAACCTTCTGGTTGAAACGAAGGCACTGCGAGTGGGCCACTTCCAGTACCCCAACGGCTTGCACGCCAGCCGCTACATCCAGGTGGCCGAAGCGATGCGCCACTATGAAATCGCCAAGCTGTTCAGTGTCGCTCTGAGCCGCAAGGTCAGAGCCCATGCGGAGTTGAAGGCCCTCATTCCGGAGTTGTCGATTGTCACGCCGGCCACGGGCGGCCTGCCGGTGGCCTTCGGTCTGTGCGAGGCCCTCCGCGCCAAGCAGGTGTATTGGGCGGAACGCGGAGAGGATGGCGGCCCGCTGCGGTTCCGGCCCTACATCACGCCCGAACCGGGTGAAAAGGTCCTGCTGGTGGATGACATTCTGCGCAGCGGCCGCAAGTTGACTGAACTCAAAGCTCTCATCGAGAGCAAAGGCGCCGAAGTCGTGGGCCTGGCCGTCACCGTCTATCAGCCGAACCCGGAAACGCCGAGCTTCGGCGATCTTCCCTT
>JACQZS010000084.1 GCA_016213725.1 Acidobacteriota bacterium | reverse complement strand
GATCGAAGAGATCCGGCCCGTCTCCGTGCGCGAGATCCAGCCAGGCGTCCACGTCTTCGATCTCGGCCAGAATATCTCCGGCGTCGCCCGCCTGCGGGTGAAAGGGGCCGCCGGCACGCGCGTCCGCCTGCGCTTCGCTGAAATGATCTACCCCGACGGCCGCCTCATGACGGAGAACCTCCGCCGCGCACGCGCCACCGACACCTATGTCCTCCGCGGCGACCCGGGCGGCGAATCCTGGATGCCCCGCTTTACCTACCACGGCTTTCAGTACGTGGAGCTGACGGGCCTCCCCGGCACGCCAGGCAAAGACGCCATCACCGGCATCGTCGTCCATTCCGACACGCCGCTCGCCAGTACTTTCTCTTCCTCTGATCCGATGCTCAATCGCCTGCACTCCAATATCGTCTGGACGCAGCGCGGCAACTTCGTTGAAATCCCCACCGACTGCCCGCAACGCGACGAGCGCTTCGGCTGGACCGGCGACGCGCAGATTTACGCCCGCGCGGCGACCATCAATGCAGACGCCGCGGCCTTCTATACCAAGTGGCTGGACGATCTCGACGAGTCCCAGCGCGCCAACGGCGCGTTCCCCGACTACGCCCCCTACGCCATGCAGCACGGCGGCGACGGTTTCTCCTACGGCACCGCCTGGATGGACGCCGGCATCATAGTCCCCTATCACGTGTGGCAGGCTTACGGCGACACGCGCCTGCTGGAGCGCCATTGGCCCGCCATGCAGCGGTTCATCGAGTTTCGAGAAAAGCAGAGCCCCGACTACCGCGGCGTCAACTCGTTCAACAGGTGGGGCGACTGGCTCGCGGTGGGGAGCAGCACGCCCATTGAATACGTTGATGCCGTCTACTTCGCTTACTCCGCCCGCCTCATGGCGGAAATGGCCGCGGCACTCGGCAAGACCGAGGAAGCTGCCCGCTACCAGATGCTCTACGCCATCATCGGCCATCGGTTTCAAGCAGACTATGTCATTCCCGGCGGAACCCTTAAAGTGGACACTCAAACCGCCTACGCGCTGGCCCTGGCCAACGGGCTTTTCCCGCCGCAGGACCGCCCCGCCGCCGCCGCGCACCTCGCCGCGATGATCCGGGCCAACGGCGGCCGCATGACCACCGGCTTCCTCGGCACCTACCCGCTGCTCCCCGTCCTCGAAGCTTCCGGCTACGGCAACCTGGCCGTGCAACTGCTCCGCAGTCATGAGTTCCCCAGTTGGGGCTACGAAGTGGACAACGGCGCCACCACCATCTGGGAGCGATGGAACAGCTACACGAAGGAAAAGGGGTTCTTCAATCCGTCGATGAACTCCTTCAGCCACTACTCCTTCGGCGCCGTTTCCGAATGGATGTTCCGCCGCCTGGCGGGCATCGATAGCGACGGGCCCGGATACCGCAAGCTGCTCATCCATCCCACGCCCGGCTCGCTGGAATGGGTGAGAGCCGAGTACGTGTCCATTCGAGGGCGGATCGCCGTCAGTTGGCGCCAGCAAGGCGGGCGCTTCGAAATCGAACTCACGGTGCCCCCCAACGTTTCCGCTACCGTGGCTATTCCCTCCTCTTCGCCCGTTGCCGCGCAGCCCGGCGTCAAATTCCGGGAGATGAAGGGCGGCCGCGCCTGGCTGGCCGTCTCTTCCGGGACCTATCGCTTCTCTTCGCTCCTGCCGGCCGATGCCGGGAATCCCTCAAAAAGGTGATAAACTCCCTCAATGCTGTCCGAAGTCCTGGGTGGCGTTGCCCTCGCCGCCGCAGGAACCCTGGCTTATGGTGCCCGTGCGCGTTCCGCCACGCTCTTCGGCCCTTCCGTCTGGAGAGGTCCGAAGACCCGGCGCGCCATCGCCATCACCTTTGATGACGGGCCCAGCGAATCCACCTCGGAATTGCTTTCCCTGCTGGCCGACTACGGCGCCCGCTGCACGTTTTTTCAATGCGGCCACCACGTCCGCCGCCTGCCGCTCGTCTCCCGGCGCTGCATCAAGGAAGGCCACGAAATCGGCAACCACTCGGATACGCACCACGCCTACTACCTGCGCTCGCCCCAGTTCATTTACGATCAGATCTCCCGCGCACAGGCCTCCATCATCGAAGTGACCGGCGTCGCGCCCACGCTGCTCCGGGCCACCTACGGAGTCCGCTGGCCCGGCCTCGCCGCCGCCCAGGAGCGGCTGGGCCTGCTTGGGGTGATGTGGACCACCATCGCCCGCGACTGGAAGCTGCCGGCCGCGGAGATCGTCTCCTACGTCGAGCCGCGTACCCAACCCGGCGCCATCCTCTGTTTCCACGACGGCCGCGAACTCCTGCACCGTCCGGACATTACGCCCACCCTGGATGCGCTGCGTCTGCTCCTGCCGAAATGGGTGGAGGCCGGCTACGAGATGGTCACCGTCAGCGATCTCATCGGGAAGGCTTAGGCTACACTACCAGCGATGCCTGCCTCTTTCTGGCGCCTCTGGATTCCCGCCGTCTCGATGCTGATGGTTTCACTCATCAGCTACATCGACCGCAATACCCTTGCCCTTCTGGCGCCCACCATCCTGCAGGACACGCACCTCACCGCCGAGCAATATGGCTGGATCATCTCCGCGTTTTCCATCGCCTACATGGCGTCCAATCCGCTGTGGGGCCGCTGGCTGGACCGTTGGGGCGTGCGTGGGGGAATGTCGGTTGCCGTCGCCTTCTGGACCGCTGCCTCCGCGGCCCACGCCTTTGTCTCCGGCTTTGCCGGCTTCGCCATGGCGCGGGCGGCTCTGGGGTTTGGGGAAGGAGCGACCTTCCCCGGCGGCCTGCGCACGGTGGTGCAGACTCTTCCTGAGCGCTTCCGGGCCCGCGGCGTCGCCATCGCTTACAGCGGCGGCTCGCTGGGCGCCGTGCTCACCCCGCTCATCGTCACCCCCATTTTCGCCGCCTGGGGCTGGCGCGCGGCCTTTCTCTTCACTGGCTTTGTGGGCTTCCTCTGGCTGCTGTGGTGGAGTTTGATCAGCCGCCGCGAAGAGCTGCGCGCCGCCCGCGCGTCCCACCACGACAAACCTGCTCCGATCCCTTTTTCAGACCGCCGCCTGTGGGCCTTCATGGCCTCATACGCGCTGGGCTGCATCCCTCTGGCCTTCGTCATCTACCAGGCGCCGCTCTATTTCAGCCGCGCGCTCGGGAAGTCGCAAATCGAGATCGGCGCCGTGCTCTGGATTCCCCCGCTTGGCTGGGAGTGCGGGTACTTCCTCTGGGGGTATTTCGTCGACCGGCTCCGCCGAGGCAGTAGCGATCCCCTGCCCGCCTACCGCCGCCTTACCCTCGCGGCCGCCGTCGGCACGCTGCCGCTGATTCTCGGCCCCCGGATCTCTTCGTTTCCTCTACTGCTGCTGCTTTTCTTCTGGGCCATGTTCGTGGCCGGCGGAAACATCATCGTCAGCATCAGCTACGCCACGCACATTTTCACCACGGCCCATGCCGGGCTCATCGCCGGACTGGGAGCGGGCGCCTGGTCTGCCCTCGTGGCTCTCTCCATGCCCTGGTTCGGACGAATGATGGACGCGCGCGCCTGGCAGGCGGCGTTTGCATTGGCAACCGGCATCCCCATTGCAGGATTTGCCTTGTGGTTATGGTGGAGCCGGCCCGACTCCGATTAGCCCACGGGCTGCTTCAGGAATGAGGCCAGCGCCTCCTGCAG
>JACQZS010000083.1 GCA_016213725.1 Acidobacteriota bacterium | reverse complement strand
GCCGCCGCCGCCGGTAGCCCGGTGGGGGTCCGCCGCGCCTGGGGGCCCGAACCTGGGGAGGGGGGTGGCGTGGGGCGGGCGGGGGCGGCTTGAGCCTTTGCCGGCGGTGAAACCTCTGCCGGCGGTGGCGTCGAAGGGGGAGTGGGCTGGAGCGGTGGCGGCTGCGGAGGCGGCGTCGCCTGCTGAGCGGCAGCAGGGGCCTGCTCGCGGTTCAGGGCCGCCTCGAGGTTCGCTGCCAGCTGAGCCAGGCGGACCTCACTGGGGAATCGCTGTAGCGCGCGCCTGCAGGCGTCTAGCGCGCCGGCCAGGTTGCGCTCATTGAACATGCGGCGGGCCTCTGCCATGGCCTCGGAGACTGCGCGCTCCCGCTGGCGATCGGCGAGCACTGTCTTCAGGTTCGCCACCTGCGCATTGCGCGGATCGTAGCCGGCGGCTTCAGCCAGCAGTTTCTCTGCCTCGCCCTCGCTGCCGCCGGCATCGATGGAGGCCTGAGCGCGTTCTGCCAACGTCCTGACGAGCAAGGGCCGGACCACGGGATTGCGCTCGTCTTCCAGCAGAGCAGTGCGCAATCTCTCGGCAGCCTCTTCGGACGCGCCGGTAGCGAGCAGGGCGCGGGCTTCCGCGATGAGGGCGGCGGCGCGGCGCCCTCCTTCCAGCCGGCTGTGGGCCGTCCGGCCGATCTCACCAATTTCAGGGTCGTCCGGGAATTCAGCGGCGGCCCCAGTTGCCGCGGCGAAGGCGCGCTCGTAGTCTCCATGGGCCAGATGTGACTCGACCTGTTCCACCCACGTGGCTTTGGCCTCGTTGCGCGACTGGGCCTCGCGGCGCTTCCGGACGCGGTCCTTTTCGTATTCCAGCCCCGGATATGCAGCGTGAACCGGGCCCAGCAATTCCCACTGTTCGAGCGCCTCCACTAGTTTGCCCTGTTCTTCAAAGAGGCGCGCGCGGGCCACGATCGAGTTGACCAGGTCGCGTTTGGCGCGGGCCGGCTCCAGGGCGCGCTGGAAATGGGATTCCGCGGGGTAACGGCTTGCCGCGTCCTCCAGGATGGCGACACGGCGGTCGAGGTCTGCCTCGTTGGATGCGCGCTGATCCACCTCGGCGATGAAAGCCGACAAGGCCTGCCGGCGGCGCTCATCGACATCGAACTGAACGGCCTGGAAGAGTGCGTGCGAGGGGTACTTCGACAGATACAGCTTGCACAGATCGGAGGCTTCGTCGAACTTTCCGGCCTGCAGCAGGGCGCGGGCCTGCTCGTAGGAGTTGCGGATGGCCTCGTGCTCGGTTCGGACTGTGACGAAGAGGTTGCGGACCGAGGCGATGCGGCTCGCGTCGGTCTCCGGCGTGGAACGGTCGAGATCCATCCAGCGCTCGAGATTCGACATGGCCGCGGTCACCTCGCCGCGTTCCCAGGCGCCGCGGGCCTCGCGTTGCAGCCGCTCCTTTTCCGACCTCAGGCGCGCACTCTCCGCCTCGCGCCGTTCCAATTCGGCGCGGAGCTCCTGCACGGCGTCCTCGTCGGGTTTGACCTCCAACAGGTTATTCAGCACGGAGCGTGCCTGCGCATAGGCGCCGTTGTCTATATGACGGCGGGCCAGGGCGAACCAGTCTTCAGCGGTGCGCGCGCGGCGTTGTTTCTCTATCTCGTTCTTTAAGGCCAGCGCGTCGGAGTTGCGTTCGTCGAGTTCGAGCGCCTCCTGTACCTTGCGCAGCGCGAGCGAGTATTCCTGCTCTTCCAGAAGGCGCCGCGCGTTTTCCAGGTACTTGCGGATCTGGACCCCGCGCTGCGCCTGGTCGATCTGACGGCGCAGCGAGATGATCTCGGCATCGACGTTGCCCTCGCCCTCCAGTTCGCCGACGATGTCGGTGGCAAGCGCGTAGTCGCCGCGCTCGACGGAGCGCAATGCCTTGTCAAGGCGCGGCTTGACCTTGGCGGGATCGAACAGCTCGATTGTGTCGCCGCGCACTGCGCGGTCCAGGAAGTCTGCGAACTCGCGCACATCGCCATAGCGCTGCCAGGGTTGTTTGGCGAGAGCGCGGAAGATGACGCGCGAGAGGTCGCCGCCCACGCGCGGGTCGATTTCCGAAGGAAGCGGCGGTGTGGCCGTGCGGATGGCATGCGCGACTGCTGCGTCGTCGGCGCCGAAGAAGGGACGGCGGCCGGTGAGGGTTTCGTAGCTGACCACGCCGAGTGCGAATATGTCAGAGGCTTTGTTGGCCGGCTTGCCGTCCAGCAGTTCGGGCGCCATGTAGGCGAGGGTGCCCCGGATGGAGGTGTGTGTGACGTCGCCGAGGTGCGCTATGCCGAAGTCGATCAGTTTCACGGAGTCGTCTTCCAGCACGAAGATGTTGCTTGGCTTCAGATCACGGTGAATTAGTTGGCGGTCATGAGCGGCCTGCAGTCCGCGGCAGGCTTGCCGCAGGATGGAAACGGCGCGCTCCGGGGTGAGGCTGTGGCGGCTGGACCTCAATAGGTCTGCCAGCGGCGCGCCACGCAGCAAAGGCATGACAAAGTACGGCCGGGGCTGCCCTTCAAAGACCATTTCGCCGATGTCGTAGATCTCGGCGATATTCGGATGAGTGATGGAGGCCTGCACGCCCCACTCGCGGTAGAAGAGCTCGCGCGCCGATTTGTCCTGGGCGTCGAGTACCGTTTTCAGCGCGACGTCGCGGCGCATCAGCGTGTCGTAGGCCCGGAAGATCACCCCCATGCCGCCCCGGCCGAGGGTGTCTTTGAGTTGATAGCGCGCGGAGTCTCCCATGCAATCAGTGCTAGCGTGAACCGCGGCCAAAATGACTCGGCCGCGGCGGCGGCGGACGCGTTTCTTTTCGCCGGAAACCTGCGTTTGCTGGGTTATACTGTTGAAGATCCGATTCGAGGGGTCCAATGCAAAGCGGCGAGATTACCTTATTGCTGAGGGAGTGGCAGGTTGGAACGCCCGAAGCTTTCGAGCAACTCGTGCAGACAGCCTATCCGAGCCTCCGGTCGATCGCCGAGTCGTACCTGAGGCGCGAGAGGCCCGGCCATACACTGCAGGCCACCGCGCTTGTCAATGAACTCTACCTCAAGCTGGTGAAACAGCGTAAGCCCGAGTGGAAAGACCGTGCCCACTTTTTCACTTTTGCGGCCAAGCTGATGCGTATGATCCTCATCGACCACTCGCGCGCCAACAAAGCCCGCAAGCGCGGCGGCGAGGCGGTGCGCGTCCCTTTGACGCCGGAACTTCCCTGGCTGGAGGCCACCGAAGAGCACCTGCTGGACCTGGAACAGGCGATGCAGGAATTGGAAAAACTGGACGCCAAGAAGGTCCGCATGCTCGAACTTCGTTACTTTTTGGGCGCCACAGCCGAGGAAACGGCCGAGACACTCGGGCTCTCGAAGGCCACGGTGGACCGCGAGATGAAATTCGTCCGGAGTTGGTTGGCCGCGCGCTTGCGAAAGGGCGAGACTCCGGCTTAGCCGCCCGCAATCACGTCCGGGCTGCCGTCCACCATGTATCCGGGTCCGCCGCAGTGCTGGTCGATGTCCTTCAAGCGGTGAATCCTGCGGCCATTCACGAGAACCGTTGAACTGCCCGTCTTCGCCAACCACGTGTTCGGCCCGCAGCAGGTGGAGTGGACTCCCGCATCGCCCACGCGGAGCGCGGGCAATGAGTTGACAATCACGTTCTGCGACCCTTCCACGGCAGGCCCTATCGCTGCGTGCGTGCAGCAGCTCCGGTTGTGGGAATCCTGGGGGACAAAGGAGCGGTCACTCTTGCGGCTGACAGGTTGGCCCATACAGCATACAGCGTCGAAACACAGTCGGATGCCTCTGAGAAGCCAGTGATTGTCCCCAGTCGCAACCCCTTGGGGTCCGAAAACTCAACCGGCGCAAACCCCTGGGTCAGGCAACCGCTCCATCGACTCTCCAGCCCGGCAGATGGCGCCGTCGTGCGCAGCGCCGGAGTCGCCCTTCGCGCGGCGGACGCACCAATCCCGTTTGCTGCTCGCATCTCCAGTGCGGATTCCCCTTGCATGCCATCATGCCCGGCTTGAACCTGCCGGATCATGCCGCGTCGTGGTAGTAGTCTGGTATTCCGCCCGGCGGCAGACGACGCTGGCTGGCGCCGGATTGCCCAGCATGGGCTGCGTGCGGCTTCCCGGGGTCGATCGGTTCTCCTGGGTCATCTCCTATGTTTGTTTTCGTGCGAGCCAGTCCGGTGCCAGGTCAGGATCGGAGTTCCTTCGGGTAGTTACCTGCTGGTTGACGCGCGGTAGGAACCTGCTCCGCCGAGATTCTCCCTTTTCATTCCTTACCTGAGTCTCGCTCGGAGAGCCGTGTCGTCTGGAAGTCAAAGTGACCACAGCCATCCCGCCCGCCGCTGCAGTTGTGTTACGGCCCCCTAATGCGCTTCCCGCGCTCCTTGGACGTGAGGGAGGGCTGCCTGCACTCTTCCGCGCTCGCGCACTCTGGAATGCAGTACACCGCATCCATCCTGGTCATCAGTCCGCCGAAGCATGGGCAGGCCCAAGCCGTGCCTGTGGACGCCGGCCTGTCCACCAGGATGCGATGCGCCCTCTGCGGGATCTCAACGAGTCGTTCGGAATACCGCAGGTTCTGTCGTGTGACCTCCGCGCGCCCTGCCACCACCGCCACCCCCACAATTCGCTGCAGAGTTAGGGGTTTGTCCGGCGAATAGACGCCCACACGTAATGAGTAGACCCGCCCCCAACCAAACTGCCCGATGAACTCCAGGCGCTTACGCCGCCGAGCTTCCAATGCCTCGCCTGGGGTATCACCCGCAGATTCCCGTCTCCGCTACTCGCCCACACTCCACTCCAGGAAATACCGTCCAGGGCGGTCGTCCCACACGCAGTGCGCTCCATGACGCTGTAAGCTCTCGAACTGCCAGACGCCTCTTCCCAGGTGGACGATCTTGAGAATTCGGATGCACTTACGCTGCTTCATCGCCAAGCCCTTGGTGTCCGGTTTTGCGCAATCATAGACACCAGGAGACTAGCGGTGCTCTTGAGTTATTGCAGGGGGCTCTTGAGTTATTGCAGGGGAAGGTACACTACTAGATATGGCGGTGAGGGTGGGATTCGAACCCACGGAACCCGTAAGGGTTCAACGGTTTTCGAGACCGCCCGATTCAACCACTCTCGCACCTCACCATACACCAAACTACAGGATTTCCGAGTCTTTCGCAAATCCTCCCCCTCCGCTTCCCAGTGGTAAAATGCCCTTTCCTCAGGATGCTTCTCCTTGCCGAGCCGCCCCTCCAGCCACTCGCTGTCCACCGCCATGCGGCTGATCCTGGCCGCTTTCGCCACGCTCCTGCTCTTTGCCGCGGCACTCCCCATCGTGCGCCGGCTCCAAGCCGACCTTCTCGCCGCCAACAATCCCACTCCCGAAGCACTCGCCGCCGCCGCCCGTCTCGATCCCCTCAACGACATCTACCCCATCCTCCTGGCCCAAGCGTTTCAGGATCGTGATCAGGACCCCCGCCCCGCTTGGCGCGCCGCCATCACCATCAATCCCCGCCGCCCACTCTCCCTTACCCAGGCCGCCATCGCCAACGAACTGGCCGGCGATCCTCGCGCCGCCGAACAACTCCTGCTTCAGGCTGCCCGGTTCAATCAGCTCTGGCTGCCCCGCTGGTCCCTTGCCAACTTCTACGCACGCACCAGCAACCCTTCCAAAACCCTCCGGTGGGCCCAACTCGCCTTCGAGCGCTCCTACGGCGACCGGACGGCCCTCTTTCGCCTCTGCCTCAACGCCGGCGCCTCTCCCGAAGACATTCTCGATCACGTCCTGCCCCGCTCCCCCGCCAATCTCGCCGGCTTCACCCACTTCTTCGCCGCCGATCCGGCCTCTCCGCCCCAGACTTTGCACCGCGCCGCCAGCCTCCACCTCGCCTCCCATTCGCCTCATCCCCTCCCTGCGACTCTTCATGCGATCAACGCCCTCATTGCCGCCCGGCAGCCGGCCCTCGCGCTCGACCTCTGGTCCCAGCTCTCCGCTCTCCAGCTCCTGCCCTACCCGCCACGCACACCCTCGGCTCCGCTCGTCAACCCGGCGTTCCTGCTGCCTCTGGAAGGCCGTGGCTTCGACTGGTCCGTCCCCCAGATCCCCGGCGTCGAATCCACCCCCGGCGTGCCCACTCGCGGCATCAAGTTCCTCTTCTCCGGCATCCAGCCCGAATCCACTACTCTGCTGCAGCAGACCCTCGTTCTCGAAGGCGCCCGCGACTGGACCCTCGCCTTCTCCTGCCAGACCATCCAGATCGAATCGGCCGCCAACGGCCTCTCCTGGTCCCTGACACCCCTCGGCTCCAACGAGCCTCTTCCTAGCTCGTCCGCTCCCAATCTGACCGCTGACGACTGGACACCCTACTCCATCACCTGGCAACTCCCGCCCGGCCAGTCCCTTTACGTTCTCTCCCTCGACCTCCGTCGCCTTTCCGGCCACACCCGCATCGAAGGCGAAGCGCGCTTCCGCGACCTCCAGCTCCGGGAGGCGCGCCCATGACCGCCGTTCCTCGCTACTCGCTTCTCGCCGGTTACGCGCTCTCCGCCCTCCTTGCCTTCGGCATCCTCACTCTCTGGGTCCGCGGGCGCTGGGCCGTCGCTGCCTTCCAACTCGCGCTCTTCGCCATCGTCGCTGCCTGGTTCTGGTCCTACGCCTGGATCGGCGCCGCTCTCCGGCTTCGATGGACCCTCGCCCCGCTGGCCTTCATCCCTTGCTGGGCGGCGCTTCAACTCCAGTTCGGCACAAGCCTGGCCCCCTGGCATACCTCCGAGGCCGCCATTACCTGGCTTACCTGCCTGCTGGCCGCCTTCCTCATGCTCCAGGCCTCGGCCCATCCCCGTTTCCTGCGCTGGTTTCCAGACGCTTTGCTGGTCTTCGGATCCCTGCTCTCGGTCCAGGCCCTGCTGCAACTCTTCACCAGCCGCGGCGATGTCTTCTGGCTCTTCCCCAGCGGCTTTCCTGACCGCGTTCTCGGCCCCTTCGTCTACCACAACAAATACGCGCAGTTCATCGAACTCGTCTTCCCCAGCGCCCTCTGGCGGGCCGTCACCCATCGCCGCCTCGCCCCGCTCTGCCTCGTCTCCGCTGCCATCATGTTTGCCGGCGTCGTCGCCGGCGCCTCCCGCTCCGGCTTCGCCATCCTGCTGCTCGAAATGGCCGCCGTTCTGTTCTTCGCCTGGCGCCGGCAGTTGCTCTCTTCCCGTTCCGCCGTGGTCATCGCCATGCAGGGCGCGGCTTTACTCGCTCTTTGGGGCTTCCTCGCCGGATGGGACTTCCTCGCGCAGCGCCTCACCGGCGTCGACCCCCTCTCCGATCTCCGCTGGCCCATCATGCGCTCCTCCCTCGCCATGGTGGCCCGCTTCCCCGTCTTCGGCTGCGGCCTCGGTGCCTGGCCCGTCGTGTACCCCGAGTTCGCCACATTCGACAACGGCCTCTTCGTCAACCAGGCCCACTCGGACTGGCTCCAGTGGGCCGCCGAAGGAGGCATCCCCCTTCTGCTCGCAATGCTCTCTTTCGCCGCCCTGCTCGCCCGCCCGCTGCTGCGCTCCGTCTGGGGCATCGGATTCCTGGCCGTGCTCCTCAACGCTGCCGTCGACTACCCCTTCCAGCAGCTTCCCGCCTTCGCCGTGCTCCTCGTCTCTACTGCCATCCTCGCCGCTGAAGCTGGCGCCGCCGATCCCGGCCACCCCCTCGGCTGATACAATCCCAGCCATGCCAGAAGGCCCGGCTCTCATCTTTCTCACGCTCGGCGCCATCGCCCTCCTCCTGGGCCTCATCCTCCTAGCCAAGCTCCACGCCTTCCTCGCCCTCATCATCACCAGCATGGCCCTCGGCCTCTCGGCCGGCATGGCCCCCTTGAAGGTGCTCAAGTCCATGCAATCCGGCTTCGGGGAGGCCCTCGGCTTCATCGCCGTCGTCGTCTCGCTCGGCGCCATGATCGGCCGCTTGCTCGAACACTCCGGCGGCGGACGCGCCCTCGCCGAATGGATGCTCTCCAAAACCGGCCGCCGCCAGGCCGTCTGGGCCGTTCTCTTCTCTTCTTTCCTCGTCGGCCTCCCCATCTTCTTCGAGGTCGGCTTCATCATCCTCGTCCCGCTGGCCTACTCGCTTGCCCGCGAGTCCAAGAAAAGTCTGCTCTATTTCGGCCTCCCCATGGCCGCCGCACTCACAGTCACCCACGCCATGGTCCCGCCGCACCCCGCCCCCGCCGCTGCCGCTCAGCTCCTCGGCGCCGATATGGGCAAGGCCATTCTCTATGGCGCGATCCTTTCCATTCCCATGGCCATCTCCGGCGGCATCCTCTACGGCCTGTGGATCTCCCGCCGCATGTTCATCCCCGTTCCCGAATCCGTCACCGTCCCTGCCGAAGCTCAGCAGAATCCGCCCCACAACGCCCTCACCGTTCTCATCCTCACCCTCCCCGTCATCCTGATCTTTGCCTCCTCCATCGCGGACTTCCTCCAGTCCCCCGGCCGTCCACTACTCAACTTTCTCGGCCATCCCTTCACCGCCCTCACCCTCACCACACTCGCCGCCATCTATTTCTACGGCTACCGCCGCGGCCTCTCCCGCGATGCGCTCCTCAAGATGACCACGGACGCCCTCATGCCCGTCGGCACCCTCCTCGCCATCATGGGCGGCGGCGGCGCCTTCAAGCAGATCATCGTCGACTCCGGCGTCGGCCCCTACATCGGCCGCCTGCTGGCCTCGTCTTCCGTCTCGCCCCTCGTCCTCGCTTATCTGGTCGCCGCCGGCATGCGCGTCGCCCAGGGCTCCGCCACCGTCGCCATCATCACCGCCGGCGGCATCGTCGCTCCGCTCGTCAAAGATATCCCGGGCTACACGCCCGAGATGATCCTGCTCGCCCTTTGTTGCGGCGGCACGGTTCTTTCCCACGTCAATGACGCTGGCTTCTGGCTTGTGAACCAATGCCTCGGAATGACCGTTCCCCAAACCCTCCGCTCCTGGACTGCCATGAAGGTGGTCACTTCCATCGTCGGCATCGCCATCGTTCTCGCGCTCCAGGCGCTGCTCCAATAAACTATCCCAGTAGGCTTTCTCATGAATCGCACCCTTCCTCTTCTCTTGCTGGCCGCCCTCACCGCGTGCCGCACGGGCACTCCCACCGTAGCCGATGCCCAGGCCTTGATTGACCGGGCCGAAGCTGAGTCGTTTGTTCTTTCTCACGAGGCCGGACAGGCCGCCTGGGTCGCCGCCAATTTCATCACCCAGGACACGGAAGCCCTCTCCGCCAAGGCCGCTGAGCGCTCGCTCAATGCCGCCGTCCGCCTTGCCAAGGAAGCCGCCCGCTTCGATAAGGTCCAACTCCCGCCCGATCTCGCCCGCAAGATCAATCTCCTCAAGCTCTCGCTCTCTCTGCCCGCACCCTCCGATCCCAAAGAAGCCGCCGAGATGACGCGCCTTGCCGCCGCCCTCGAAGCCGCCTACGGCAAGGGGAAGTACTGCCCCGGCGGCGATCCGGCCAAGTGCCTCAACATCGACGAAGTCACCAGGATCATGGCCTCCAGCCGCGATCCCAAGCAACTCCTCGACGTCTGGTCCGGCTGGCACTCCATCGCTCCGCCCATGAAGAAGGACTTCGTCCGCTATGTCGAAATCACCAACAAGGGCGCCAGGGAACTCGGCTTCTCCGACACCGGCGCCATCTGGCGCAGCCAGTACGACATGCCGCCCGACGAATTCGCCAAGGAACTCGACCGGCTCTGGACCCAGGTCAAGCCCCTCTACGACCAACTCCACGCCTACACCCGCTGGAAGCTCCGCGAGAAGTACGGCAAGGACGTAGTGCCAGAAAACGGCCCTATTCCCGCCCACCTCCTCGGCAACATCTGGGCGCAGCAGTGGGATAGCCTCTACCCGATCCTCGCCCCCGCCGGCGCCGACCCCGGATACGACCTCACCACCATCCTCAAGCAGCGCAAAACCGATCCCATTCAGATGGTCAAGTACGGCGAGGCCTT
>JACQZS010000082.1 GCA_016213725.1 Acidobacteriota bacterium | reverse complement strand
TCTCCCTCCATCCGGGGCCGCGCTGCCCGCCTGCGGCCGGCGCAGGCTGGCGCGGCGAGTAGTAGAGCCAGGGAACCAGCCAGACGAGCGCACCGGCGCCGGTGACGATGAAGAACCAGCGCCAGCCCCACTGGCCGATCATCCAGCCGCCCAGCAGCACTCCGGCCGCCGGGCCGAACTTGGTGCAGGCATCGATGACGGAGTTGGCCAGGCCGCGCTCATCCTCCCGGAAGTTGGTGGAAAGGATCTTGGAGTAAGCCGGGAAGGCGACCGACTCGCCAATGCCCAGCAGCAGGCGGAAAGCGATCAGCGCGGCGAAGCCGGTAACCATACCCATGGCGAAGGTGGCCATGGACCAGAGAAAGAAGCCGGCGGCGTAGACCCGGGCCACATCGTAGCGGTCCACCAGCCAGCCGCTGACGATCTGGAACAGCGCGTAGGTCCAGAAGAAGGCGGAAAGCAGGAAGCCCATCTGCGGGTCTGTGAGGTGGAGTTCGCGGGTGAGCTGCGGCGCGGCGATGCCGAGGTTGCCGCGGTCCATGTAGTTGATGAGCACGGAGACGCTGAGCAGCAACAGCATGGGCCAGTGGCCGGCGGCGCGGGACTTCTGAGCAGGGAAGTGCGACACGAGTGTCTGGGCAGTATATCAGTTGACCTTTGGAGCGGGGACTGACGAGGGGTTGCGCAGCATGAGGCGGACGCCGGAATCCCCGTGCACGGAGTAGAGGCGGTCAACGGCCACGCGGCTCCAGGCGTAGAAGAGGTGAGCTTGTTCGGTGGACTTGGTCAAGTCCGGCATGTCGGGGTGATGCGAGGCCTCGCGCAGAAGCGGGGCGTTGACGGGTTCGCCGCTCCAGCGCTGTGCCATGCCTTCGTGGAACCAGCGGTCGAAGCGGCCGTTGCGGGCCAGGCAGGCGTGGACCAGCTCGTGAGCAAGGCCGGGGCGGGCGGATTCCACGGAGCGCCCCGGCTCGAGGATGACGCGGATGCGTCCGTCGAACTGGCCGCCGGACCACTCTTCGGCGCCGGTGGACGCGCGGTAGGCGTCGGCGGTCTGCACGATGACGGTGAACTTGTCTTCTCTTGAGTCACGAAATCCGCAGCCGAGCGCCTGTTCGAGGCGCGTGGATTCGGCCTGGAGCAGGTCGAGCAACTGGGCGGCCGCGGCGGCGTTCAGGGCGGCGCCGTCATAGCGGAGATCGAAGCGGGAGCCGGAAAGGCTCTCGCGGCTGACGTCGGATTTGAGTTCGCCCTGGACCTTGCGGTACAGGCGCTCGACGGTGGGGTCGGGCTGGAGGGCGAGCGAGGCGGCCCAGTAGCCGGCGGCGCGCTTGGGCTGATCGCTCTGCCAGGCGGCGAGGCCGGCGAGGGCGAGCACGGAGGCGTTGGAGCTGCCGGTGGCGGGCAGGAGGGAGGATTCGATGAGGCTGAGCGCTTCGCGCGGGCGGCTGGTCTCCATGAGGTCGAGGGCGCGCAGAATAGCGGGCTGGCCGACGGAGGCCAGCTTGATCCGGGTGACTTCGGAGCGGATCATCTGGGGCAACTCACGGTCCGAGGCCAGTTGCAGGCCGCGTTTGTAACCCCCGAGGCCCTCGATCTCCCCGGCCCTGAGGTAGCCGGCGGCGCCGCCGGCTTCTACCTTGTAGCAGGCGCCGAGGTCGCCGGATAGGGAGAAGCGGATCTTGAGCGGAGTTCCCTGCCCCAGGCGGGCGACGGTGGCGGCGTCGGCGGAGCAGGAGTCGCGGAGGTCGGCGCCGGGGTCGCGCACCACGGGCCCGTCTTCCCAGGCGAGCAGAGCCGCGAGGAGCAGAATCATCCTGAGCAGCTATCGGAGGATCGGCGGGCAGAGTTTACAGGTGTTCTCTTGCGCCCGCATACATAGATGTCTACAGTAGACAACTATGGGACGCGAGACAGACCGGTTGCAGGGGACCCTGGACCTGCTGGTGTTGAAGACCTTGGATTCGAAGGGGACGCTGCACGGCTACGGGATCACGGTACAGATCCAGCAGGTGTCGAAGGAGATGCTGCGGGTGGAAGAGGGGTCGTTATACCCGGCGCTGCACCGGATGGCGGAAGAAGGCTGGATTTCAGCGGAGTGGGGTGTGACGGAGAACAAACGCCGGGCGCGGTTCTACAGCATCACGCGGGCGGGGCGGGAGCGGCTGCGGGAGGAGGAAGCGAACTGGCAGCGGGTGACGGCGGCGGTGGCGCTGGTATTGGGGCAGGCCTAGGAGGGTGCGATGTCGTTACTGCGAAGGTTGGAGAGGGTGTTGAGGCCGGACCGGCACAACGCGGAGATCGACGAGGAGCTGGCGTTCCACCTGGCGATGCGGGAGGAGGAGCGCAGACGGGACGGGCTGAGCGAAGAGGAAGCCCGGCGGGCGGCGCGGCTGCAGATGGGCAACCCCGTGGCGCAGCGGGAGGCGACGCACGAAGCGGGGATCGCGCGCTGGCTTGAGGTGTTGTTGCAGGACTTGCGCTACGCGGCGCGGGTGCTGGCGCGGACGCCGGCGTTGACGGCGGTGGTGGTGGCGTCGCTGGCCTTGGGCATTGGAGCGAACACGTCGATCTTCTCGCTGACGTATGCGCTGCTGCTGCGGAGCCTGCCGGTGCAGAACCCCGGGGAGCTATACGCATTGACGGTGGTGCAACCGGCGGGCAGCGGTTTTCCGGCGATGGTGGAGGGCAACGACGCGGTGACATACGCGATGTGGGAGGGGGTCCGGCAGCGTCAGCAGACGTTCAGCAGCATGTTTGCGTGGGGGCCGGCGGCGCTGGAGTCGGCCGAGGGCGGCGAGTCGCGGCCGGTGCAAGGGGCGTTTATCACGGGGGACACATTTCCGACGCTGGGGGTGGGTCCGGCGCTGGGTCGATTGATCCAGGCCGCGGACGACCGCACGGGCAGCGCGCCGGTGGCGGTGCTGGCGTACGACTACTGGGCGCGAGCCTATGGCGCGGATCGCGGGGTATTGGGGCGTGCGCTGATCCTGGACGGCAAGAGCTTCACGATTGTGGGCGTGACGCCGGAGGGCTTTCAGGGGCTGGAAGCCGGAGCGGCGTTCGATGTGGCGGTGCCGCTGGCACAGGAGCCGGCATTGCGGGGCAGGAACAGCGCGCTGGAGCGGCGGAACCACTTCTGGCTGGGCGTGGCGGGACGGTTGAAGCCGGGGGTGAGCGCGGCGGCGGCGAGCGGGCAGCTGCGGTCGATCTCGGCGGGCGTGATGGAGGCGGCGCGGCCGGACGATTTCCGCTCGGACTGGGCGGAGAGCTTCGCCAAGCAGGTACTGGCGCCGGAGCCGCTGTCGGGCTTCTACTCGTTTGCGCGGGAGAAACTGCGGACGCCGCTGCTGATTCTGATGGGCGCGGTGGTGCTGGTGCTGCTGATCTCGTGCGCGAACGTGGCCAACCTGCTACTGGCGCGGACGGCGGCGCGGAGACCGGAGATGGCGCTGCGGGTGGCGCTGGGCGCGTCGAGGGGGAGAGTGATGCGGCAGGTGTTGACGGAGAGCGCGTTGCTATCCCTGGCCGGCGCGGCACTGGGACTGGCGTTCGCGCCGATGGCGGCACGGCTGTTGCTACAGGCGTTCAGCCCGGCCTCAGCGACTGTATCGCTGAACGTGCGGCCGGATGGCACGGTGCTGCTGTTTGCGCTGGGCGTGAGCGTGGTGTCGGCGTTGTTGTTCGGGTCGGCTCCGGCGTGGCGGGCCTCGATGAGCGCGCCGCAGACGGGAATGCGCGTGGCGGCGGGCGCGGCGGGGCATGGGCGGCTGCAGGCGTCGCTGGTGGGCGGGCAGGTGGCGTTGTCGATCGTGCTGTTGACTGGGTCCGTGCTGATGCTGACGTCGCTGCGGCATTTGATGAAGGCAGAACTGGGATTCCAACCGGAGGGCGTGCTGCTGGTGGACGTGGAATTTCCAGACCGGGTGGTGGGGCCGGAGCAGCGGGCGGCGTTCGAGGAGAGCCTGCTGGAGGCGCTGCGGCGAAGCCCGGGGGTGCGGTCCGCCGCGGCCACGGCGGTGACGCCGCTGTCGGGCGCGTCGATGCAGATGCCGGCGACGGTGCAGGACCTGGACGGGCAGCAGCGGCAGGTGCATTCGCAGTTTCACTACGTGACGCCGGGGTATCTGGAGACGCTACGGACAGCTCTGGTGGCCGGGCGGGACTTCGCGGCGGGCGACACGGCAACGGCGCCGAAGGTGGCGCTGGTGAATGAGAGTTTTGCCAAGCGGGCATTTCCGGGGAAGAGCCCGATCGGGAGGCAGATCGTGACGCGGATCGGCCTGAGTCCGAACGGCGTGACACCGGTGCGGGAGGAGATCGAGATCGTGGGCCTGGTGCGCGACGCGAAGTACCGCTCGATGCGGGAAGAGCCGCAGCCGACATTCTACCTGCCGATCGCCCAGCGCAAGGAGCCGCTGCGGAGCGTGAGTTATGTACTGCGATCTGAAGGGCCGGCGGAGTTGCTGACGAGCGGCGTGCGGGCGGCCGCGGCGAGCCTGGATCCGCGGCTGACGTTCACGGCGCGGGTGTTTTCGACGCAGATCCGGGAAGCAACATTGATCGAGAGATTTGTTTCGAGCCTGGCGGCGGTGTTCGGCGGGCTGGCGCTGCTGCTGGCGGCGATCGGATTGTACGGAGTGCTGTCGTACCAGGTGGCGCAGCGGAAGGGAGAGATCGGCGTGCGGATGGCGCTGGGCGCGACGCCGGGCGATGTGCGGCGGTGGGTGTTCCGGCATCTGGGGCCGACGCTGGCGGCGGGCGTGGCGCTGGGCGTCTGCGGATCATACCTGGCGGGGCTGGCGGCACGGGGGCTGCTGTACGGAGTGGCGCCTGGGGATTGGAAGCCGTATACGTGGAGTGTGGCGTTACTGGCGGCGGTAGTGGTGGCGGCGGGGTGGCTGCCGGCGCGGAGGGCGTCGAGACTGGATCCGATTACGGCCTTGCGCCACGAGTGACCCAAGAGAGACACTTGTTCGCATGAGCGTACTCGCCAAGAAGTCCTGGTCGCCTTACGCCGTGGGCATACTGATCGGCGCGCTGAGCATGTTCGCCTTCTGGAGCGCGAGCCATCCGCTGGGAGTATCCACCGTAATGGTGCGAACGGTGGCGGTGGCGGAGGACGCAGTAGCCCCAGGCCACGTGACGGCGACGCCGTACCTGGCGAAGCTGCGGCCGTTCTTCAACTGGGAGTTCGCGCTGGTGGTGGGGCTGTTGCTGGGCTCCTTCATGGCATGGAAGCTGGGGGGCGGCGAGAGGGCGGAGAAGCCGGAAGGCGGGCGCATTTGGGAAGCGCTGGGAGGCGGATTCCTGCTGCTGTTCGGCGCGCGGTTGGCGGGGGGCTGCACGTCGGGACACGGGATTTCAGGATCGCTGCAACTGGCGTTGTCGGGGTGGGTGTTCTTCCTAACGATTTTCGCTTCAGCCATAGCGGCGGCCTTTCTGTTGAAAAACAAGGAGGGGAAGTAATGTTTGATACAATGCCGCAGATTTTGTTGGGCCTATTGACGGGATTGATTTTCGGTTTCCTGTTGCAGAAAGGGCGGGTGTCGGACCGGCGAGTGATCCTGGGGCAGTTCCTGTTGAGGGACTTCACGATGATGAAAGTGATGCTGACGGCCGTGGTGGTGGGCGGCGTGGGCGTCTACCTGATGAAGATGGAGGGGCTGACGAAGCTGTTTGTGAAGCCGGCGCAGCTGGGAGCGGTTGTCATTGGCGGTCTGATCTTCGGCGTGGGCATGGTGGTGCTGGGCTACTGCCCGGGTACGGCGGTGGCCGCGGCGGGTGAAGGCAAGCGCGATGCGTGGTGGGGGCTGGTAGGGATGATCGCAGCAGCGGCCCTGTATGCGGAGCTGGAGGCCGGGTTCTCGAAGAACATTCTGACGTGGGCGAACTACGGGTCAGTGACGCTGCCGGACGTGACGGGCATTTCCGAGTGGGTATGGTTTGCCGTGTTGGCCGCGGGTTCGGGACTGCTGTTCCGCGTGTTGGAGAAGCACAAGCTATGAGCCGGAAGCTGAGGTGGGGCGTGCTGGGGGCGGCGGGCATCGCCGTAAAGAAAGTAATTCCCGGGATGCGGCAGAGCCGGCTGTGCGAGGTGGCGGCGATCGCTTCGCGGGATCCGGAGAAGGCGGCGGCGGCGGCGGCGCAGCTCGACATTCCGGCCTACTACGGGTCGTATGAGGCGATGTTGAAGGACCCGGACATCGACGTGATCTACAATCCGCTGCCGAATCATCTGCACGTGCCGTGGTCGATCAAGGCGCTGGAGGCGGGCAAACACGTGCTGTGCGAGAAGCCGCTGGGGCTCTCGTCGGAGGAGATCCGCTCTCTGATCGCAGTGCGGAACCGGACGGGCCTGCAGGCGGGCGAGGCGTTCATGGTGAAGACGCATCCGCAGTGGGTGCGCGTGAAGGATCTGGTGGACTCGGGCCAACTGGGGCGGCTGCGGGCCGTGGAGTGCTGGTTCAGCTATGACAACCGCGATCCGCAGAATGTGCGAAATGTCGCCGAATACGGCGGCGGCGGATTGATGGACATCGGGTGCTATCCGATCTTCATTGCGCGGCTGCTGTTTGGGGAAGAGCCGGTGCGCGCGAAGGGCGCGCTGGAGTTCGATCCGGTCTTCAAGACAGACCGGCTGGCCTCGGCAGTGCTGGAGTTTCCGTCAGGGCACTGCGCATTCACGTGCTCGACGCAGATCGCTCCGGCGCAGAGAGTGGTGGCGATTTGCGAGCAGGCGCGCATCGAAGTGGAGATCCCGTTCAACGCGCCGCCGGAGCGGGCATGCCGCATTTTTGTCGACCCGGGCAGCGATCTGGCAGGCGGATCGCGCCAGGAAGAGACCTTCCCGGCGTGCGACCAATACGGAATTCAGGCCGATGAGTTCACGCGCGCCGTGCTGGGAGAGCGAGAAGTGCCGGTGCCGCTGGAGAACTCGTTGGGCACCATGGCGGTGATCGAACAGTTGCGCGCCGGGGCGTAGTGGCGGACCAGGCTATCGCCGGCGCACCCGGCGCTTCCGCGCATTGCCGCCAGCCCCGCCGCTCCGGCATCAATAGTAGTATGCTCCGCACGGCCGCTCTCTTCCTCAGCGCGCTTCCGCTGTTCGCTGCCGATCTCCCCGTAGGAGCCCGCCTCCCCAATCTCCAAGGGGACTTCCTCACGGGCCGCCCCGCCGTCCTGCCGCAAGCCGCCTCCGGCAGAGTCGCCCTCCTGGCTCTCGGCTTCACCTACGACTCCCGCCACGCCGTGGAAGCCTGGGTGAAGCGCTTCCGCACCCAGTTCGGCCAGAATCCCCAGGCCGCTTTCTTCCAGATCCCCATGCTCGGCGGCGCCGCCCGCATGGGCCGCTGGTTCATCGAAAACGGCATGCGCCGCGGCACCCCCAAGGACGACCAGGATCGCGTCATCACCGTCTACGGTGGCTCCGATCCCTGGAAGCAGCGCCTCGCCTTCAAAGACCCCAATGCCGCCTATCTCATCCTCATCGATCAGCAAGGCGTCGTCCGCTGGCTGCACAGCGGCCCGTTCGACGAGCGGGCCTACCAGCGCCTCTCCGCCGAAACCGACCGCCTCCTGGCCGCCAGGAACTGATCCCGCGCTACCCTCACCTGTATGGCCACCACTCGCTTCGACCCGGGCTTGACGGAACGCTATGCCGGTCGGCTTTCCAAGACCATCCTCCCCGACGGCTCCTTCAACGTCCGCCGCGAGGGCGGCCACTGGCGCGACGCAGGCTGGTTCCGCCACTTCATGAACCTCAGCTGGCCCGCCTTCCTCCTTCAAACGCCCACCATCTACCTCGGCGTCATCACCTTGTTCGCCCTGGCTTACCTCTCCGCCGGTGTGGAACACCTCCAGGGCGCCGCTCACTCCACCCCCTGGGAGTCCTGGTGGTCCGCCTTCTTCTTCTCCGTCCAGACCTTCACTACCGTCGGCTACGGCCACATCGCCCCTGCGAGCTTTCTCGCCTCCGTCATCGCCGCCGTGGAAGCCATGTCCGGCATCCTCTCGCTGGCCATCGCCACCGGACTGATCTACGCGCGCTTCTCCCGCCCTAGAGCCTGCCTCGCCTTCAGCGCCAACGCCCTCATCGCCCCCTTCCAAAACGGCCAGGCCCTCATGCTCCGCGTCGCCAACCGCCGCCCCAACGTCCTCATGGACCTCGAAGCCAAACTCCTCCTCATGACCGTCGTCGAGGAAGACGGCCAGCTCAAACGCCGCTACTCGCAGCTCGCCCTCGAACGCGAAATCGTCTACTTCCTCCCCCTCGCCTGGACCCTCGTCCACCCCATCGATCAGTACAGCCCCCTCTACGGCAAGACCCCGGAAGACCTCGCCCGCGATCAGGCCGAATTCCTCGTCCTCATCAAGGCCTTCGACGACACCTTCAGCCAGACCGTCCACGCCCGCGCCAGCTACGCCACCCACGACCTCGTCTGGAACGCCCGCTTCCAGCCCGCGTTCCGCATCGACCCCTCCGGCCAGCTCGTCCTCCAACTCGATCAGCTCAACGACTACCTCCCGGCATAAACCCCATTCCCGCCGGCCGCGCCTTTCGGCACAACACGTACGGTGATGCTCAACGGAACTTCCTCCTCCGCCGTCCCCGCCGGCAGGAACTCCAGCCTGTACTCGCCCAGCAATCCCGGCCCCAGTTGCCAGAAGAAGCTACCGCCATCTTCCGACAACGATGAGCCCGGCGGCAGCGGCCTGCGCTCCTCGCCTACAGCCATCGCTCCTGTCCACGCCACACCCTCAGGCAGCCTCAGCTCCAGCCGCTCCAGCTCCTCCACCTCCACCGCCTCCAGCAGCCCCGCGCCCCCGGCGCGCAACAGCCGTAACGGCGTCCCCGGATCGTCCCCCAGCCGGATTCTGACCACGCCCCGCGGTTGAACTGCCGCCGCAACGCCCGCGCTCTGCTGAGTCCTCACCACCGGCACGCTGTTCTGCACCTCAAACCACGAATAGCCCACCCGGCCTGTCCGCCCCGCGCTGTCCCGGACGCTCCACGCGATGATATGCATACCATCCAGCAGCCGTGTCGTGTCCAGCGTCGCACTGTGCCCGGCATTATTCGCATTCAGGTAATTCGGAAAGACCGCGAAGACGTCCGGCCGGCTGAACCCCGCCCCCGCCTGCCCCACACCCTGGCCGTCGATCTGAACTGAGATCGTCGACCCATCAGCAGGCACCGACGCCGGAGGCACCGCCAGCACCCAGCCGCCGCTCTGATAGGCCGCGCCGCCTGCCTGTTCTCCTTGCCGGGGAAGGTCGATGGTGCCGAAGGGCAGGGTCGCATTGGCATTGTCCACCGTGATCGAAGTGGAGCCCAGGTACAATTGCCCCGCCGCCGGCGATTCTGCGTAGACATGAATCGTATATTGCCCATTCCCACCGCCCGGGAGCGTATTGGAAAGAAGCGAGTATCCCCACCCGGCCCGGTCGCTCATCGGCCAGTCGCGGTATGGCGTTTTCGCTTCCACATCCGGCCTCGCGCCAGTCACGAATGTCGCTTCTCCCACGTAGTACCGGTAGGGAGAGAAAACGCCCCCCTCATTGAAACGCCGGTCCCGCCAGATGGTCACTCGTGTCAGTCCCAGGGTGTCCAACGCCCAACCGGTCACTGAGATCGGTCCGGCCATGCCGGTCGATCCTGAAATCGGCGTATCGAGGTAGCCTGCCACTTGCGCCGGGGCGTCCACAGCCAGAGAGCAGGGCAGTTCCAACGTGGAGCCGCCCGCAGTGATCGCGATCACTCCGGTGTAACTGCCCCGGGCCGGCAGGGCTGCCTGATTCACGGATACCGTGAGACGGGCGGACCCCGATCCGGAAGTGGGGGTGACCTTCAGCCACGGCTGACTTGCCACAGCCGTCCACGCATTGGGTGTCCCCAAAAACGTCACGATCACCTCCTGGGGTGGGGTCATCAGAGGACTCGCCGGCGTCGCGTTGCCCCCCGTGGTGGCGCCAAACCGCAGGCTCGCCTTGGAAAGCGTAAACCCGTTCGATCCCGCTACGGCTGTGAAACTGAAACTGTGGGCGCCGTCCAGCACCGCAATCGCCTGCGACGGCGGCACGAATGTATATCCGCTCTTGGATGGAGTCAGCACGTACGCCCCATCCTGGGCGACCCCCTCCATGCGGTAGTCCCCGTTTTGAACCGTCCTGGCAAGCAGAGATGATGCGCCGGTCAGATTCATCGCCACGCCGTTCACGCCACGTCCCGCCGCGGTGACGTTTCCTGAGATCGTAAATGACCTGTCTCGCCCCGTGAAGTCCGCCACCACGTTGGAGTTGATGCTCGGTTGCGTGAATGACGCCGGCGTGAAGGCATATCCCTTCATCGCGGGCGTGACAGAGATATTCTCGAGTCTGTTGGCCACGGTGAAGGCATACTCCCCCTGAGCCCCTGTCACCATCGACTGAGCCGATGTGGAGGAGTTGAGCTGGACCAGAACTCCCTGCATTGGCACTCCCGCCGCCGTGATCTTGCCCGAAATCTGGTAATACACGGTGGGCATGATGTTTTCCGAGAAATTGGCGACATAGGTGGAATTCGAACTCCCCACCCCCATCGTCTGCGTCCAGGACACCGGTGAGTAGCCAAATCCGGCGTCCGGTTCTGGCCTCACCGTGACTCGCGCCTGCGATGGAATCCCCGTGAATACGTAAATCCCTTTGGTGCTCGACCTCGTCGTCGCACTGATCGAACTGCCGTTCGCCAGCGTTCCCGTCAGCGTAACGCTCTTGTCTGGAAGGTAGGCCGGCGTGCTGAGCAGCCACAGCGTGCCGGTAATCGTGTAGCCGCTGCCCGGTGGCGGCTGCATGAAAAGATTCACAACATAACTGGAATTCGTCGCCCCGGCGCCGATCGTCTGGCTCCACGAAACAGGAGCGTAGGAAAATCCCCCCGGATCCGGCTCCGGCCTCAGCGTCACATTCGCTTGGGCGGGAAGATCGGCAAAAAGAAAAAGACCATGATCGTTCGTGGTCGCAGTCCTGCTGATCGTTCCACCGCCCGGCAGGGTCCCGCTGAGCACCACATTCCGATTCGGCAGGAAGTTCGGGGCTTCGACGAGCCACAGCGTGCCCGTGACCGTGTAGTTCGTGCCCGGAGAAGCCTGCAGGAAAAAGTCGGCAGTGTAGGTGGTACCCGTGACGCCCGTCCCCATCGTTTGGGTCCACGTTGCCGGCGCATAGGCGAATCCCCCCGACCAGTCGGGACGCGGCGTCACCGTCACTCTGGCTTGTGCCGGAATGGCGGTGAATGTGTAAACACCATAGGCGTCCGTCTGCGCTGAATCGGAGATCGGCCTGCCGTCCGCAAGAGTCCCCGTCAGCGTCACGGACCTGTTCGGCAGCGCGTTCGGCGCTGCCACCAGATACAAAGTGCCCGTAATCGAATACCGCTGATCCTGCGCGGCGGCGGCGCCGCACAGCGCCAGCATCAGGCTAGGCAGCCCCCATGTGCGGGTCCAGACAACGATTCGCATGCGCCCCATTATCGGTGTCCTGCATCCGAATGCAAGGGGTTTCCGGCCTGAATCTCAGGTTTTCTGGGATGTTCACCCTTATGAGTGAATCGAGTGAATCCGCGCGCCGGCAGGCCCCGGTCGCATTCTGCTTTCTCTTCCTCGGGTCGCGATCCAACCCGCCAGCCGGTCTCTCATCCGCGTTCGGCTCCATGGCTCTCCGGCCGAATCGAGTTCTGCGACCTGCTAGCTCTTCGACCCCGCCGCCCGCTTACCCTCCGGTTCTTTTGCCGCCGGTGGGCGCTCCTTCTGTTTGCTGCCCGCCGCTCCGCCGCTCGCGCCGGCGCCGCCCGTCGCTTCCCGCTTCAGTAGGTTGCCGTTTTTGTCGTAGGTGTAGGTAATCACCCGGCCGTCGCCGTAATCCGCTTTCGTCAGCCGGCCCGCGGCGTCGTACTCGTACTTCACCGCCGCGGCACTCAGCGTCGCGGCATACATCGTCATCAGGACAAGGCGTCGCATCTTCATCTCCTGTCTCGCTCGCTCATGCCGGATTAGCCAGCTCCGTCGCTGGTGAGCAGCCCCGCTCCGTCACTCGTGAGCAGCCCCGCTCCGTCACTCGTGAGCAGTCCTGCTCCGTCACTCGTGAGCAGTCCTGCTCCGTCACTCGTGAGCAGTCCTGCTCCGT
>JACQZS010000077.1 GCA_016213725.1 Acidobacteriota bacterium | reverse complement strand
TGCCCGCCACCAGGGGGACGGGCACGACGATCTTCAGGATGTTGCGCTTCTTGTCGACCATGGATTTCAGCCCGGCGCGGGGAATGGCCTTCATCTCAGTGCCGTCGACGTAGTAGACGCCAGGGTCCATGGGCACGCGCGAGATTTCGCGCTTGAGGGCGCGTTCGAACTTCTCTTCGGCGTCATCGAAGGCCGCCTGCTTTTTCTCTTCCTCGGCCTTGGACTTGCGTTCCGCCTCGGTTTTCTTCAGATCGACGAGGTCGAGCGGGAGTTCTTCCCAATCGCTGCGCTCCGTGGAGTAGTAGCGCACACGGTCTTCGAGCTTCTGATATTCGCGCACGATATGCCAGGTGCCATCGGTCAGGTAGAGCCGAAAATTGTCGGCCCAGGCCGCGGCGGCCAGCGCAAGGATCAGCAACAAGACTCGCATCGCTTCTATCTTCTATTATGAAGTCGTGATCAACAGACGTACGCTTGGCAGAACCGGTTTACAGATCTCTGAAGTTGGCTACGGCGCCTGGGGCCTGGGAGGCAACCAGTGGCGGGGGCACGTGGAATCCGACGCCCTGGCGGCGCTGCGCCGGGCGCTGGAATTGGGCCTGAATTTCATCGACAGCGCGCTGGCCTACAACGAGGGCCACTCCGAGCAGTTGATCGCCCAGACCCTGCGGGAGAGCGGCGCGGAGGCCTATGTGGCCACGAAGGTGCCGCCGAAGAACCGGCTGTGGCCGGCCCAGCCGGGCATCGGCCTCGACGACGTCTTCCCCTACCAGTACATTGTGGAGTGCACGGAGACGTCGCTGAAGAACCTGGGGGTGGAGCGGATCGACCTGCAGCAGTTCCATGTGTGGAACCAGGAGTGGGTGGAGCGAGACGAATGGCGCCGGGCGATTGAAGACCTGAAGAAAGCCGGCAAGGTGCGTTTCTTCGGCATCTCGATCAACGACCACCAGCCGGCGTCGGCGCTTTCCGCCATCCGCACGGGGCTGATCGACACGGTGCAGGTGATTTACAACATCTTCGACCAGACGCCTGAGCAGGAGTTGTATCCGCTCTGCATGGAGCGGAACATCGGGGTGCTGGCCCGCTGCCCCCTGGACGAAGGCGCGCTGACGGGCGCCATCAAGCCGGACAGCGAGTTCGATCCGCAGGAATTCCGGGCGTTTTACTTCCGCGGCGAGCGCAAGCAGATGGTGGCGGACAGAGCGGCGGCGCTCCAGGCGGACCTGGCAGCGGCGGGCGTCAGCGGCCCGCTGGCCGAAACGGCGCTGCGTTTCACGATTACGCATCCGGCGGTTTCCACGGTGATTCCCGGGATGAGGAAAATCAGAAACGTGGAAATGAACATGGCCGTCTCAGAGAAGGGGCCGCTGCCGCAGGCAGTGGTGGACCTGCTTAGAAAACATGCCTGGAACAAGAATTTTTACTCTTAACCTGCTGGCGGCGGCGGCGCTGCTGGCGCAGTCTCCGGAGTATTTGCCGCTACAGCAGGGCAACACCTGGATCTACAAGGGCAGCGCGGGCACATTCACGCTGCAAACGGGCGGCGCGGAGACATTCGGCGAGAATCAGTATTTCCCGCTGCGGGGGCTGCCGACGACGCCCGTGCTCTACCTGCGCAACACGCCGGAGGGCCGGATCTATCAGTGGGACATGGCGGCGAAGCTCGAAGTGCTGTATCTGGACACGGCCGCCGCGGAGTCGCCCACGGGCGTGGATCCCTGCAACGCCGCCAGCCGCATTGAATCGCGCGAAGGCAAGTATGCGGGCCCGGTGGGCGAGTTCGGAAATGTGCTGGACGTGCGCTACACGGCGGCTCAATGCGCCGATGCGGGGCTGGTCTCCGACCAGTTTCTGCCCTGGGTGGGTCTGCTGGCGCGCACGCAACAGACGATCGCCGGGCCGCGCACCTACCACCTGGTGTACGCGCGCCTGGGCGGGGTGACGGTGCTCACGCCGGCGGAGATCAGCTTTTCCCTGGCGGTGACAGCGGCACAGGACGTGCGCCTGGCGTTAAGGAATATGGGACCGGCGCCGCTGGAGCTGACCTTTCCGACCAGCCAGCAGTTCGAGGTGGAAGTTTACGACCAGAAGAACCAGTTGGTGTACCGCTGGTCCGATGGGATGGGATTCCTGCAGGTGGTGACCACGCAATCGGTGAGCGGCGAGAGGATCTGGCTGGTCTCGCTGCCGTCCGGCAGGCTGGCGCCGGGCCGGTATACGGTGAAAGGCTGGCTGACCACCACGGAGCCGGGCGGCTACGCGGCGACGGCCACGGCGACGATTCCCAAGAACTAGCGGCGGGCGGCGGAGCTGCGCTGACGGCAACGCGGTGCGAGATCCAGTCGACAGTTGGAGTGCCGGGTTCGGGCGGCGCGACTGACAGCCGAGGAAAGGGCGATGGAAAGAAGACGGCGCGGCTCGCAGGTACGAGCCGCGCCGTTTTGATCGAAGGGTAGCCGGGATTACTTGTCGGTGAGAGCGGCGACGCCGGGGAGGGTGAGGCCGGAGAGGAACTCGAGGGAGGCCCCGCCGCCGGTGGAGATGTGGCTGATCTTGTCGGAGAGGCCGGCGGATTTGACGGCCTTTTCGCTATCGCCGCCGCCGACGACGGAGAGGGCGCCGGAGTCTGCCACGGCCTGGGCGACGGCGACGGTGCCGGCGTCGAAGGGTTTCTTTTCGAAGACGCCCATGGGGCCGTTCCAGATGATGGTCTTGGAGGCCTTGAGGACTTCGGCATAGGCGGCGCGGGTGGCGGGGCCGATGTCGAGGCCCATTTTGCCTTCAGGGATCTCGGTGACGACTTCGTTGGGGGCGTTTTCGGCGAATTCGGCGGAGACGACGTGGTCGCAGGGGAGCATGAGTTTGTCGCCGGCGTTAGCCAGGAGTTTGGCGGCGAGTTCAACCTTATCCTCTTCGACGAGGCTCTTTCCGGTGGGCTTGCCCTGGGCCTTCATGAAGGTGTAGGCCATGGCACCGCCGATGAGGAGGCGGTCGACGAACTTGAGGAGGTTCTCGATGACTTCGATCTTGTCGGAGACCTTGGCGCCGCCGAGGATGCCGACGCAGGGGTGCTCAGGGGACTGGGTGCACTTGAAGAGGTACTCGAGTTCCTTCTCCATGAGCAGGCCGGCGGCGGCGGGTTTGAGGAATTTGATGATGCCTTCGGTGGAGGCGTGGGCGCGGTGGGCGGTGCCGAACGCGTCGTTGACATAGACTTCACCGAGCTTGGCGAGCTGCTGGGCGAACTCGGGGACGTTCTTTTCTTCCTCGGCGTGGAAGCGGAGGTTTTCGAGGAGCAGGACCTCGCCGGGGGCGGGCAGCATGGCTTCCACTTCGGCGCCGATGCAATCGGAGGCCATGGCGACGGGCCGGCCGAGGAGTTCGGAGAGCCGGGCGGCGACGGGCTTCATGCTCATTTCGGCATTGACCTTGCCCTTGGGGCGTCCGAGATGGGAGGCCAGGACGAGGGCGGCGCCCTGTTCGAGGGCGTACTTGATGGTGGGCAGAGCGGCTTTGATGCGTTTATCGGAGGTGATCTCCTGGCCGCCGGGGGCCAGAGGGACGTTGAAATCGACGCGCATAAAGACGCGCTTGCCCTTCAGATCGAGATCGCGGATAGAGAGTTTTGCCATGAAAATGAAGACCTCATAGAAGATCGTAGCATCCGGAATGGGGCTACTTCTCGGCGGGGACGCCGGAGAGTGTGACAGTGAGATGACCGAGGCGGTAGGCCTCGAGGAGAGCGCCGGCGGCGGGGCCGTAAATGGGGGCCTGGACGGTGGTATTTCCGCCGCGTTCGAGGCGGCGGCGGAACTCGTCGAGGAGGCGCTGGCACTTGAAGACGCCTCCGATGTAGGCCACGGGGGTGTGGTCCTGGGGGGTGAAGACCTGCATGCGGGCGGCGAGGGCGATGCCGGCGAGCTGCTGGGCGGATTCGTTGAGGATGTCGGCGGCGACTTCGTCGCCCTGTTCGGCAGCCTGTTCGACCAGGCGGGAGAGGGCGGCGATGCGGGGACGTGGGAAGTCCGGGGTATAGAACTTGTGGAGCAGGTCGTTGGCGCCGGCGGCTCCGGTGGCTTCGAGGAGGGCGGCGCGAAGGGAGGTTTGGGGGCCCCATCCTTCTTCCATGCGGAGGGCGGCGCGGAGGGCCTGGCGGGTGAGATCGAAGCCGCCGCCTTCGTCGCCATAGACGTAGCCCCAGCCGCCGGCGCGGCCGAATTTTCCTTCGGCATTGCGGGCGAAGGAGATGGAGCCGGTGCCGGCGATGGTGATGATGCCGGGCTGGCCGGCGTGCGCCCCGGAGAGCGCGATGAGCGCGTCGTGGGTGACGTGGCGGGTTTTGATGCGGAAGAGTTCGGCGATGAGGGCGTCTTTGTCGGCGGGTCCGCCGGAAAAGCCGCAGCAGGCGGCTTCGAACTCGAGGGTGTCGAGATCGAGGGAGGCGGCTTCGGCGGCCTGGCGGACGCAGCCGCCGATGGCGTTCATGAACTTGGCGCGGGCTTCGGAGGCGGCGACGTGGTTACAGGGTCCGCCGCGGCCGTAGCCGAGGACGCGGCCCGTCTCATCGCCGATGACAGCGGTGGTGGAGGACTGGCCTCCGTCGATTCCGAGGAAGTAGGCGGGCATGAGATTACTCCAGTTTGTAGATGTGGAAGCCCTCGCGGGCGGCGAGTTCGCGGACGTTCCAGAGGGCGGTGTGTTCGCGGAAGTCGGCGCCGAAGGCGTCGTGTTCGAAGGTGAGGACGTGGGTGAAGCCGTTGAGCTTGAGCTCGGCGGTAACGAGGCGGCGGAGGTCGAGGGGGATGGGCTGGCCGCTGGTGGCGGGTTCCTTGGAGAGGACATGCCACTGGCCGTTGGGAGAACGGCCTTCGGCCTGCATGTTGACGCCGTATTGATCGACGCTCATTTCGAGGCGGATGCGGTCGAGGGTTTCGGTGCGGTGGAAATCGACCTCAACGAACTGGCCGTAGCGGACGCGGGCGCAGGCACGCCAGCGGGTGAGGAGCCAGTTGTCGAAGGCGTACTGGATGCCCCAGGGGTTGGGGCGCGAATCGATGCGCCATTGGGGGGCGCGGCGGAGTTCGTTCTGGCCGTGGAAGAGGCGGAATTCGGCGATGCTCCAGATGTCGTTGGACTGGGGCACGGAGGGGGCGAGGTTGCTGGTTTGAACGACGCGGACGGCGGTGAGGGGCTGAGCGGAGAATTTGAACTCGTTGGCGGCGACGGGGCGCATCTCGGGGTAGAGGGCGACGCGGAGTAGGTCGGCGACGCGTTCGTTGCGGGCGCTTTGAAAGCTGGCGGCGACGGTGCGGGTGGTGTAGCTTTCGGGGATGGGGGCGTCGGAGAAGACGAGGGAGCCGGGGGGCGTGTACCACTCGATGAGGCGGGCGGCGGTGTAGCCGGGGAACTTGCGGGAGAGCCAGGAGTCTTCCGATTCCAGGCGCAGGGCGGGGCGGATCGGGATCTCGGTGAGGTGCCAGCCGGGCTCTTCGCGGCCGAGAGCCTTGGACCAGGTGGATGGGATGTCGGGGAAGGACGACACGGCGTGGGCGACGGCGAGCAGCGGGAGGACGGGCGCGGGGAGCGCGAGGGCGAGGGAGAGGGAAGCGAAGGGGAGCGCAGGGATGAGGAAGCGGGTGCCGATGTTGGTGGAGTAGACGGAAGCGAAGAGCAGGGCGGCGGCCAGGGCGCGGCGGCCGAGGGGCTTTCTGAGGGCGAAGATCGCCAGGGGGGTGAGGAGGAAGAGGGGGCCGAGGAAGCCGCCGAGGAGGCGGCCGCTGATGGTGAGGTCGAGGGGGATCTGCCACCAGCCCTGGATGTCGGGGTAGCGGCGCATGAGTTCGACGTAGTCCTGCTCGAAGCTGAGGTTGACGTAGGGGTTGGGGAAGAACCGGTTGAAGAGGGGGGAGAAGGGGTTCCGGTAGAGGAGGTAGTTGCGGAGGAGCCAGGGGAGGATGGAGGGCGCGGCGGCGAGAGCGGCGAGGAGCGCGGCGCGCCAGCGGCGGCGGAGGGCGTAGCGGACAAGGAGGTAGACGAGGCCGAGGAAGGCGGTGTATTTGACGGCGAAGGCGAAACCGGCGAGCAGGCCGGCGAGGACGGGGGGCGCGTCGAGTTCGGCGAGGTAGAAGATGGCGAAGAGCAGGCAGGCGACGGCGATGTCGTTGTAGGCGCTGGTGCCGTCAATCATCGCGATGGGCGAGCACAGGAAAAAGAGTCCGGCCGCAGCGGCCGGGGCGGGCGCCTGGAAGCGCTGTCCGAAACGCAGGAAGCGCAGGGGGACGGCGAGGAGGAAAGAACAGTGGACGAGAGCGGCGGCGGAGTGGCGGCCGAAGATCCAGGCATTGAGGAACAGCATCTCCAGGCCCTGGGAGAGCGAGGCGTACATGTTCGTGGTGATGCGGAACATGCCATGGTGGCGGTAGTAGAGGCCGATGATGCCGAGGTGGTAGGAGCTGCCGTCGGGGCTCATTTCGGGCGCCATGGCGCAGATGACGAGAACGGCGGCGAAGACGGCGTAGACGGGCCAGAAGGTGTAGCGCCAGAGGCGGGGCAGCGGAGGGAGGAGATCGAGCGAGAGTTTGCGGAAAGCGCCATCGCGCCAGGCGAGGAGGAGGATGGCGAGGGTGAGGGCGGCAAAGACCGGATCGTAGACGATCTGGGCGGCGGCGGCGGCGAAGACGATGAGGCTGAACAGCGCGCTGCCGGAGAGGTAGGCGAAGAGATTGTACTCTTCGCGCGAGAAGTTGTTCGGGATGCGCTTGAGGAGCATGCGGCCGAGAGCCCAGGAGCAGGCGATGGTGGAGGCGGCGCCGAAGAGGATGGAGAGTGCTTTGGACATGGCGCGGTTACTGGGAGAAGCCGAGACTGGTGACGATGAAGCCCCAGGTTTTGTTGTCGGCGGTGCGCATGAGCTTGTCGATTTCCATGGTGACCTGGACGGGGCGCGCGGTGGTGAGCCAGGCGGCCGGGACGGGCTTCCTGTAGAGGCGCTTTTCGTCGCGGTCGAAGTGGACGGTATCGAGGAGGTGGCCGTCGATGCGAATGGTGATGTTGACGGGGCCGGTTTGCTGGAAGCTGACGTCGGGGACGGTGATGTCGGCGTTGAAGATGAGGTTTTGAGTGGAAGGCAGCTGAAACTGGAAGATGGCGCGTTTTTCAGTCCAGCGCCAGCCGCCGTCGCCGAGCAGGGGGAGGACGCCGACGAGGATGTAGCGGTAGGCGGTGGCCTCGCTCATGGAGAAGTGGTGCTTGAGCAGTTGGGGGTGGTCGGCTTCAAAGGGCGCGCGCTGGGGAGGCGGGGGGATGGGGGCGGGGTAAGGGCTGCAGGCGGCCAGGGCGAGTACGGCGGGGAGCAGGAGAGCGCAGGCGCGGGTCACAGGTAGTTCTTGTCCTCTATTCCTTGTCCTCTATTGCTTGTCCTTGGCGTAGCACTCGGCTGCGATGGGGCACTGGGCGCAGCGCGGTTTCCGGGCCTGGCAGAGTTCGCGGCCGAAGTGGATGACCTGGTGGGAGAACTGGATCCAGCGCGATTCGGGGAGGATGGCGATGAGGTCACGTTCGATTTTGACGGGGTCGGAGTGGCGGGTAAGGTCGAGGCGATTGGAGATGCGGGCGACGTGGGTATCGACGACGACGCCGGAGGGGATGCCGAAGGCGGTGCCGAGGACGACGTTGGCGGTTTTGCGGGCGGCGCCGGGGACGGTGAGGAGTTGATCGAGAGTGCCGGGGACCTGGCCGCCGAAATCGCGGAGGATGGTTTGGGCGGCGCCGACGATGTTTTTGGCCTTGTTATTGACGAAGCCGGTGGAGCGGACGACGGCGGCGACTTCCTGGACGGGGGCGGCGGCGAGGTCGTGGATGGTGGGGTAGCGGCGGAAGAGGTCCGGGGTGACCATGTTGACGCGCTCGTCGGTGCATTGGGCGGAGAGGATGGTGGCGACGAGGAGCTGCCAGGCGTCGTGGTGGCGGAGGGCGCAGGTGACGCCGGGGTAGCGCAGATCAAGGGCATCCAGGATGCGCTGGAGGCGATGTTTGCGATCCGCCGCGGTGCGCGGTCTGGAGGCCTTGGTCATGCGGGTGAGAGTGAAACTATCATGGTAGCATTGCGATTCCGGATCATCCTGCTCATCGCGGCGCTGCTGGCCTTTGGCGGAGCGCTGTGGGCCCCGTTTCAGTTTGACGATTTTTCACTGCTGACCGATGCCGTGATGGACTCTTCCGACGGCTGGCGGCAGGCGTTCACGCTGATCCAAACGAGGCCGCTGACGTACCTGACCTTCTGGGCGAACCTGCAGGCGTCGGACGCGCCGTGGGGATTCCACCTGGTGAGCCTGCTGACGCACCTCTTGTGCGTATGGCTGGCGTGGGAGGTGGTGAGGGAGCTGCTGCCGGAAAGAGCGGCGATGGTGGCGGCGGCGCTGTTCGCGGTGCACCCGCTGCAAACGGAAGCGGTGGTTTATGTTTTTGCGCGGGCGACGCTCCTTTCGGCGGCGCTGAGCCTGCTGGCGTTGCGGCTGTGGCTGAAGGGGAGGCTTTGGGCGGCAGTGGGAGCCTTCGGAGTGGCGCTGCTGGCGAAGGAGGAAGTAGCGGCGCTGCCGCTGCTGGTGGCGCTGCTGGAATGGGGAACGCGGCGGCGGCGGGCGGCGGCGGGGCCGATTGCGGCGATGGCGGGATTGTCGGCGGCGGCGGGGCTGCGGGCGGTGTATGCGGTGGGAGCGGTGGCGGGGTCGGGCGCGGGGGCACAGGCGGGCATTACGCCGTTCGACTACTTCAGCTACCAGGGAGTGGCGATGCTGCGCTACCTGTGGCTATTGCTGGCGCCGTTGGGACTGACGGTGGACGCGGAGGTGCGCGTGGCGCCGCTGGCGGCGTCGCTGGCCTGGGGCGTGATTGCGGTAGTGGCGGTGTTGTCGTGGAGGACGGTGAGGGCGGCGCAGGCGGGCTTCTGGATTCTGGGAGGTTTGCTGTTGCTGCTGCCCAGCTCATCCGTGTTCCCGGCGGCGGATCTGGCGGCGGACCGCCGCATGTATCTGCCCATGCTGTGCTTCTGCGGGCTGCTGGGTCTGGTGCTGCAAAAAGCGGACTGGCGGCTGTTGAGCGGATACGCGGTGGTGCTGACGGCGCTGAGCGTGGCGCAGACGATGGTGTGGCAGAGCCCGCAATCGTTGTGGATGGAGGCCTCGCGGCGAGCGCCGGAGAAGGTCCGGCCGAAGAGGCAGCTGGCTCGGGTGCTGCCGGCGGAGCAGGCGGTGGAGCTGCTGGAGCAGGCGCGGCGCCAGGCGCCGGAAGACGTGGGCGTGGCCATGGACTACGGCGTGGTGCTGCTGCGGGCCGGAAGGCCCGAACTGGCACTGAGCGAATTCGGACGGGCGCTGGCGTTGGAGCCGGGTTCGGCGACGGCGATCCACAACCGCGGCCTGGCGCTGCTGGCGATGGGACAGCCGGAGGCAGCGGAGGGCGATTTCCGGCGCGCTCTGGAAAGAGACCCGTGTCTTTTCGATGCGCTGATCAACCTGCGCCGCGTGGGCAAAGCGGCGGCGGCACCGAAAGGGTGCCAGTGGACGCGCGCACAGCGCGAGGCGCTGCTCAGTTCGGAGCGGTGATTTCGAAGTTGCTCTTCATGAACTGCCAGTCGGGCAGTTCGTAGACCTTCAAGCTGGTTTTCAAGGGGAACTCCATGTCCTTGATGCCGTGCGCGGGGACGGAGCCGACCTTGGCTTCGACCACCGCGATGGGCTCAGCGCCGGCGGCCGCGTTGACGGCGCGGAAGGTGACGCGGAGTTCGAGTCCGGCGAGTTCGGCAGGCGAGTGGTTGACGACGGCGAAGCGCACGACGGGCTTCTTGTCCGAGCCTTCAATCAAGCGGATTCCGCTGACTTCCAGATACTTGGCGTATGGGTGGGACTTGGAGGCGGTGCCGCTGAGGACGTCGGGCGCGGTAGTGGCGGTGGCGGATGTGCCGTTTCGAGTGCTGACGACCTTGTAGACGCCGAAGAGGCCACCGCCGACGAGGGCGATAGTCAGCACCGCCACGAGCCAGGCGGGCATGCCCTTCTTGTGATTTTCCGCGCCGATCGTATAGACCGCCTGGGCGGGCTGGGGCTGTGGCGGCGGTGGTTGATACTGCGGCTGAGCCTGCGGCTGGTAATAATACTGCGGAAGACCTTGCGACTGGGTAGGCTGCGGCTGGGCCGGCGGCTGGGCCTGAGGCTGGGCCGGCGGCTGGGCCTGAGGCTGGGCCGGCGGTTGGACCGGTGGTGCCTGCTGAGTTTGTTGCGGCGGGTAGTAGGCCGGCGGCTGAGGAGCAGGCGGGGCGTACTGCTGTGGCGGCTGATAAGCGGGCGGCTGCTGCTGCGGCAGAGGCGGCGGGGCGGGCGCGGCAGGCTGCGGCGGCTGAGCCGCCTGTCTCTGGCGCTCCACGCAGGTGGGACACTCCGCCGCGGAAGGAGGAACCTCGCGGCCACATTGCGGACAGATCCAGGTGAACATGATCGTTACTTAATTACTATAGATGGCTCTTGGAGCGAAGAAGTTGCTCAGGCCACACGATATCTTGCAATTTCTTCCGGGATGAGTTCGATGCCGAAGCCGGGAGCGGTGCGCGGTTCGAGGTATCCGCCGGTGGGCTTCATGGGATTGGCGAGGACGTGATCGAACATCTTGACGCCGCTTTCGGCGAGGAAGTACTCGACGAAGATGGCATTGGGCGTGGCGGCGCAGAGCTGGGAATGGAAGTCCCAGTTGTAGTGCGGGGCGACGGGCACATCGAAAGCGGCGGCCATATGGGCGACTTTGAGCCATTCGCTGACGCCGCCCACGACGGTGACATCGGGCTGAAGGATTTCGGCGGCGCGCTGATCGAGGAGTTGAGCGAAGGCCCAGCGGGTGGCTTCGAGCTCGCCGGTGGCCACGGGGGTGCGGATGGCGGCAGCGATCTTGGCCATGGCGGTGAGGTTGTCCGCACGGACGGGTTCTTCGATCCAGAAGGGGTTGAACTCCTCCAAGCGGTCCATGGCGGAGATGGCCTCCGGAGCGCTTTTCCAGCCGCCGTTGGCATCGAGGAGAATTTCGACCTCGTCACCGAGGGCGCGGCGGACGGCGCCGATGCGGGCGGCATCCTCCCGGGCAGAGAGGCCGCCAACCTTGAGCTTGAGCGCGGTGAAGCCCTTTTCGACGACGGCTGAAGTTTCGCGGACGAGATCGTCAAGAGACTGGCCGCCGCGATAGTAGCCGCCGGTGGCATAGCAGCGGAGCTTGCGCGAGTGGACGCCGAGCAGTTCCATGACAGGCAGGCCGGCGGCTTTGCCGCGAATGTCCCAGAGGGCGATATCGATGGCGCTGATGGCGCGCAGGGCGGCGCCGCGGCGACCGGCCTGAATGGACTGGCGGAACATCTCGGCCCAGAGGCGTTCGGTATCGAAGGCGTCGGCGCCCATGAGGATGGGGCGGTAGATCTGATCGACGAGCGAGACCATGGCCTGCGAGCCGTCGTAACCGAGGGTGAAGCCCAGGCCGGAGGGGCCGCCGCTGGTGTGGATGGTGACGATGAGGTGGTCACGGTGGGTGATGACGCGGACCGCATCGGCAATCGGCTTGGGGAGTGGAATGGAGATAGCGATGGCATCTATGCCGGTGATCTTCAGCATCGCTACGATGATGGCATGGAATTTCTGCACGGTGGAGGGGCAAAGAGCGTGGCGCTGCTGGCCGGGGCGTGGAACCCACCGACGGTGGCGCACGTGGCGATGGGGCGGGCGGCGCTGAAGTGGGCGGAGAGGGTGGTGCTGGCGATTCCGCGCGCGCTGCCGCACAAGGCGTACGCGGGGGTGGCGTTTGAGAGGCGGATGGAGTGGATCAGAAAAGTGGCGGCGGGCGAGGAAGGATTCGCGGCGGCGGTGACGGAGGGCGGGCTGTTTGTAGAGATGGCGAGAGAGGCGCGAGCGGCGGGTGCGGAGCGGGTGTTCCTGGTATGCGGCCGGGACGCGGCGGAGCGGATTGTGGGCTGGAATTACGGAGTGGGAGCCGGAATCGTGGAGCAGATGACCGAATATGAGCTACTGGTGGCGGACCGCTGCGGCAGCTACGAGGCGCCGGCGGAACTTGCGCCGCGCGTGCATCGAATGGAGCTGGGAATGGACTGGGAAGAAGTTTCCTCCACCCTGGTGCGGGAGCGAATCGAACGGAGCGAGGAGTGGACGAGCCTGGTGCCGGCGGCGATCGGGGAAGACGTAGCGCGGGCGTTTGGCGCAAAGATCCGCTAGCCGGAAAGGACATCACGGCGGCACGCGATTTTGGAGGGCGATGAACCCGCGCGTGCGCTACCGCAAGTTGTTCCGGATCTCATTGGCGAGGCGCAGGTAATGCAGACAGCGGGCCGAAGGAGCTATTCCTGAGGGCCGTGTTCCAGGAAGGCGCGCAGACGGTGGCTGCGGCTGGGGTGGCGCAGCTTGCGGAGCGCCTTGGCTTCAATCTGGCGGATGCGCTCGCGGGTGACGGCGAAGTGCTGGCCCACCTCTTCGAGCGTGTGTTCGCTGCCGTCATGCAGGCCGAAGCGCATTTTGATGATCTTCTCTTCGCGCGGGCTGAGGGTTTTGAGGACTTCGGCGGTCTGCTCGCGGAGGTTGAGATTGATGACGGCTTCCGAAGGGGAGACGACGCGCTTGTCGACGATGAAGTCGCCGAGGTGCGATTCCTCTTCCTCGCCCACAGGGGTTTCGAGCGAGATGGGCTCCTGGGCGATGCGCAGGACTTTGCGGACCTTGGGGATGGAGAGATCGAGGCGTTTGGCGAGTTCGTCGGTGGAGGGTTCGCGGCCCAGCTCCTGCTGCAGCTGACGCTGCGTGCGCACCATCTTGTTGATGGTCTCGATCATGTGCACCGGGATGCGGATGGTGCGGGCCTGATCGGCGATGGCGCGGGTGATGGCCTGGCGGACCCACCAGGTGGCGTAGGTGGAGAACTTGTAGCCGCGCTGGTAGTCGAACTTGTCGACGGCCTTCATGAGGCCGA
>JACQZS010000080.1 GCA_016213725.1 Acidobacteriota bacterium | reverse complement strand
CGCGGAGGATTTCGGAGAGGTGCTGGAGATCGGCTTCCTGAGTCACATCGCAGCAGAGGACGCGGGAAGCGCCGAGTTCCTTGGCGAGTTCTTCGACGGTGTCCTTCTGGCGTTCACCCTGGTAGGTGAGGATGAGGTTTGCGCCTTCGCGGCGGAATGCCCGGGCGATGGCGTAGGCGAGGGACCAGCGATTGGCGAGACCGAGGATCAGGGTGGTCTTGTCTTTGAGCAAATGAGACATCGATCTTCTATTGTAGCGTGGGGCGAAGGGCAGCCTGTTTCCAAGGTGAAGGAAGAACGGGCAGGAGTGGGGGCGCATCCCGCATCAGGGCGGGTGATGCGGGATGCGCCGGAGGGGATTACCTGGCCTGGACGGCGGGGAGCTTCTTCTCGGCGACGAGCTTGTTGAAGGCGTCGAGGTCTTTTTTCAGCAGGCCGTCGAGGGTGCGGAGCTGGGCGTTGATTTTGGCGGTGAGCTCTTCGTGGAGCTGGTAGCTCTGGTCAGTGGGTTTGGTGTCTGCGCTGCCGACGATGCCGGCCAGGGCGGCCAGCTTGTTGTTGAGTTTGATGGGGTAGTTGAGCGGGTCCTGACCGGACTGGTTCTTGGTCTGATACAGCTCTTCCTCGACGGCGGTGAGCTTCTTCGAGAGATCTTTGGCGGAGGCTTCGAGGGCCTTGTCGCGGGAGGACCAGTCTTCGACCTGCTTGCGGATGTCGCGGATCTTGAGGATCGCCTCGTGGGTTTCAGAGAGCTTATCGCGGATCTGAAGGAGGAGGGCCTGCTGTTTCTGCAGGTCTTCCTGGGTGATGGAGGTGAGGCGGGGGTCCTTCTTCACCTCGACGGGGGTTTCAAACTTGAGGGAGCCGGCGGAGAAGCGGGCGGTGAACTTGCCGGGAGCGACGACGGGTCCGGTGACGGAGCCGGCCCACATGATGAGGCCCGGGAAGGACTTGGCGTCTTCATGGCGAAGGTCCCAGGAGAAGGTGTTGAGGCCGGCTTCGATGGGGACGGGCGTGGAGGCGCCGCCGCGGCGGCGGCGTCCGGCGGGGGCGGAGGCTGCCGAGGGCTCTTCGGCCTTGCTGGAGAACTTGCGGATGACCTTGCCGGAGGGATCGAGGATTTCGAGGGTGGCTTCTTCCTTGGGCTTTTCGGCGAGGAGGTAGTGGAAGACGGCGCCGGCGGGAGGATTCTGGCCGAGGCTGACGCCGGGCTCGATCCTGATGGAGCCGCCGGGAGTGCGCCAGGCGTCTTCGGCGGGGAAGAAGCCGGGAGCGGACTTGGAGGCGTTGTGGAGGACGGTGAGGCCGTCGAGAATCCAGAAGGACCGGCCCTGGGTGGCGACGATCAGGTCCTTCATCCCCTTGTGGATGGCGAGGTCCGTGATGGGGACGGCGGGGAGGTTGAGTTGGAGGGATTGCCAGTTGGCGCCGTCGTCGAAGGAGACGTAGAGGCCGGTTTCGGTGCCGGCGTAGAGGAGGCCGGGGACATGGGGGTCTTCGCGGATGACGCGCGTGAAGGCGTCGGAGGGGATGCCGGAGACGATCCTGGTCCAGGTCTTGCCGGCGTCGGAGGTTTTGTAGAGATAAGGGCGGAAGTCGTCGGACTTGTACATGGTGGCGGCGAAGTAGGCCTTATCGGGATTGTGGGGCGAGGCCTCGATGGAGTTGATTTGGATCCACTCGGGCATGAGGTCTTTGGGCGGGGTGACATTGGACCAGGATTTGCCGCCGTCGCGGGTGACGTGGACGAGGCCGTCGTCGGAGCCGGTCCAAATGGTGCCTTTGCGGAGGAGGCTTTCGGCGATGGTGAAGATGGTGCAGTAGTACTCGACGCTGGTGTTGTCCTTGGTGATGGGGCCGCCGGAGGGGCCAAGGCGGGCGGGGTCGTTGCGGGTGAGGTCAGGGGAGATGGGGGACCAGGACTGGCCTTCGTTGGTGGAGGAGAAGAGGCGGTTGCCGGCGGCGTAGAGGAGGTTGGGGTCGTGGGGGGAGAAGAGGATGGGGAAGTTCCACTGGAAGCGGTACTTCATGCCTTCGGCGCCGTAGCCCATGGGGTTATCGGGCCAGACGTTGACGGCGCGGACCTGGCCGGTTTTGCGTTCATAGCGGGTGATGTAGCCGCCGTAGGAGCCGGCGAAGACGACGTCGCTGTTGTTAGGAAGAGGGGCGATCCAGCCGGACTCGCCGCCGCCGACGTCCCACCAGTTGTCGCGGGTGATGGAGCCGGAATCGGAGCGGGAGGCGATGCGGACGGTGGAGTTGTCCTGCTGGGCGCCGTAGATGTTGTAGGGGAAGTCGTTATCGAGGGCGACGCGATAGAACTGGGCGGTGGCCTGATCCTGTTCGGACCACTGGAGGCCGGCGTTGGTGGTGACGTGGGCGCCGCCGTCGTCGCCGCCGATCATGCGGTTGTTGTCGTTGGGGTCGATCCAGAGGTCGTGGTTATCGCCGTGGGGGGTGCTGACGGTTTTGAAAGTGGCGCCGCCGTCGTCGGAGCGCCAGAACTGGACGTTGAGGGCGTAGAGGCGGTCTGCGTTCCTGGTGTCGGCGAAGATGTGGGTGTAGTACCAGGCGCGCTGGCGGAGGTTGCGATCGTTGTTGACGCGGCGCCAGGTATCGCCGCCGTCGTCGGAGCGGTAGAGGCCGCCGTCTTCGGCTTCGATCTGGGCCCAGACGCGCTCGGGATTGACGGGGGAGACGGCGATGCCGATGCGGCCGAGGGGGCCTTTGGGGAGGCCCTTGCGGGAGGAGAGGTCGGTCCAGGTTTCGCCGCCGTCGGTGGATTTGAAGAGGGCGGAGGCGGGGCCGCCGGACTCCATGGAGTAGGGGGTGCGTTTGACGTCCCAGAGGGAGGCGTAGAGGATGTCGGGGTTGGAGGGATCGATGGCGAGGTCGATGGCGCCGGCGCGGTCGGATTTGTAGAGGACTTTGCGCCAGGATTTGCCGCCGTCGGTGGTTTTGAAGACGCCGCGATCCTCGTGGGGCCCGAAGATGTGGCCGAGGACGGCGGCCCAGGCGGTGTTGGGGTCCTTGGGGTGGATGCGGATGCGGGGGATATGGCGGGTGTTCTGGAGGCCGGCGGATTTCCAGGTCTTGCCGGCGTCGGTGGTTTTCCAGATGCCGTCGCCGTGGGAGACGTTGCCGCGGATGCAGCCCTCGCCCATGCCGACGTAGAGGACATTGGGATTGGATTCAGAGGCGGCGATGGCGCCGACGGTGCCGGTCTTGAAGTATTTGTCGGAGACGGGCAGCCAGGTTTCGCCGGAGTCAGTGGTCTTCCACACGCCGCCGCCGGTGGCGCCGAAGTAGAAGGTGGCGGGCCGGGAGACGACGCCGGTGACAGCGACGACGCGGCCGCCGCGGTAGGGACCGATGGAGCGGAACTTGAGGGATTTCCAGGCCGGCTGCGGTGAATCGGCAGCGATTGCGGCAGCGAGAGAAAGGGTGAAAACAGCGAGGGCGGCGTGTTTCATATCGATTGGGGTGTGAAACCGTATTGTAAGGGGTTGTAGTCTGGGAAGGAGAAGGAATCTGGAGGCGATGATGAAGCTGATACCGGTGCTGGCGATCGTAGGGCTGCTGACAATGCCTGCGAAGGCGATTGTTCAGTGCACCTTGACGGCGGTCCCGTTGCAGATCAGTTCAGAGGGTTTGGCCGAGCCGGTGGGAGAAGTGATGCTGCGCTGCGCGGGCGGGCAACCGGGGGGCGCGCTGAAGGGGACGCTGCAGATTTCGCTGGGTGGCAAGGTGGCGAACGCCATCAATGCGCAGTATTCATCGTGGGGAGGGATTCCGCAGATGCACGAGTACGCGCCGGGCATGTTTGTGGCATTGCCGGTGACGGTGCAACTGCGGGAAAGCCAGGTGATTTTCGAGAATCTGAACGTGGCTATGGACGTCTTCGGGATGATATCGCTGAAGATCAGCGGAATCCGGGCGGAGGCCGGCGGGACGACGTTTGCGTCGATGCAGTTTTACGGCAATGAGCAGTTGTTTGTACCGACGCCGACGGTGACGGTGGCGTTTTCCAAGCCGGGGCTGCTGGCGAGTTTGATTCCGGCGGTGCTGCGGATGTCAGGGCCGATCACGCCGACGTTTCTGGAGTACACGAACCTGGTGGCGACGCACGCGCCGATGGTGTCGGTGCGGGTGACGGAGGGATTTGGCGCGAGTTTCGTGGCCTGGAGCATGGATCCGAACACGACCAACGGGACGCGGATTCTGGTGAAGCTGACGGGCGTGCCGGCGGGATCGAGAGTGATTGCGCCGGACGCCGTGGCCGGATCGTCGGCGCTGCAGCCGACGACGACGGGGGATATGGGCGGGGGGACGGCGCCGGGGTTGTACGATCCGACGGGGGTGCGATCTCTGATGCTGGTGCGGGTGAAGGGATCGGACGCCAACGGCGCGGGCGGATTCGTCTCCTGGGTAGTGGCACCGGGGCCGATGGTGCCGTCGACGGCGAGCGATATGAACGTGCAGGACGGGACGGCGTGGGCGGTGTATGAAGTGCAGGACCAGAACAAGAACATGGTGGAGAACGCGCAGATCCCGATCTGGATTTTCACGCCGCTGGAGCGGCCGAACGTGGAAGCGGTGGTGCGTCCGACGGTGAGCCTGGCGCCGGTGTCGGACCAGGCGGGATCGATACCGGGCGCCCCGCTGCCGCGGTTCCGGCGCGGCGCGCCGGTGGGGCAGGATTGCGAACTGGTGAACGATTGCACGGCGTCTTACTGGCCGAAGCTCACGGTGACGCCGGTGCAGGAGGCGTCGTATTCGCTGCCTTCCGGCGGGCCGGCGCAGGCGGGATATGTGACGGTGCGCAATGACGGCGGCGGGCTGCTGGAGTGGAAGGTGGCGGTCCGCTACCGGAGCGCCACGGGGTGGCTGACGGCCGACCGGACGTCGGGGTTCAATACGCTGAACATGCGCTACGACGTCAACCCGAAGAATATGGCGCAGGGGACGTATGACGCGGAGCTGGTGTACGAGCAGGCGAACGCGCCGGTGGGGGCGAATGCGACGGTAGTGATTCCGGTGAAGCTGGTGGTGACGGCGCCGCTACCGCCGCCGCTGCCTTCGCCGACGATTCAGGAAGTGGTGAATCCGGCGACGGGCTGGGGCGCTCCGGCGGCGCCGGGCGCGCAGGTGGTGGTGAAGGGGACGAACTTCCTGGAGCAGAGCACGGTGACCATCGGCGGAAAGCCGGCCCAGATCCTGGGGATCAACGCCGATAGCATCACGGCGATAGTGCCGGTGGACGTGGCGCTGGGGCGGGCGCTGGTGCAGGTGTTCAACCTGGACCGCTTCAGCCAGCCGTATGCGATCGAGGTCTGGGCAGTGGCGCCCGGGCTGGTATCGATGAGAAACGAGAACGGAGCGCTGAACGGAGAGCTGGCGCCGGCCAATACGGGCTCAACGGTGGAACTGGCGGTGACCGGGCTGGGGCAGGCGGTTCCTCCGGTGTGGGTGAAGATCCACGACGTATGGACACAGGAGACGCCAGAGCCGGCCGGACAGGCGGGGATGAGCTTGATCCGGATCAAGGTGCCGGACTACTTCCCGACGATGTCGACGGTGGTGATGGTGTGCGGGCAGGTGCCGGGGCAGGAGGGGGTTTGCAGCCACCCGAAGGACATCTGGGTGAAGGCGGCGCAGCAGTAAGGGAAACCAGCAACAAAGGAAGGGGGCAGGCCTTCCGCCCGCGCTGAAGCCGCGGACAGGGGAGGACTGCCCCGCAGAGTGTTTAGTGGCCTTCGGCTTCGAGGAAGCGCTCGGCCTCGATGGCGGCCTTGCAGCCGGCGCCGGAAGCGGTGATGGCCTGGCGGTAGACGCGGTCTTCGACGTCGCCGGCGTGGAAGACACCGGCGATGTTGGTGCGCGCTCCGCCGTGGGAGACGATATAGCCGTCTTCGTCGAGATCGAGCTGGCCGACGAAGGGCTTGGTGTTGGGGATATGGCCGATGGCGAGGAAGAAGCCGTCGACGTCCTGGTTCCAGGTTTCGCCGGTTTTGACGTTCTTGAGGCGGACGCCGCAGACGTAGCCCTTTTCGACGTCGAGGACCTCTTCGACGACGGTGTTGGTGAGGAACTTGATTTTGGGGTTGGCCTTGCAGCGCTCGATCATGATCTTGGAGGCGCGGAACTCCTCGCGGCGGTGGACGAGGGTGACCTCATCGCCGAAGCGGGTGAGGAAGTTGGCCTCTTCCATGGCGGAGTCTCCGCCGCCGATGACGATGATCTTCTTGCCGCGGTAAAAGAAGCCGTCGCAGGTGGCGCAGGAGCTGACGCCGTGGCCGATGAGCTTCTGCTCGCTGGGCAGGCCGAGCCAGCGCGCGGAGGCGCCGGAGGCGACGATGAGGGTCTTGCACTCATGCCACTCTTCGTCGATCTTGAGGCGGAAGGGGCGCTGGCTGAGGTCGGCTTCCTCGACCTTGCCATGAAGGTACTCGGCGCCGAACTTGATGGCCTGCTGCTTCATGTTTTCGACGAGCTGCGGGCCCATGACGCCTTCCGGGAAGCCGGGGAAGTTCTCGACTTCGGTGGTGATGGAGAGCTGGCCGCCGGGCTCGTGGCCGACGATGACGAGGGGCTTGAGATTGGCGCGGGCGGTGTAGATGGCGGCGGTGTTGCCGGCGCAGCCGGAACCGATGATGATGACGTTTCGCATACGTATATTCCTCCCTTTCTGATGCAGCGAGGCGGCGAATTTATTCAACTTGACTATACGCGCTCGGGGACGACGTAAGGTGCGCGGTATTTGCGCGTTTGGAGGGTGTTGGCCTCGTCGTCGTTGAGGAAGCGGCCGTTGGCGTCGAGCTTGAGCGGGCGAGCGACGCGGTAGGCGATGTTGGCGAGGTGGCAGAACGCGGCGGAGCGGGCGCCGATTTCGATTTCCGCGTTGAGCTTGGTGTAGTCGCGGGATTTGACGGCGTCGAGGAAGTTGCGGACGTGGGCGACGACGGCGTCTCCGGCGGATTTTTCCTCGTGGGTCTTTTCATAGCGTTCGCGGCTGCCGGCGCCGGCGCCGCGGGCGCCGACGAAGTTGCCGGCGGAGCTTTTGAAGACCTGGAAGCCGGCGCCGTCGAGGACCATGAAGCCGAGGTCGCCGAAGAAGATATTGCCGACGTAGTTGGGGCCGCGCATGGGGGCGAGGGCTTCGGGGGGCGTGGGGAGGTTGCGGACGTCGAAGGAGAGTTCGCCGTCGGCCCAGGTGAAGGCGGCGTTCTGCATGTTGGGGGTTTCCTGGTCGTCCTGCCAGATGAACTTGCCGCCGGAGCTGACGGCCTGTTTGGGCCAGTCGGTGCGGTTGAGGCCCCAGAGGGCGATGTCCATTTCATGGACGCCCTGGTTGCCGAGGTCGCCGTTGCCGGTATCCCAGAACCAGTGCCAGTTGTAGTCGAATTTGTTGAGGCTGTAGGGCTTCATCTGGGCGGGGCCGAGGAACTTGTCCCAATCGACGCCGGGGGGGACGGGCTGGTCCGGCGTATGTCCGATGGAGAAGCGGCGGCGGAAGCAGAGGGCGCGGGCGCCGAAGACCTTGCCGATGGCTCCTTCGCGAAGGAGTTGGATGGCCTTCATCTTGTGGGGGGTTGAGCGGCTTTGGGAGCCGACCTGGACCATGCGTTTGTACTTGCGGGCGGCCTCCACCATTTTGCGGCTCTCGAAGATGTTGTGAGAGGCGGGCTTTTCGACGTAGACGTCCTTGCCGGCCTGGCAGGCCCAGATAGTGGCGAGGGCGTGCCAGTGATTGGGGAGAGGCAGGGAGACGGCGTCGATGTCCTTGGACGCGAAGAGTTCGCGCATGTCGCCGAACTCAGTGGGCTTGTAGCCGTGAGTTTTGTCGATGGAGGCGATGGCGCGTTCGCGGGCGGCCTGATTGACGTCGCAGACGGAGGCGATGCGGCAGGTTTCGACTTTGCCGTAGTATTCGATGTGATCCCGGCCGCGGCCGCCGAGGCCGACGATGCCGACCTGGACACGGTCGTTGGCGCCGAGAATGGGGAGGCGGGCGGTAGCGATGGCAGCGGAAGCTGTGCGCAGGAAAGTGCGGCGAGGAGTGGTCATAGGGGGATCTCCAACTCCGGATTATATCGGGGGTGGCGGTAAAATACGCAAAGGCGCGCGAAACGGCGGCATGCGCCGCCGGAGTGGAGTGGGAACAAGAAGCCGGGTTTTCGCGTAAGTACAGAGGGAGGACCGAGTTGTCATGGCAGACAGAATAGGGCGGCTGGCCGTTGCGGGAATGCTGGTGCTCAGCGCTGGGTGCGGAGCGCACATCGGGAATGGCCCCCACAAGCGCCTGATGGTGGGCGCGACGGAGCGGCACACGCAGATCGTGGCCAAGTCGAAGGCGGCCGGGGCGGAGCAGGTGCGGGCCGAGATTTCCATGGCGGCGGGCGAGTTGAAGGTCTCCGGCGGAGCCCACGAGATGATGGAGGCCGAGTTCACCACGAACCTGGCGGAGTACAACCCCGAGGTGCGCTTCGACGAGAGCGGCTTCCGGCGGAAGCTGACGGTGGAACAGCGGGACGGGACGACACAGATTATCGGCGATCTGGTGAATCGCTGGGACGTGAAGCTGGCGGGAGATCTTCCGCTGGACCTGTCGGTGAAGTGCGGGGCGGGGGAGAGCAGGCTGGATCTGCGCGAGTTGACGCTGCGCAGCGTGGAGATGAATATCGGGGTGGGCGAGGTGAAGGCGGACCTGCGGAACAATCCGAAGCACGATTACGACGTGGCCATCCGTGGCGGAGTGGGGCAGGCGACGGTGATTGTGCCGACGGAAGTGGGCGTGGTGGCCGAGGCCGCGGGCGGGATTGGAGAGATCAACGTGCGGGGCATGAAGCGGGACGGCAACCGGTGGGTGAACGAGGCCTACGGGAAGTCGAAGGTAACAATCCGGCTGAACGTGAAGGGCGGGATCGGCCAGATCGACATCCGGGCCGAATAGGGCGGGTGGATTGGCGGGCGCCTCGAACCGGAATGCGATGCAGTGGCTGGCGGCGCTGACGCTGGCGGCGGGGTATGGGGTGTATGGAATCTGGACGTGGGGTTTGCCCTGGGCGGCGGTGACGGCGGCGAAGCTGGTGCCGGTGAAGTGGGAGCAGCACTTGGGCGAGGCGATGATGACCTCGCTAGCGCCCGGGGCGAAGCCCTGTTGGGGAGAGGTGGCGCAGCGGCTGGAGCGGGCGATCGACGGCGGAACGCCGTACAAGTTTGAAGTGCGGTGCGCGGCGGGCGAGGAGGTGAACGCGTTTGCGGCGCCGGGCGGCTCGATAGTCGTCTTTGAGGGGATCAGGAGCCGGATGGTCCGGGATGAACTGGCGGCGGCGGTGGTGGCGCACGAGATGCAGCACGTGCTGAAGCGTCATTCGATGCAGGCGGTGTTCCGGGGATTTGCCTTGCAGGCATTGTTTGCGCTGTTGTTGGGGGACGCTTCGAGTTTGGCGGCGCAACTGGCCGGCGGGATGACGGCGCTGCACTACCAGCGGGGCGATGAGGAGGAGGCGGACCGCGGGGCCGTGGAGCTGATGAGGCGGGCGGGATTCGACCCGCGGGCGGTGGCGGAGATGCTGGAGGCGCTGCGGGAGGCCACCAAGGAGGGCGGCGCTCCGCCGGAGTGGCTTTCATCGCATCCGGATCTGGATGGGCGGATTGCAGAGACGCGGCGGCTGGCGGCGCGCTGACTAGAGGGTCCGGACGTCGAGGGGCAGGCCCTTGCGCTGGTCGCGGATGAGGGCGGCGGAGTGTGAGGGGCAGAGGGCTTCGCAGACACCGCAGCCGAGGCACTTTTCCCAGTTCAGTTCGATTTCGGCGCCGCCGAGCTTCAGGGCCTCGAAGGGGCAGGCTTCCACGCAAGCTCCGCAGAGGGAGCAGGTGTCGGAGTCGAATTCGGCGATGTAGCCGGAGCTGGTGAGGAAGGGCGCGCCGTTGCGATGGCCCTGCATGCCGCCGCAGCAGCAGGAGCAGCAGTTGCAGATGGCGTAGAAGCGGCCGAGGACGGCGTCTTTGAACCAGGCGGTGTGGACATGGCCGCGGGCATGCTCGGCTTCGAGGAGATCGATGGCTTCCTGCTGGGTGAGGCGGCGGCTGGCGGAGGGGTGGTGCTGGAGGACGAGATCGACCATGGGCTGGCCGACGATCATGCAGACCATGGTGGGCTGGCAGGGCGAGGGGCGGGCGAGGCGGCAGACGCACTCGTAGGCGGCGATATCGGGCGGGCCGTTCAGGACGATTTCGCGGGCTGTGGGGTAGGGGACTACCTGCTCGAGGTCTTTGCGGATGACTCGCTCGTTCACGACGATGGAGTGGGCGAGGTCGGGAGTGAGCACCTTGGCGTGGTAGTGATCGGCGAGCCAGCGCGTGCTGGAGCTGGGGCCGGGCTGATTGTGATCAGAGGGGCGGGGTTTGAGGAGGAAGTTGACGTAGGGCTGGGTATAGCGGGCGTAGATGTAGCCGTGGACGGCGTCGACGAACGAGTGGGACTGTTCGAAGAGGGAGCGCGTGGCGGGACTCATGAGGCGCAAGCGCTCGAGAATGGAGTAGAGCCCGGGCATGTGCTACCGGGCCATGATAGCTCAAGGGCGGGTTGTCATTGGCGGGCCGGGTCTGGTAGTCAAGTAGCTGGAACCCGGATGAGACGCAGAAGCTTTGTGAAGGTGGCCGCGCTGGGCGCGGCGGGCGCGGCGAGTGTGGCGGGGCAGAAGCTGGAAGTCTGGACGACGGTGGGGGGACTGCAGGAAGAGGACGGAACGGCGCCGCTGCCGGCGGCGCGGTGGTTCACGGCGGAGAAGACGGGCGACGGGATGGCGTTCACATTTGCGCCAGGCGCGCTGGCGCGGGCGAGGTGGCTGACGACGGACATGCTGCTGGAGGGGAAAGACCTCACGGCGTGGCAGATCACGTTGCGCGAGGGCGAGCAGGGCAGGGTGTTCCGGTATACGTTTGGCGGGCTGAACCAGGTATCGTTCCGGGTGCGGATGGACCTGAGCCTGGTGGACCAGCGGATGTGGCAGGCAGACCGGGAAGGCGCGTTTCTGAAGCCGATGGTGGGCGGCGAGAGGGTGGACCTGAGCAAGGTGGACCGGATGACGTTCACGGTGCACCGGAAGGGTTTGAAGGCGTCGAGGTGGTGCATGACGCCGCTGACGGCGGTGGCGTCGACGCCGCCGAAGTTGACGGAACTGGTGCTGCCGAAGGGGGCGCTGCTGGACGAGTTTGGGCAAAGCGCGATTCACGACTGGCCGGGCAAGACGCGGACGACGGCGGAGCTGAAGGCCAGGGTGGCGGGACAACTGGAGAGCGCGCCGAAGCTGGAGTGGCCGGAGGGCTTTACGAAATGGGGCGGATGGAAGGCGCGGAAGCTGGCGGAGGGGACGGGGTTCTTCGGAAAGAAAGAAGAAGGCGGGCGCTGGTGGCTGGTGGATCCGGATGGGTATGCGTTCTGGTCCACCGGGCTGGATTGCGTGCGGGTGGACTGCGATGCGCGGGTGGATGGGTTGGAGAGCGCCTTGAAATGGCTGCCGGAGCGGCCGGAGTATGCCGATGCGTTTCCGCGCGCGGAAGGCGGCAGGCCGGGTACGAAGCTGGTGAACTACCTGGCGGCGAACATGATCCGGGTGTTCGGGCAGGATGGATGGCGGGAGAAGTGGGCGCAGGTGGCGCTGGGCGAGATGAAGCGGCTGCGGTTCAATACTGTGGGCAACTGGAGCGACTATCAGTATGCCGCGAAGGCGCAGTTCCCGTACGTGCGGCCGATGAGTTTCCACGGGCGGCGGTGCGGGACGATCTACCGCGATTTCCCGGATGTCTTTCAAGCCGGGTTTGAGGCGGATGCAGCGGATTATGCGGCGCCGCTGAAGACGACGGCGCAGGACAAGGCGTTTCTGGGCTATTTCCTGATGAACGAGCCGACGTGGGCGTTCAGTTCGGAGCTGCCGGCGGCGGGGATGCTGTACGGGACGGAGACGTGCGCGACGCGGGAGGAGCTGGCGAAGTGGTTGCGGGCGCGGCGGGAAGGCGATGCCGCGCTATCGAAGGCGTGGGGAGTGGAGACGACGCTGGAGCGCGTGGCGAGAGGGCGATGGCAGGGCGTATTGCCGAAGCAGGCGATGGAGGACCTGCGGGAGTTCAGCGTGGTGATGGCGGAGCGCTATTTCCAGACGATTTCGAAGGCCTGCAAGCAGGCGGATCCGAACCACCTGAACCTGGGGATGCGGTGGGCGGGGGTTCCGCCGGAGTGGGCGGTGCGGGGGATGAAGAGCTTCGACGTATTCAGCCTGAACTGCTACCAGCGGAAGCTGCCGCGGGCCACGGCGGAGCAGATTCACGCAATGCTGCACATGCCGGTGCTGGTGGGCGAGTGGCATTTCGGCGCTCTGGACGTGGGCCTGCCATCGACAGGCCTGATGCACGTGCGGACGCAGGCGGACCGGGCGAAGGCCTACCGCGTGTACTTGGAAGACGCCGCGGCGGGGCCGTACTGCGTGGGGGCGCACTGGTTCACGATGTACGACGAGAGCGCGCTGGGGCGATTCGACGGGGAGAATTTCAACATCGGTTTTCTGGATATCTGCCAGCGGGCCTATGAGGAGATGGGGAAAGCGGCCGTGGCGAGCCACGAGAGGATCTATGAAGTGGCATCGGGCGCAACGGCGGCGTTCGCCGATGCGCCCGAGTACTTACCGGCAAATGGCTTTTAGGCGGAGAGGAGTTTGGCGGCCTTTTTGACGTCGGTGGGGGCGATCTGGACGAGGGCGCCGAAGCGGCCTTCGCCGGAGCAGATGATCTGAGCGGCGAGAATGCCGATGCCGGCGGCGGCGAGCTTGGCGGCGGCGTCGGCGGCGGCGCCGAGGCGGTCTTCCCCGGCCCAGGCAATGGCGGTGAGCTTGGGTCCGACTTCGAGCTTCAGTTTCTTGGCGGCCTTGGTGAAGGCCTTGGGGTCGACCGGCACGACATCGAGCTGGGCCTTCTT